>JBFGDZ010000008.1:0-41057 GCA_041580375.1 Candidatus Polarisedimenticolia bacterium
GCCGCGCCTCCCGGCGGCGGCCCGACGCCCGGAGGGTCCGATGCCACTGTCCCGCGCCACGCGCCGCGTCCTCATCGTCCTGATCATCCTCGCCGTGCTGGCCGTCGCCGGCGCGGCGGTGCTGCCGAGGCTTCTGGACGTCAATCAGTACCGTCCTCTCATCGCCGACAAGGTGCGCCAGGCGACGGGCCGGACGATCAAGATGGGGACGATCACTCTGCGCCTCCTCCCGTCCCCCGCGCTGCGGGTGAAGGGAATCACCGTCTCCGAGGGGCCCCGGTATCCGGATGCCACCGCCATGAAGACCGAATCCCTCTCGATCCGGGTGGCGCTGCTCCCCCTGCTGCGCGGCGAGTTGGCGATCCGTTCGATCGTTCTGCATGCTCCCGCCCTCAACCTGATCCGGGACGAACGCGGGCGTTGGAATTTCGACGACCTGCTGGCGCGCGCGGATGGGGACGCCGCGCCGGCCGGAAAGAAGGGCGGCGGAACCCCGCTCAAGGTGGCGGTGGAGCGGGCGGTCGTCCGATCCGCCAGACTCCACATCTTCGATGACGCCGTGGCGCCGGGCTCGCGGACGAAGGCGACCATCGGGCCGATCGACGCTGTCGTGAAAGGTTGGGGCGCCGATCAGGAGACCGAGATCGATCTGTCGCTGAAGATGGGGGGCAATCGGCTGAATGCGGGTGCGCGGATTCTCGATCCGCGCGGATCGCCGCGTCTGTCGGCTCGCGTGGAGGGGCAGGGGCTGCGGGCCGCAGAGCTGGCGGCGCTCCTGCCGTGGCTGGGGATCGCGAGCCCCGCCGGTCTCGACCTGGGAGGAGAGTTCGATCTGGACGGCTCGGCCGAGGTTCCGCTCGATAAGCCCGAGACGCTCGACTTCAAGGGGACCGTGCGCCTGAATGGAGTGCGCTACTCCGACGCGTCGATGACGCAACCGCTCGAGCGGATCACCGGCACGCTTCGAGTCGAGGGCGATCGGGCGGAATGGCGGGAGTTCGGCGCGCGCATCGGAGATTCCTCGCTCCAAGGGAAGCTGCAGGTCCAGGATTTCCTCCGTCCCCGAGTCGGCTTCCAACTCTCGTCGCCGACGCTCGACCTCAACGAGATCCTGGCGGCCTTCAGCGGGACTCCTTCCGCGCCGGCCGTCCAGCCCGGAGCGGGGAAGCCGGGCGGCGCCTCGACGGGGCTGTTCGACCAGGTGCGGGCGCGCGGCTCGCTGAACGTCGACCAGCTGCGCTTTCAGACCTTCGACCTGACGGATGTCGAGACGTCGGGAGGGCTGGAGAACGGCGTTCTCGCCCTGCAGGATCTGAAGGCCGGGTTCTACGCGGGAAGGCTCGTGGGCGCCGCCAGCGCCGATCTGACGGGCGAGTCCCCGCTCTACAAGGTCTCGGCCATGCTGGAGAACGTGGATCTCGATCCCCTCCTGAACGCCTACGATCGCTCGCTGCAGGGGCTCCTTCGTGGAAGGCTCACGGGGAATCTGGACGTGCAGAGCTCGGGGCTGGCCATGGAGCAGATCCTGTCGAGCGCAGGCGGCACGGGACGCCTCGAGGTGACCGGAGGAACGCTTGCGTCGTTCAGCGTGCTGAAGTACGTGGCGGCGTTTCTGGAGTTGGCGGGCGGAAAAGGCGTCGGCCGTGACGAAACGCCTTTCGAGTATCTGCGCGGCACGCTCGCGATCGGCGGAGGCAAGGCGCGCACCCGGGACCTCGAGCTGCACTCGGCCGATCTCGATCTGTCGGGCTCGGGATGGGTCGGGCTGGACGCCTCGCTCGATCTGGACGTGAGGGCGCGATTCTCGCCGGAGGCGACGGCCGGCATGGCGGCGAAGAACCAGAGGGTCGGCGCGCTGACCGACGCGGAGGGCCGTATGGTGGTGCCCTTCAATCTGAGCGGATCGCTCGCCGGGCCGAAGTTCCGCTTCGACACCGGCAGTCAGCTCCGCGAGCTGCGGGAGGAGGGCAAGGAGAAGCTCAAACAACGCGCTCTCGACCGGCTCCGGGACAGGATCCAGGAGAGGACCGACAGAAAGAGGGAGGATGCGCCGCCGCAGGAGCAGCCGCCGCCCCAGGAGCAACAGCCGCCGCCGGTCGAGGAGGAGGCCGAGCCGCAGCCCTGAACTTCGGGCTACTGGACCCGGAGAACCCGGATCGACGTGTACCCCGACTCCACCGTCCGGCCGTCCTTTCCCTCGATCCTCATCCGGATCATGTGGACCCCCACCCGGCGCAGCACGAAGCGTTTTGTGTAGGACAGGATCACGCGGCTCTCGTCATCCGGGTGCCTGCAGGCCGGGTTCTCGCGTACGCGCAGCGGTTCGTCTTCGGTGTGGGCCGGATCGATGCGGATCCAGGTCACGGCGGCGTGACAGAAGTTCGAATCGTCCGGAGCGATGCCCGTGAGCCGGGCCGTCACCACCACCTCGACGGGGGAGAACCCGACGGCCTTGTCGGCGACGAGGCGCAATCGAGGGCGATCCGACTCCTCCTCCGCGTCCTTTCGATTCCGGGCTTCGCCGGACGGCGACTGCAGGACGCCGATCGCGAGAACCGCGAGAGCGATCGCCTTCAGACGGACGGCGGGCCTGGCAGGATGCGACATCCCGACCAGTATAGGACCGTTCCGGCATGGTGGCCACGGCGAGGCCGTCGAATGTCCTCACATCAGGACGGGTGGATCCTCATCGGGTGACATGATCCCGGCCTCCCGGCGAATATTCAGCCGGAGCGGCCGTTTTCCGGAGCACGGAGCGATCGTCCGCCGCGTCGCGCATGGCACGGAATTGGCTATTTCAGGGATGGGGATCCTGGCCCGGTGGGCCGCGGGTCCGGAAAGGCGGGATCGTGGCCATGCGCGACAATTCGATTCGAAGCGTTTTAGGTCTCACAGCGCTCGCGACTCTGCTCATCGGCCTCGGGGTTGCGCGGCCGGCGCGGGCCGAGCATCCGGCCGATCCCGAGTACGGGGCGACATACGCCCGCGTCCGCTACGTGCAGGGCGAGGCGAACCTCCAGTCGCTCCGGGAGGGCGCAATCGATGAGGCCGTCGTCAACGATCCGCTGGAGTCGGGCGATCGTGTCTCGACCGGGTACGGCCGCATGGAGATCGAGCTCGCGGACGGCGCGATCGTCTGGCTGGACGAAGCGACGGTCGCGGAGTTCCAGAGCCTCTCCGACGTCGCCGATCGGTATGGCAGCACCAATCTGATCGCCCTGGTCGAAGGGAGCCTGCGAATCGACACGCAGGAGGCCGGGGACTCGGAGCCGGCCTTCCAGATCGACACGCGGGCCGGTTCGGTCTACCTGCTGTCTGAGGGATCGTTCCGGATCGACGCCGAGGGCGACGTGGCGACGGTCTCGGCATTCCGCGGAGTCGTCGAGATTTCCGGAGACAAGGGGTCGGTCCTCGTGCGCAGCGGCGAGAGGACGAGCGTGCGCGCGGGCGACCGGCCGGGCGATCCCCGGCCCTTCAACACGCTGCGGCTGGACGAGTTCGATCGATTCCACGACGAGCGGATCGATGCTTATGTCCGTCGCGGAGGGAGCGAGCCGATCGAGGAGATCCGCAGAGAGGTTCCCGCGGAGGTGAGGCCCTTCGTTCTGGAGCTGTCGGTCTACGGAGGATGGCATCACCACGGCATCTACGGCTGGGTGTGGCGCCCGGCGTATCACGGCGGCTGGGGGCCTTACGTCGAGGGCCGCTGGGTCTGGTATCCGACCGGCTGGGTCTGGGTGTCCTACGATCCCTGGGGCTGGGCTCCCTATCATTACGGCCGCTGGGATCACGTCGTCGATCTCGGGTGGATCTGGATCCCCGGATCGCGCTGGAGCGGGGCCTGGGTCACCTTCGCCGTCGGGTCGTCCTACATCGGCTGGTGCCCTCTGAATTACTACAACTATCCCGTCTACCATGACCGGTACTTCGGGTCCTACGCCGACGTGCGCGTCGATCACCTGCGCGGGCGCGGGTGGCGGTTCGCCAAACTGGGCGTCTTCGGCTCCCGGCTCGGCGCCCGCGATCTGATCGGCGCAAACCGTCTGCCTCGCGGGACGGACGTCGTCATCACGGGAGGGTTGCCGCGCTTCGATCCCCGACGGGTCGCCTCCCATGAGACGGAGCGCAGGACCTTCATCCACAGGGTGCGCGAGTCGCGCAAGGCGGTTCCCGGCGTGGCGGCCTCGGGCGATCGGGTGCCGTTCAGAAAGATGGAGCGCGCTCCGAGACCCTCGATCCGCCGCGACGACGCGCGGGGCCGGGTCCCCGGCGTCCGGACTGCCCCGGCTCCCCGCGGTCCGGCCGTTCGCTCACGCGACGGCCGCCAGGCGCCCTCTCGATACGCCGCGCCCGACCACCGCTCGCGGCGCCCCGCCCCCGAACGGGGGGAGCGGGCGGACCGCGACCGGAAGCAGCGCGCCGATGCCGCCCCCGCCCCTCCGTCCCGTCTCCACCGCGCGGCCGACGACCGGGATCGCGTCGTCGATCGCCTGATGCGCAACATCAGAAACAACCGATCCCGATCGAGGCCCGTCGCGAAGGAGAAGGCCGAACGATCGGACGGGAGGAGCCGCGGCGCCGGCGCGCGGGCGAACACGTCCCGCAGGAGGAACGAGGGGGACAGGCCGCGCGCCGGGTCCCGATCGACTCCGACGAGGCGGCCGGACGCGAACCGGCCGCCCCGGGCGCGCGATTCCAGACCGAACGCCGACAAGGCCCGATCCCGATCGGGGAGACCGTCGGCGAACCGTGACCGGTCCCGATCCGACCGATCCTCCGTCAACAATCATCGAGGCCGGACCGGCCGGCCCTCCGCCAACCGTGACCGATCCCGATCCGGGAGACCCTCCGCGAATCGGGACCGATCCCGATCCGGGAGGCCTTCCGCGAATCGGGACCGATCCCGATCCGGACGGCCATCGGCAAACCGCGCGAGGCCGCGTTCCGAGCGATCGTCCGCCAGGCCCTCATCGTCCGATCGCTCTTCCAGGAATCGATCGTCATCAGGCAAGCCGAAGGACAAGGACCGCTGACACGATCCCCCAAAACGGGCGTCATCACTGGCGTTTCTTGACGCCCCGGAGGCCGTGTGGTACATAACAGGGCCCCATGGCGGTTCTCCCGATTCTCCGATACCCGCACGACATTCTGCTGACCGAATCCCAGCCGGTCCGCGAGATCACGCCCGATCTGCGGCGGCTCGTTCAGGACATGATCGAGACCATGCACGCGGCGCCGGGCGTCGGTCTGGCCGCGAACCAGATCGGCGTGACGAGAAGGGTCGCCGTCATCGACCTCTCCGTCGGCGAGAAGAAGGAGGATGTGCTCGTCCTGATCAATCCGAGGATACTGGAGTCGAGCGGAGGGTACGTCGAGGAGGAGGGATGCCTGAGTCTGCCCGGATTCACGGAGAAGGTGAGGCGCCCCGAGTACTGCGTCATCGAGGCGATGGACCTCGATGGGCGTGTCCGCACGCTCGAGGGGCGCGACCTTCTCGCGCGCGCGTTCAACCACGAGATCGATCATCTGCGCGGCCGCCTGTTCATCGAGCATCTGAGCAGTCTGAAACGAAGGCTGATCAGGAAGAAGGTCCACAAGCGTATGCGATCCGGGGACTGGGATCTCGTTCCCGCGTGACGATGGGCCGATGCGAATCGTCTTCATGGGGACGCCGAAGTTCGCCAGGACCTCCCTGAAGGCCCTCCATCAGGACGGCCACGACATCGTTTCCGTCGTGACGCGGCCGGATCGGCCCCGCCGGCGTCGTTCCTCGCCCCCGGAGCCGTCCCCGGTCAAGAGCGAGGCGGAGCGCCTCGGCTTGACCGTGCTGCAACCGGATTCTCTCGGCGAGCCGGGATTCCGGGAACGGATCGCAGCGCTCGAGCCCGAGACCATCGTCGTCGCCGCCTTCGGCCGCATTCTGCCGCCGGAGATCCTCGCGCTCCCTCCCCGCTGGTGCATCAACGTGCACGCATCGCTGCTTCCCCGCTACCGCGGCGCCGCGCCGATCGCGCGCGCGATCCTGAACGCGGAGAAGATCACGGGCGTGACGACGATGAAGATGGATCAGGGGCTCGATACGGGCGGGATCCTGCTGCAGCGCGAGTGCGCCATCGGGCTCACGGAGACGGCCGGCGAGCTGACGGAGCGTCTCGCGGTCGTCGGCGCCGACCTTCTCCTGGAGACCCTGGAGCAGCACGGCCGGGGCGCGCTGGAGCCGCGCGGTCAGAACGAGAGTGAAGCGACGCTCGCCCCGCCACTCAGGAAGGAGGAGGGATGCATCGACTGGTCCGTGCCGGCGGAGTCGATCGCGGGTCTCGTGCGCGGCTGCAACCCGTGGCCGACGGCGTTCACCCACCTGAAGGGCACGACTGTGAAGATCCTGCGGGCCGAGGTGAGTTTCGAGCCCCTGGTGCGACGGCGCCGCGCGTCAAGGCCGGGCCGCATACTCCGCGCCGACGACCGGCGCATCGTGGTGCAGTGCCGCGGGGACTCGCGCCTGGGGATCCTCGAGCTGCGGTTCCCCGGCAGTCGGACGATGTCGGCGCGCGACGCCCTGAACGGCCGTCACGTCCGCGTGGGGGACGCCTTTGGTCCGGCGCGGTCGCGGTGAGACCAACGGACGATCCGAGGCGCTGCGCATCCTCGACGTCCTGGAGACGGGCCGGGGACATTCGCACTCCCTGCTGGCCCGCCTGCCGGCCTCGCTCGACGAGCGGGAGCGCCGGCTGGCCACCGAGCTCGTCTACGGCGTCCTGAGGCGGCGCGCGGCTCTCGATCGCGTCATCGCGCGGCACGCATCCCGTCCCCTCGACCGCGTCGACCCGACGCTCCGCAACGCCCTCCGCCTGTCGCTCTACCAGATCCGCCATCTCACGCGCGTGCCAATTCCCGCCGCCGTGGACGAGGGCGTGCGACTCGTGCGCTCGCGCCTGGGGCGCTCGCGGGCGGCGTTTGCGAATGCCGTCCTGCGCGCCGCGTGCCGCGACCAGGAGACGATCGAGCCGACCGGGGCGACGGACGGTCCGCAGGACGACTCGGCCGATGGGCTCGCCCGGGAGCACTCGTTCCCCCGCTTTCTGGTCGAGAGATTCCTGCGCCGTTACGGGACGTCCGGTACGGCGGCTCTTCTCGAGACCATGAACCGGCCGGCTCCCTCGAGCGTGAGGATCCGCGCGGGCCGCGCCGGGCGCGATGCGTGGATCGCCCGGCTGCGCGCGGACGGAATCGACGCGGAACCGTCGCGCCTCCTTTCCGGCGCTCTGCGGATCCTGCGCGGCGCCGTCCAGCACAGCGCCGGCTTCCGCGGCGGGGAGCTCTTCATCCAGGACGAGGCCTCCCAGTTGGTCATCGAGCTGCTGCGTCCGATCCCCGATGGCTCTCCCGTGATCGATCTCTGCGCGGCGCCCGGAGGGAAGATTCTCGCGATCGCCGAGGCCCTGCCGCGTGGCGCGCCGCTTCCCGTCGCGGCCGATCGATCCGCGGCGAGGCTGCGGCTCCTGCGGGAGAACGCGGAGCGTTCGAGGAGCCCGGCGCTCCGTTTCGTCGTCATGGACGCACGCCGGCCGGCGCTGCTCGGCCGGTTCGAGCGCGTCCTCCTCGACGCCCCGTGCTCGGGAACCGGCATCATCCGGCGCCATCCCGAGATCCGGTGGAGACGCGGCGAGGCGCAGATCCGAGAGTTCGCCCTCAAGCAGGAGGCCATGCTCGATGCGGGATGGTCGCTCGTGGACAAGGGAGGCCGCCTCGTCTACGCCGTCTGCAGCCTGGAGCCCGAGGAGGGGCGCGAGCGGATCGCGGAGCTGACCCGCGCTCACCGCGAGGCCGAGGTCGTCGACGCGCGCACTTGCCTCCCGGCCGCGGCGCATCCTCTGGTGACGGAGGACGGGTTCCTGGAGACGCTGCCGCACAGGGACGATCTGGACGGATTCTTCGCGGCCGTCCTGCGGCGTCGATGAGCCGGCGCGGCGCGGCTTCTTTTGGCGCGCTCCGGGCGCTGTGCTACCATGCCCCGGGATCGGAGCATGAGCGTGTCGCGTTTTGATCGATGGATGGAGTTCGTCCGGGGTCAGGTGGCGCGCGATCGCGTGCGGCGCGGGCTGATCCTCGCCACGAAGCTCGCCGCGTGGGGCGCCCTCCTCGCGGTGATCGCCGCCTTCAGCGCCTATTACACGGTCCGTCACTCGATCTCAGGCCGGGTCGTCCAGGTCCCCGACGTGACCGACAGGAATCTCCAGGAGGCCCGCTCGCTGCTCCGCGAGCAGGGCCTCATTCTCGAGGAGGCGGCGCAGCGCAACGACGACCGCGTGCCGGAGGGGCACATCATCGCCCAGGACCCGGCGCCCGGGACGGACATCAAGCTGCAGCGCAAGGTCAAGGTCGTGGTCAGCCTCGGGGACAAGATCACTCCCATACCGGATCTTCGCGGGGGCGCGGCCCGGAAGGCCCAGATCACCCTGCAGCAGGAAGGGATGAGGCTCGGAGGGCAGGTGTACGTCTACACGCGGCGCGAGGGTGAGAACCTCGTGGTGGGCCAGGATCCCTACCCGGGCAGTTCGGGCATTCCCGAGCGCGGCATCTCGCTCCTGGTGAGCCGCGGCGACCGTCCGCTCTCCTACGTCATGCCCGACCTCGTCGGCCGCAGGGAGGAGCAGGTATCCCGCTTTCTCTCGCGCGCCGGTCTGAGGCGGGGCCCTCTGAGAACGGCCCCCGGCCACCCGGCGCCGCCGGGCACCATCGTGGCGCAGAACCCGCCGGCGGGGTACCGCATCCAGCACGGAGATCTCGTGACCCTCACCGTCGCGACGGGAGACGCGGGGGATGGGTAAGACGCGGTCGGCCGGACCGTCGAAGACGGCGGGCTCGGGGCCGGTTCGCTCCGCGGCGCGCCTGCCGGACGTGCCCGCCCTGGCGCCCTCGATCCTCTCCGCCGATTTCTCCAGGCTCGGAGAGCAGATCGCGGCCGCGGAAGCGGGCGGAGCCCGTCTCCTCCACCTGGACATCATGGACGGTCATTTCGTGCCGAACCTCACCATCGGTCCGCCGGTGGTCGCGAGCGTGCGCGGAGTGACGCGGCTTCCGCTGGACGTCCATCTGATGATCGAGGAGCCGGATCGCTACGTCGAGGCGTTCATCCGCTCCGGGGCCGACATGATCTCCGTGCACCAGGAGGCGGTTCCGCACCTTCATCGCACGGTGCAGCTGATCCGCGATTCCGGCGCCGCGGCCGGCGTGGCGATCAATCCCGCGACGCCACTCACCGCCATCGCCGAGATCCTGCCGGATCTCGACTATGTGCTGTTGATGTCGGTCAATCCGGGCTTCGGCGGCCAGCGGTTCATACCGTCCGTTCTCCCCAAGGTCACCGCCCTGCGGGCGTCGATCGACGAGGTGGGCCTCCCGATCCGCATCGAGGTCGACGGTGGCGTCGGACCGGACAACATCGTGGAGCTGCGGCGCCGTGGTGCCGAGATCTTCGTGGCCGGATCCGCGGTCTTTGGCGGCGACGATCCTGCCGGCCGGGCGCGTCACCTGACGAGCCTGCTCGAGGCGGCCCCGCGCCGCTGACGAGGTCGCGGCTTGGCGACGCACGACGAAGGAGCGCGCATCCGGGTGAGGTACCCGGAGGTCGATCGCATGGGCGTCGCCCATCACACGGCGCATTTCGTGTGGTTCGAGATCGGCCGGACCGAGCTGATGCGGGAACGCGGCATGCCCTACGCGAGGCTCGAGGACGACGACGGTCTTCTCCTGCCTGTCATCGATGCGGCCTGCACCTACCACGCCCCCGCCCGGTACGACGATCTGCTGCGCGTGCGCGCCAGCGTCGCCGGTCACAGCGGCGCGCGCGTCACCTTTTCCTACCGGGTGGAGCGGGAGTCCGACGGGTCGCTGCTCGCGACCGGCCGGACGACCCATGCCGTGGTCGATCGCAGGGGTCGTCCGCGCCGGCTCCCGGCTCGGCTCAAGGGGCTGCTGGCTTGACGCGGACCGGCCGACCGGGGAGCTCGCCGGCGCGGACGATCGCGGCCGCCCTCGTCGTCCTGGTCGTGGCCGCGGGGTGCGCCGGCACGGGCAAGAAGAAGCAGAGCCAGATGGCACCGCCGGAGGAGGTTTTTCGGCAGGCGCTGGCGAAAATTGAAAAGAAAAAGTACTACACGGCGCGCAATCTTTTGCAGAGCCTGTTGCCGCGTGTCCCTCCCGACGATCGCGATCTGCTGCCGAAGATTCAGCTCGCCATCGCGGACGCCTACTTCAAGGATGGGGGCCTGCTGAACTACGGTGAGGCACTGAACGGGTATCGCAACTTTCTCACCTACTTCCCCGACCATCCGCGGGCGGATCATGCTCAATTCATGGTCGCCATGTCGCTCTACGAGCAGGTCCTCGCCCCGGATCGCGACCAGGCCCTGACGCTCAAGGCGATCGACGAGTTCCGGAAGGTGGAGAGCGTTTTCCCCGACAGCCTCTACGTGGAGAAGGCGCGGCGGAAGATCCAGGATTGCTACGGGCAGCTGGCCGAGCACGAGCGGCTGGTGGGCCGCTTCTACCAGCGCCGGAAGGCCTGGAACGCGGCCATCGATCGCTACCGCAACATCCTCATCCAGTACCCCCGATTCGAAGAGACGCCCCAGGTCCTCTTCGATCTCGGCGTCTGTCTCCTGAAGATCGGCAGACGCACGGAGGCGGAGGCGTTCTTCGACCGGCTGGCCCGGGAGGCACCGCAGGACGGTCTGATCAAGAAGGCCGAGCAGGCGCTCGCCCGGGATGCGCACCGCCGGAAGAAGGAGGAGGAGAGCCAGCCGTGATCCGGGGGGACCGCGAGGCGGCGGGTGTCGGAGGGGCCCCGCGGGCGGCCGCCGGACAACGGCCCCCGGAGTCGCCGCCCGTGTCGTGATGGGCGCGGTCATCCTCCACGTCAACACGGAGCGGCACTGGCGCGGAGGCGAGGCGCAGACCCTGATGCTCGCGAGCGGGCTCGCGCGGCGAGGACACCGGTGCCTGGTCGCCGGTCAGCCGGACAGTCCGCTGCTCGAGCGCGCCGCGGCCTCGGGCCTCCCCGTCTTCGCGGTTCGGATGCGCGGCGAACTGCATGTCGGGGCCGCGCGCCGACTGGGAGAGATCGCCCGCAGGGAGAAGGTCGATCTGATGCACTATCACACGGCCCACGCCGTGACCATCGGGACCCTCGCGAGCCTGTTCGCGGGGCAACGGCCGGCCGTCGCGGCGCGCCGTCTGTCGTTTCCCCTCAAGAACCGGCTCCTCGCCCGGATCAAGTACAGCTACCGGGTGGATCGGATCATCGCCGTGTCGGAGGCGGTCCGGCGGCGCCTCGTGTCGCAGGGGCTGGACGGGCGCCGGATCGACGTCGTGCACTCCGGGATCGAGATGGAACGCTTCGCCGCGGGCGCGGGGCGGCGGTTCCGTCAGTCGCTCGCGGGAGTCGGCGCGGGCCGCGGCGACGCGCTCCTCATCGGCGCGGTCGGCCATCTCGCGGCCGAAAAGGGGTTCGACCTGTTCATCGAGGCGGCCGCCCTGGCGGCTCCGGAGCTCGCACACGCGAGATTCGTCCTCGTCGGGCGGGGCGATCAGGAGGCGGCCCTGAAATCCCTCGCGAAGCGACGGGGCGTCGGGGATAAGATCCTGTTCGCCGGCTTCCACGACGACATGCCCTCCGTGTTCGCGGGCCTCGACGTCGTGGTCCTGCCGTCGACCTACGGCGAGGGATCCCCAGCGGTGCCGAAGGAGGCGATGGCCGCGGGCGTCCCTCTCGTCGCCACGGCGCTGGACGGAGTCGAGGAGATCGCGGAGGACGGGCGCCACGCGCTGCTCGTCCCGCCGCGGAACGCCCCGGCGATGGCGCGGGCCATGGTGATCCTGGCCACGGACGCCCCGCTCAGGGCGCGCCTGATCGAGGCCGCGCGGGTCCGGGTCCGCGAATTCGCGATGGATCGCATGGTCGAGAAGACCGAGGCCGTCTATCGTTCCATCGGTGTCGTGTCATGAAGCTGCCCCGGATCAAGCGCTATTACATCGATCGGGACGGGGACGGCCCGCTCGTGCGCCTCAGGAACCGGCTCACGCGGCGTCCCGTGCCCGAATTCCCCCGCGTCCTTCAGATCCAGACGACCACCGGCTGCAACGCCGACTGCATCTTCTGCCCGTACGGGGCCACCCATGGAACACAGCCCCACGGTCGCATGTCCGCGGATCTGTTCGGCCGCATCCTGGATGAAGCGGCCCGTCACGACGTCCGCCGGATCAGCCCGTACCTGATGAACGAGCCGCTCCTCGATCCGGACATCGCGGCGAGGATCCGCGAGATCAACCGCCGGGTTCCCCAGGCGCGCGTCGTCCTCACGACGAACGGGCACTATCTGACCCGCGAACGAGCGGAGGATCTGCTCGATCTCAGGGAGGGCCTGCACGAGCTGACGGTCTCCGTGCAGGGGGTCGACCCGGAGGCCTACGCCCGCACGATGCGCGGCAACATGAATCTCGAGCGCACGATCACGAACGTGCTAACGTTCAGCGAGCTGCAGCGCCGGCGCCGCCAGGAGCGGCCCAGGCTCTGGGTGACGATGGTGGACACCGCGCTGATCGACGTGCGCGCGGCGGTCCGGTTCTGGGGGGAGCGGGGCGTCGCCTCGAGGTACACGATGCTGGAGAACCGCGGCGGACACATCGAGGACGCCGCCGATCTCAGCCCGGATGGGACGATGGATCTGTACGACGACTGTCCGAGGCCGTTCCGGCAGGCCTACATCCTGTTCAACGGCGACATGGTGCTGTGCTGCGTGGATTACGCCCGCAGCCAGGTGCTCGGCAACGTGGCGCATGGCGGCATCGAAGGAGTCTGGAACGGCCCCGTCGCCCGGGAGACTCGCAGGCTCTACATCGACCGGCAGACGGATCGGCTTCCGCTCTGCGGCCATTGCAGAATCCACCGGGTCCGCGAGGTCGCGGTCGATGCCAACCGGATCGACGTGGCCGCCGAGCCCACCTTCGACCGCGCCGGATCCTAAAAGAGCCGGCGCTGCGCGGGGGGCCGCCTCCCGGCGATCACCCGCCCCTCGAGCGCGGGGTACGACTCGACGAGCCGCGCCGGGGCCTTCACGCGACTCCCGGTCAGGGCCGATTTCACCATCAGTCCGTTGGCCGGTCCCTTGCCCCGGTAGTGGTTGTTGGCGATGATGACGACCTGCTCGGCGGACTTCGCCATCTCCTCGACCCGGGCGATCCACGGCTCGAGCTCCTCCATCGTGTAGAGGTAGTCGTAGCGCTCGAAGGGACGCGCGGATCGCCGAAACCAGTTGGCGGCGTTCCGCCCGTGCAGCCTCACGTAGGCGATCGGCGAGGTGACGTGGCCGGTGGGCGGCATCGTCGACCCGAGATCCGGCTGATCGATGTTGCAGAATCCGATCCCCAGGCGGCGCAGGTGCTCGAGCACCTCGGGACGATCCCAGCTGCGATGCCGGAACTCCGCCACGAGCGGGAGGCCGCGAAGCAATCCGGCCAGCGACTCGACGTGATCCCGGTGCCTCGTCCGGTGATCGAACGACTGGGGAAACTGCATCAGGACGGCGAGCAGACGGCCCGCAGCGGCGAGCGGCGCGATGCCGTTTCTGTAACTCGCGGCGGAGACGGTTGCGTCCGTCGAATCCATCGACGGATCGACGGACGGCGCGGGGGGGCCTCCGGCGCCCGCCTCGCGACCCGGGGGGTGCGTGAGGGAGCGATGCAGCTTCGCCGTGAACCGGAAATCGGCGCGGTCGCTCACGCGCCGCGCCCACGAGGCCGTCTGCCGGGGATCGGGATGCCGATAGAAGGTGGCGTTGATCTCCACGGCGTCGAAGAGGCCGGCGATGAACCCGAGCCGGTCGAAACCGCGCGGGCGGGGCGCGGGGTAGACGATCCCCTCCCAATCCCGATAATCCCACCCGGCGGGTCCCACGCGGATCATGGTCAGATCCTCTGAAAGGCCCGTATTCTAGCGCTCTTCGGGCCCTCGCATTGACCTGGAGCCAGTTTTCTGTTAGAATTTGCACCTACTTCCTGACCTCGCACCCGCCCCACAGCGGAGTCCGTTTTCTTGCGGAGGCAGCATTGGGATTCAAGATCGGCGACAAAGTCGTGTACCCCAACCATGGTCTCGGGATCATCGAGCGCATCGAGAAGCGAGCGACGGGCGACCGGGAGGAGGAGTTCCTGTCCCTGCGCATCGTCTCCAATGACAGCACGGTGATGGTGCCGCGCAGCAACGCCGACAACGTGGGCTTGCGCCGCGTGATCAACAGGAGGGAGATCGACCAGGTCTTCGACGTCCTCAAGGATCAGCGCATCAAGATTTATGACGACTGGAAGGGCCGCTTCCAGGAGAATTCGGACAAGATGAGGACCGGGTCGATCACCGAAGTGGCGCTCGTCTTCAAGAGCCTCAGCCACCTCGCCCTTCAGAAAACGCTCTCGTACCGCGAGCGCCGGATGCTCGACAAGGCCCGCTATCTCATCGTGAGCGAGATCGCGGAGGTCGAGAAGGCCACTCCCACCGAGATCGAGGCCCGCGTCGACAAGGCGCTCTCCCGCGGCATCAAGCAGGTTCGGGAACGCTGAGCGCTCGCCCCCCAGGGCGATGGACCTGTTTCTCCTGCGCGCCGTGGTCGGCGAGACCGCCTCGCGGCTCCTCGAACAGGAGCTGCAGCGCGTCGCGTACCTCGGCCGGAAGCGCTATCTGCTCCGTTTCGCAACCCCCCGTCGCGACAACCTCCTGATCTCCGTGCGGCCCGACCTGCCCCGCATGCACCTGCTCGGGCCCGAGGCAGGCCGGCAACGCGAGTCGCCGGCGGACCCGTTCGCCGCGGTTCTCGACGCGGAGATCGGCGGGGCCGTGCTGCGCGGCATCGAGCAGCGGGACTGGGATCGCGTCGTCACGCTGCGATTCACCGTCCCGTCCGGCGCCGGGGAGGCTCGCGAGCGGCGGCTCGTGGTGGAGCTGCTCGGGCGTTCGGCGAACCTCTACTGCCTCGACGGGACCGGTTCGATCCTGGCGCACGCCCGCTCGCTCAAGAGCGCGTTCCGCGCCCCGGTCACCGGAGCCCGCTACGAGGGGCCTCCCGGCCGGGACGACTACGAAGGGATCCCCGCGGGGGGGCGGGCGCTGCCGGCGATCCGGGAGCGCTTCCCCGATCCGGCCTCCTTTCTCGAACCGTTGAGCCCCGTCCTGGCCGGCGAGATCCGGGACGCGGCCGCCGGAGACGCGGAGGGTGCGTGGCGCGGTCTGGAGGCGATCCTCGAAGCGGCTGCGGGCGGGGCCTGGGCGCCGGCGATCTACTCGCGCAAGCCGCTGGGTGAGATGCGCGAAGGGGACGCCGTCGGTCGCCATGACCTCGTCGTCTCGGCCCTGCCCCTCGAGTCGAAGGCGGGGGGAGGGCGTTATCACGCGTCGGCCTGCGCGAGCCCGTCGCGCGCGACGGCCGAAGGACTGGGCCTCGTCGAACGTCTGCGCGACTTCCTGGCGGACCGCGCGCATCACGAGGCGCTCGCCGCAGGGGAGATCCGGCGGCTCCGAACCCTGATCGGCAAGCTGGAGCGCGATCGAGATCGCGCGCGCGAGTGCGATCGCGATCGGGAGCGGGCCGAAGCGCTGCTGGCCGGGCTCTCATCGGCGCGCGTCGAGGATGACGCCGCGATCGTCCCCGATCCGTACGATACGGCGGGCGGGATGCTCCGCGTGCCGATCGATCGGGCGCAGTCGCTGCAGGACAACGCCGGCGCCCTCTTCGCCCGCTACAAAAAGGGGAAACGGGGATTCGCGATCATATCCCGGCGTCTCGACGCGGCGAGGGAGCGGCTCTCGGCCTGGCGGACGCTCGCCGAACGGGCTCGCGCCGTGAGCGGTTCCGACGACCTGGACTCCATCCGGGAGGAAATGGCGCGTCTCGGCCTCGTCCACGCTCCCCGGACGGCGAAGCCGGGGAGGCCCTCGTCGAAGAAGGAGATGCCGGCGCGCGTGAGGCGCCACTCCACCCGCGAGGGGTTCGACATCCTGGTCGGCAAGAGCGGCGACGAGAACGACACGCTGACATTCCGCGTCGCCTCCCCCTGGGATTTCTGGCTGCACGCGGCCGGGCAACCGGGCGCCCACGTCATCGTGCGGAACCCACGGCGTCTGAAGAAGCTTCCCCAGGAGACGCTGCGCGCCGCGGCCGGTATCGCGGCCTTCTACAGCGGCGCCCGATCGGAGACGAAGGCCGAGGTGCACTACACGCAGCGCAAGCACGTGCACAAGCGGAAGGGAATGCCGAGCGGACAGGTGATCGTGCGCCGCTTCCAGTCGATCCAGGTCGCGCCGCGCCTTCCCGCTTCCAGCGTCGAGGATCTCTGAGAACGATCCCTGCGCGATCAGCCGCCCGAGATCAAACTGCGGCGCAGAAGCCCGCGTCGCGCAGAGCGGATGGCGCAATCCGCCCGTCGTGCAGCGCGCTCGCCAGGAGCGCGCCGGCGAATCCGCACTCCCGCAGAAAGATCAGGTCGTCGATCCCCCTGACGCCGCCGCCGGCGAGCAGCTCCATCCCCGGAGCGGCATCCCGCAGCCGCCGGAGCCGCTCACGAGGCGGGCCCGCGTACGTGCCGACGCGGGCCAGGGCGAGCAGCAGCGCGCGCCGGAAACCGCGGCGCTCCGCCTCGCGGAGCAGGTCCCGTTCCTCCATGCGCGCGATGTCGGGGGCGCGCGCCACGAGGCCGGTCGCCGCCAAGTCGACGCCCAGGATCGCCCGATCCCCCGCGGGGCCGGCCGGCTCGAGCGCCGCGAGGGAGTCGAGCGTCTCGGTCGCCACGATCGGATCGATCCGCGCCGCGGCGGGCGCGCCGGGGATCCCACCGGCCCGGCGGGCTCCTGCGTCCAGGATGAGGCGCAGCCCGGGATCGGCGTCGAGCATCGCGGCGACGCGATCGTCGTTCGCGCCCGTATCCTCGATCCGATCGAGATCGGCCACGTAGATCCACGTCGCGCCGATTTCCCGGCGATAGACGCTCACCAGCGCGAGCGGGTCGGCGGGGTCGCCGCCGCCCCGATCGAAAAGGCGGGATCGTACGGGACGATAGGTCCGCCGCTCGCCCCCGGCGCCGGTGACCGCGCGCCCTCCGCGCAGATCGATCACGGGTATAATCCGCACCCCCGCCTCCCCTCCGGGACGCAGCGCGGGCCGCGTCGCCGGCCCGGAGATTCTGTCATGACGATCCTCCTGATGGAGCACCTCACCTCGGTTCCCGGCGCGGAGTGTCCCGCCGGACTGATCGGCGAGGGACGCGCCATGCGGGACGCCCTCCTGGCCGATCTGCTCGCCCTGCGCGGAGTGCGGATCGTCCTCCTCCGCCGCCGCGAGCACGCCGTGCCGGCTCATCCGCGGCTGCGGCAGGTCGATCCCGGCGGGCGACGCGCGGCGCGCCTCCGCGCTCTCGCTCGCGAGGTCGACGCGGTCCTCCTCATCGCGCCGGAGGGGGGAGGGCTGCTGGCGCGCCTCTGCCGGGTGGTCGAGCGGGCAGGACGTCTCCTTCTCGGACCGTCCTCGTCCGCCGTGCGGCTCGCCGCCGACAAATGGCGGCTCGATCGGATCCTGCGCGCCGCGGGGATCCCGACGCCTCGCACCGTCCTCCTGCGGCGGACCGGGGCCGCCGCGGCGCTGCGCCGCCGGGAGCGCCCGTTCGTTCTGAAGCCGCGCGACGGCTTCGGCAGCCTCGGCGTGACGATCATCGGCCGGGGCGATCCGATCGGGCCGGCGTTGGAATCGGTCCGGAGCGCCACAGGCCGATCCGACCTGCTCGCCCAGGATTTCATCGAGGGAGACGCGGCGAGCGTTTCGGTGCTCGCCGGCGAGGGTCTCGACGGCACGAGCGCCGGTATCGTTCCGCTGGGCCTCAACCGCCAGCGCATCGCCGGAGGACGGCGTCCCGTCTACCTCGGCGGAGAGTCCGGCTGGCGCCATCCGATGGAAGAGGCGGCGGAGGGAATCGCCCGGGACGCGGTGCGGGCACTCGTGCGGGCGGCCCCCGGGTGCCGCGGCTACCTGGGCGTCGATCTGATCCTGGGCCCGGCCGGACCCGTGGTCCTCGAGATCAACCCGCGCATCACGACATCCTACCTGGGCCTGCGGCGCGTCCTGCGACCGAACCTCGCGGGGCTGCTGCGGGCCGCCGTTCTCGGCGCATCTCTCCCGCGCATGCTCCGGATCGATGGGAGATGCCGGTACGATACGGCGGGCAGGACGATCAGGATGCGTACCGCGGGATCGCGCGGGGGCCTGCCCCGCGCAGACGGGATTCGAGCATGCCGGAATACTTCGGCTGGGACATCGGCGGCGTCCATCTGAAGCAGTCGCGTCTCACGTTCGATTCGGAGGGTCGCGGCGCGCTGCGGACGGCGATCGAGCCGTTCGAGATCTGGAAGGCGCCCGGCTCCCTCGCGGAGAGGCTGTCGGCGATGCTGGAGCGCCCGGAACCGGCCGCGGGTTGGATGAATCCCGATCGCGGCGGCGTTGCGGGCGTCCGGCACGCCGTCACGATGACCGCCGAGCTGTCGGATGTTTTCCCCTCCCGGGCGGAGGGGGTCCGGAGCGTGCTGCGGGCCTGCGCCGAGGCGCTCGGGGAGGAGACTTTCCGCGTCTTCACGCTGGACGGGGATCTGATCGGTCCCGGGATCGCGATGGAGAGGCCGATGATCGCGGCGGCGGCGAACTGGGCCGCCACCGCGCACCTCGTCGCAGGCCGGGCCGGTCCGTCGATCCTCATCGACGTCGGGAGCACGACGACCGACATCATCCCGATCGGCCCGGAGGGGCCGGCCCCCGCCGCGCGGGACGACACCGGGCGGCTGATGACGGGCGAGCTCGTCTACACCGGCGCCCTGCGCACACCCCCGTCGAGCCTCACCGGGACGGTTCCGCTGCGTGGCGGGCTGTGCCGCATCGCCTGCGAGCAGTTCTGCATCATGGCGGACGCCTATCTCGTCCTCGGCCGAATCGGGCCGGCCGATTACACGGTTCCCACGCCGGACGGCCGCGGCCGCAGCCGTCGCGAGGCGGCGGCGCGCCTCGCGCGGCTCGTCTGCGCCGACGCGGACGATCTCGACGGACGGGAGATCGGGGCGATCGCGCAACACCTCGAGCGCCGTCAGATCGACCGGATCGCCGGTGCGCTCGGGGAGGTCGCCGCGCGCCACCCGGAGCTGGCCGGGCGGCCGGTCATCGTCGCGGGGGCCGGCGCCTTCGTCGCGCGCGATGCGGCCGCGCGCGCGGGGCGGGAGGCGAGGCGTCTCCAGGCGCTCGTCCCCGGGGTGGCGGGGGAGAACTGGGATCGGGCCGCGCCCAGCGCAGCGCTGGCGCTCCTCCTGGCGGGCGAGCGCGCCGGAGCCGCGCGTGCGTGAGCCGGGCGACGGGGCGGGCGTGACGGCTCGGCGATCGCGGACGCGCATGCGCTGGCACGCGGTCGTCAAAGTCGGCGGCAGTCTCGGACGCGGCCGACGACTCCGATCGCTCATGGCGGCGCTCGAGCGGCTGGCGGTCCGCGGGCCGATCCTCGTCCTGCCGGGCGGGGGCGTGTTCGCCGATCTCGTCCGATCGGAACGGCGCCGGCTCCGCCTGCCGGCGCCGGCGGCGCACGACATGGCTCTGCGCGCGATGGATCAATACGGCCTGCTGCTCGCCGCCCTCTCGCCACGCGCCCGGGCGGTCCGCGATCCGGGCGAGGCCGCCCGCGCCGCCCGCGCGGGGAGGCTGCCGATCCTGCTCGCTTCCTCGCTCATCGAGGGGGAGCGTCGGCTTCAGAAGACCTTCCGCGTGACCTCCGACTCGATCGCGGCGTTCATCGCGGGCCGGATCGGCGCCGCGCGCCTGGTGCTCCTCAAGAGCGTCGCCGGCGTGACCGGCCGCGTGCCGGATCGCGCGTCGGCGTTCCGGCTGGCGCGGCGCGGCGTCGTCGATCCCCTCTTCCCTTCGCTCATGCCGGCCGGCGCGGAGACCTGGATCCTGGACGGGAGGCGTCCGGCGGCGGTGGGGAGGCTGCTTCGCGATCAGACGGAGAGGCGCCGGCGCCCGGCGCCGTTGCGCATGGCGAGACGGAAGGCGGCGAGACGGCCGGCGCTCAGAGCGCCCCGGCGCCGGCCGCGATCGCAGAGGGAAGCGCGGGCGCCGATCAGGTCCGGCCCGATCTTGAGCAGGATGGGGAGATCCTCCGGTCCGATCGAGCCGGCCAGAGCGCAGAGGAGCCGGCGGCGGCGGCACGCCCCGACGAAGCGGCGCAGATCGGCCGGATCGAGGTGATCCAGAAGGGTCGCGCCGTCCTTGGTCGCCGTGTCGATGAGGCAGCCGTCCGCCTCCGACGCCTCGGCCACGTCCGGCAGCGCCTCCGGCGGCAGGGCCCCGATCCGCGCCCCCTCGGCATACGCGCCCGCGACGACGAGAATCCCCGGCGACACCGAGCGGGCCGCCCGCGCCACGGCGCGGATCAGCGCGATCGCCTCGATCTCGCTCGCCGTGCCGCGCACGCCGACCTTGACGACGTCGACGCCGCACGCCGCCGCGCCGGCAGCCGCCAGCGCGAGGGTGCCGGGCAGGCCGGGGGCGTCCCCCAGCGCGGCGCTCACCGGCACGCGGCCCGCAGCCGCCAGCGGCCCCGGAGCGCGGCGGACGGACGATCGCGATCGGGCGACGGCGACGATCGATCGCAGGGTCGCGGGCTCGCAGGCGCCCAGCGATCCCTCGCGGGGGTTCTTGACGTCCAGCACGTCGGCGCCGCCCGCGAGCGCCACGGCCGCCTCGTCGGGATCGGCCACGCTGACCAGAAGCAGGGGGAGCGCGCCGGCGCTCCGCCCGTACGGCCGCGGAACGGACGGACTCCGCTCGAGGACCCGGCGTCCGCGCATTGACCTCGCTCCGGACGGTGTGCTAATAATTCTCCCGTTCATCAGTTTCTCAGCCATCGCAAGGCGTGATCGGCGGGCCTGCGCGGCCTCATTCGTCGCCGCCATGGCGCGTCGCACTCTAACGTTCCAGCAGGAGGCTCCGCATGAAAGACATCCTCATCGGTGAATCGCTCGTCGGAGACGGCAATGAGGTCGCTCATATCGATCTCCTGATCGGCCCCAAGAACGGACCGGTCGGCACGGCCTTCGCCCAGGGTCTCGTCAACCAGAACCAGGGCCACACCGCCCTGCTGGCGGTGCTCGAGCCGAACCTGCTCGCGAAGCCGGCCACCCTGATGATGAACAAGGTGACGATCAAGGGCGCCAACCAGGCGGTGCAGATGTTCGGACCGGCGCAGGCCGCGGTCGCGAAGGCGGTGGCCGATTCCGTCGCCGACGGCATCATACCGCAGGCGGAGGCGGAGAACCTGGTCTGCATCGTCGGCGTGTTCATCCACTGGGAAGCGAAGGACAACAAGAAGATCTACGACTACAACTACAAGGCGACGAAGGAATCGATCGCGCGCGCCATGCGGAACGAGCCGTCCGCCAAGCACGTGACCGAGCGCAAGGACAAGGCGAAGCACCCGTTCGCCTGAGGCGGTCCGTCCGTGGAGAGAAAGAACCTTCTGTATCTCGTCTCCTCGGATCCGCACGTCAGCCCGTTCGACATCAACATGGCGTACGACGCCGGCTTCGACGCGGTCATCCCGTACGCGGGGATGGCCGCGTCGGCCGTCACGGGGCTGGTTCAGGACGTCATGTTCTCGCGCGGTCCGAAGGGGGCGCGGCACTCGTCGATTTTCTTCACCGGCTCCGATCTCGGGACCTCGGAGGAAATGCTCGCCGCGGCGCGCGAGGCGCTCTTCGATCCGTTCCGCGTCGGGCTGATGATCGATCCGCGCGGGGGCTATACCACGGCGGCGGCGCTGCTCGCCAAGGTGAGCGCCCTGAGCGCGACCGCCGGCCTCGGCGGTCTGCGCGATCGGACCGTGCTCGTGGCCGCCGGCACGGGCGGCGTCGGAAAGTCGGCGGCCGCCATGGCGGCACGGGACGGCGCCCGCGTCGTCCTGACATCCCGCAGACAGGAATCGGCGGCCGGCGCGGCGCGCCAGATCGCCGCGCTGTTCCAGGCCGAGGTCGAGCCGCGCGTCGCCGCGGGCGAGAAAGCGCTCGCCTCCCTCGCGGCGGAGGTTGACGTCATCCTCGCGACCGGCGCCGCCGGGGTGCGTCTGCTCTCGCGTGACGCCGTCATTTCGCTCAAGGGCCGCAAGATCGTGGCGGACGTCAACGCCGTTCCCCCCGGCGGGATCGAGGGACTCAAGCCCCAGGACGACGGATCGGAGATCGTCCCCGGCGTTTTTGGCCTCGGCGCCATGGCGATCGGCGGCCTGAAGTTCCGCATCGAATCGTCCCTGCTTCAGGATCTCATCCGGTTGGAGACGCCGCCGGTGATCGACAGCAGGGCGGCCCGCGAGCGCGCCGGAAAGATCCTGACCGCGGGCTGACGATGCTCCGCCGGCCGGGCGGGACGCGGCTGCTCCTGCTCGGGGTGAGCGCGCGGGCGCTGGCGCGATCCGCTGCGGCCAGTCGGCCGGCGAGGGCCTCCTGGCCGGGCGGTCTCATCGTTCTGGACTATTTTGGCGACGCCGATCTCCGCGGCGCGCGCGCCCGGCCGCCCATCCGGATCCTCTCCCTCACGCGCGATCTCGATCTTCCCAGGAGCATCCGCTCGCTCGGCCTCGCCGCCCTCGATCTGTCCTGGGAGGCGGTGGCGTTCTCGGGCGGGCTCGAAAACCGCCCCGCGATCCTCGGACGCCTCGCCGCGCGCGGAAGCCTGCTGGGGAACGGCGCGGAGACGGTGCGCCGCGTGCGCGACCCGCGCGTGCTGTTCCCGTTTCTCTCACGCGCGTCGATCCCGCACGCCCCGACGGCGCCCCGGGCGCGGCGGGCGCCGCGGGAGCCCGGAGCGCGCTACGTCTGGAAGGCGGCGCGGTCGGGTTCGGGACGGCAGGTCCGCGAGGCCCGTCCGGGCGAGCCCCGACCGCGCGGCCACTACCTGCAGCGGTTCGTCCGCGGCCCGGTCCTCTCCGCCGCTTTCGTCGCGGCGCGCGGACGCGCGGCGATCCTCGGCGTGAGCGAGCAGATCGTCGGATTCGGCGCGCTGGGGGGCGGCGGATACCGGTACGGCGGAAACATCGTGGGAACGGCTGCGGACCTGCTTCCGCCCCGCGCGCTGGACCGGATCCGATCGATGGCGGGAGCCCTGGCGGGCGAGTTCGGCCTGGCGGGCCTGAACGGGATCGATTTCGTCCTCGACGGAGGCGAGCCGCGGCTCATCGAGGTGAACCCGCGCTACACGGCGTCGATGGAGGTTCTGGAGGATCTCAGCGGACGCAACCTGTTCGACCTTCACCTCGATGCCGTGCTCTCGGGGCGCCTGCCGGAGGGCCCACTCGCGCCGCGCCGAGGGGCACCCCCTTACGTCGCCAAGGGCATCCTCTACGCCCGCCGTGAGGTGCGCGCCTGCGATCCCGGGATTCTGAGATCCCTCGGCTGCCGCGATCGCCCGCTCGCGGCCGAGCGCATCGCGCGCGGACAACCGATCTGCACCCTCATCGTCGCGGGACGGTCGCCCGCCGCGTGCCGGCGGGAGCTCGCGTCGCGCGCGTCGCTCGTACGGCGCGCCCTGTCGTCGCGCGCACCGGCGGGTCGTCCGCTTCCGGCCCATGCGGGTTCATGGTAAGCTGCAGAACGCAACGGACATTTCCATCGAACGCAGCGATCCGATGACGACCCGCACGGCACTGGTCACGGGAGGGACGCGCGGCATCGGCAGGGCGATCGCCCTGCGCCTCGCGCAGGACGGGTACACGCTCGCCGTCAACCACGTCGGCGACGCGGCCGCGGCGGAGCGCACGATCGAGGAACTCCGCGCGATCAGCCCGGAGAGCTTCGCCGTGCGCGCGGACCTGACCTCCGCCCGCGAGTGCGCGCGGCTCGTCGAGGTCGCGCTCGAGCGGCTGAACCACCTCGACGCGCTCGTCAACAACGTCGGCCCCTGGCTGAGGCGCCCTCTCGCGGAGACGACGGACGACGACTGGCGCCTCATGATCGACGGCAATCTCTCCAGCGCGTTCTGGTGCTCGCGGGCCGTCCTGGAGACGATGCGCGCACGGGGGGCCGGCGCGATCGTCAACATCGGCGCGCTGAGCGCGGAGGTGTCGCCCGGCATGCCGTTCGAGGCGCCGGCCTACTTCGCCGCGAAGAGCGCGCTGATGATGCTCACGCGCGCGATGGCGCGGTCCGAAGGGCCGCGCGGGGTGCGGGTCAACGCCGTCAGCCCGGGGTTCGTGCAGACCGACAACTACACCGCCTGGGATCCGGAGGAGCGCTCGCGCTTCGCCGAGGCCATCCCTCTGCGGCGCTTCGGGCGCCCGGAGGAGGTCGCCGAGGCGGTCTCGTTCCTGATCTCGGAGCGGGCGTCCTACATCTCCGGCACGGTGCTGCACGTCCACGGTGGGCTATGGGTGTAGAGGCGGCCGCGGCCGGCCGCGCGCCCCGGACGTTCGTCACCGGACAGCTGGCGAGGGAGGCGCTGCAACGCATCCTCGCCGAGCTGAAGCCGGATTTCCCATGGCGGATCGAGACGCTGCGCATCAAGGTCGCCGCGCTCATGACCACCGACTATCTGAAGACGACGCTGTCGAGGCCCGACGGCGGCATGGTCTATCTGCCCGGGCTCTGCCAGGCCGATCCCGCCGCGCTGGGCGAGACGTTCGGCGTGCCGTTCGAGAAGGGGCCGAAGGACCTGCGCGATCTGCCCGAGTTCTTCGGCGGCTCTCCGGTGCACTACGACCCCGACGGCGAGCACGCGCTCACGATCCTCGCCGAGATCAACGACGTGCACGCGCTGAACGACGAGGCCATCCTGACGGCCGCCGGGCGCTACCGTCTCGCCGGGGCGGACGTCATCGATCTCGGATGCTCTCCGGAGCACCCAGTGAAAGACCTGGGCCGCATCGTGAGGCTGCTCAGGGATCGGGGCTACCGGGTCAGCATCGACACGTTCAACGAGAACGAGGCGCTCTCGGGGGACGAGGCGGGTGCGGAGTTCCTCCTCAGCCTCGACTCGCGGAACATGCACCTGGCGGGGCGCCTGCGCGCCGTCCCGGTGGTGATTCCGGATCACGGTGAGGGGGTGCCCTCCCTGATCCGCAACGTCCGCGAGGCCCGGGATCGCGGAGTCGCGGGCCCGATCGCCGACGCGGTGCTCGATCCGATCCACTTCGGCTTCGCCGAATCGATCCGCCGGTTCTGCGAGGCCCGCCGCGCGCTGCCGGACTGCGCGTTCCTCATGGGCGTGGGGAACCTGACGGAGCTGACGTCCGCGGACGCGACGGGCGTGAACGCGCTGCTGCTCGGCATCATGAGTGAGCTCGACATCGGCTTCGCGCTGACGACGGAGGTAGCGCCGTGGGCGCTGGGGAGCGTGCTTGAGCTCGATTGCGGACGCCGGATGATGTATCACGCCCGGGGGCGCGGGCAGCTGCCGAAGGGATTCGACGGGCGCCTGGTGACGACGCGCGACGTCCGCCTCACACGCCCGACCGAGGGCGAGCTGCGCGCGCTCCAGGAGCGTGTGACGGACCGGAACTTCCGCATCGAGACCGATGGAGATGCCATCTTCGTATTCAACTCCGAGCGGTTCGAGAAGGACGACAACATCCGCGATCTGTTCCCCCGGCTCGGCGTAGACGACCCCGGCCACGCCTTCTACCTCGGCAGGGAGCTGATGAAGGCGGACATCGCCCGGCGTCTGGGCAAGAAGTACATCCAGGGCGAGCCGCTGCACTGGGGCTATCTGACCTACACGGAGCCGGAGGCCTCGGCCGGTGCGCCGCGCCGTCGATCCGGGACGAGGAGACGGCGGTGAGGGAACGCCCGGATCGGCTGTCGCTGCACGACGTCCGGTGCCTCTGCCACATCGGCGTGACGGAGGAGGAGCGGCGCGATCGCCAGACGCTGGCGGTGGATCTCGATTTGTACGCGGATCTCGAGCGCGCCGCGCGGACGGGCGATCTGTCCGCCACGGTCGACTACCGGAGCGTCTGCGAGGCGATCCGCGAGAGGCTTCAGAGCGGCTCCTTCCGGCTGATCGAGGCGGCGGCGAAGAGCGTGCTGGACGTCGTGATGGAGCGGTTTCCCGTCAGCCGGGCCGTGGTGCGCGTGCGGAAGTTCGTCCTGCCGGGCGTCGGCGACGTCGAGGTCCGGATGGAAAGGCGGCGCGATGAGTGACGGCCGGTCCATCCTGGAGACGATCGTCTCGACGACCGGCGAGGACGGCCGGCCCAACTTCGCGCCGATGGGGATCACCCTGACGCACGACCGGGTCACGCTCCGCCCCTTCCGGGACGCGCGTACCCACACGAATCTGATGCATCTCGGCGAGGGAGTCGTGAACATCACCGACGACGCCGCCCTGTTCGCGCGATGCGCCCTCGAAGACGAGGTCCCACCCCACAGGCCGGCGCGGGAGGTGCGCGGATTCGTCCTGGCCGACGTCTGCTCCTGGAGGGAGTTCGTCATCGAGTCGTCCGATCTGTCCGGGGAGCGGAGCCGGTTCGACGGACGCGTCGTGTTCGCGGGACGGGGCCGGGAGTTCGCCGGTTTCAACCGCGCGCGCCACGCCGTCATCGAGGCGACGATCCTGGCGACGCGGGTTTTTCTGCTCGGCCGGGAGCCGGTCCTCCGCGAGGTGGAGCGGCTCCGCCCCCTCGTCGACAAGACCGGCGGGGAAGCGGAACGATCGGCGTTCGATTTTCTGATCGCGAAGATCCGGAGCGAGCGTGATGCGGATTGAGGTTCGGGCGCACGCCCGCCTGCATTTCGGTTTCCTGGACGTGACCGGAGAGCGGGGACGCCGCTTCGCCGGGATCGGCCTGACGCTGGAGAGCCCGCGCACGGTCCTGGAGATCGAGCCGGCGGACCGGCTCATCGTGGAGGGTGAGCATGCGGAGCGCTTCGTCCGTCTCGCCTCCATGCATCAGGAGGCCAGCGGACGGGCCCCGAAGGCCCGCATCCGCGTCCTCGAGGCGATCCCGGATCACGTGGGCCTCGGGTCGGGCACGCAGGCGGCGCTCGCCGTGGGGACCGGGCTGGATCGGCTGCAGGGCGTGACGCGTCCGCCGGAGGAGCTGTGCGGGCTGATGGGCCGCGGCGGTCGATCGGGCATCGGATTCCACGCCTTCCGGAGCGGCGGCCTCCTCGTCGAGGCGGGACACCGCCCGGATCGCGACACCGCCGAGCCGGCCCCCCTGCTGCTGCGCCACGCCTTCCCGCGCGAATGGCGCATCGTCCTCGCCGTCCCGACGACCGGGCGGCGTATCTCCGGCTCCCGCGAGGAGCACGCGTTCGCGCGCCTCAGGCCCGAGGCGATCCGTGACGTGGATGCCGTGGCGGGGATCGTTCTGCTGAAGATGCTGCCGGCGCTCGTCGAGCGCGATCTGCGCGCCTTCGGCGCGGCGCTGACCGAGATGCAGGATCGCGTGGGCGCCTGGTTCTCCTCCGTGCAGGAAGGGCCCTACCACCCCGACAGCGCCCGGCTGGTCAGGGCGCTGAGGCAGGAGGGGGCGACCGGTGTCGGTCAGAGCTCCTGGGGTCCGACGCTGTACGCGCTCGCCGCGGGCGAACGGGAGGCCGGAGAGATCCGCGATCTCATCCGGCGGCTCGACGCGCGGGCCGAGGTCACGATCGTGCGCGCCCGGAACCGCGGCGCCGAGATCGCGACGGCCTGATCGGTGCATCGCGCGGCGGGCCCGTCTCGAGGAACCACACGAAGAGCGCCGTCGCGACGAGATCGGCCGTGGCCCCCGGATTGAGGGGCGGGCGCGCGCTCCGAAGCCGGCGATCGAAGCGGGCGAGGCGGCGGCGTCCCTCGGCGGATGCCGGGCCTCCCGCCTCCAGGACGGAGGCCGCGCCGCGGGACACGCGCCGGGCCGCGTCGTCCCCGCGCTTGCGGGCGATGAGCGTGTCGGGCCGGCACGCCAGCAGGGCGAGGAAGGTCTCCGCCACCGCGAAGGGGAGCGGCAGGTGGCGCTCCCGCGCGCGGAGCAGCAGGGGCAGGGCGATCTCGAACACGGTGGCGAATCCCGTGTCGTACTCGCGTGCGATGGCGTCGCGTTCCGCGGCGAGCGCCATGCATTCGAGGAGCGTCCCGGTCGGGGCGCGCATCACGTCCTGCTCGTCGACGCGCCCCAGCCCTCCCGGCTCGGCGATGCGGATGGCGCGATAGGCGTCTCTCGCGTCCTGCCGGTTCAGGTTCTCCAGAACGCGGCGCAGCCGTTCCCGCAGGGAGCCCCGGCCGGGCAGCGCGGCGGCCCGCGCGAGGGGCGCCATCAGGAGAACCATCCCGAGATTCGTGTTGGTCCGCACGAGGCGCCGTGTCTCGCGGACGCCGTCCAGAATCAGCCGGCCGACGCGGCGACGGCGCGCCTCCCGCAGCGCGCGGCCGATCGCCAGCGCGCTGAGGACCAGGTCGCGATAGGTCAGGCCGGGAAGATCGCGCCCGCGGCTGACGTTGCCCGGCTTGGGCGCCATCACCTCGAGGAGGCAGGCACACTGCGCCGCCGCGGCGATCAGCTCCGGAGCGCGCCCGCGCGCCGCCCGCGCCCGGGACGCCTCACGGGGTCGCCGGCGCCCCATGACGTTCCTCGATCCGCGCCGTCACCCGGGCGGCGATCGCGCGGGCCAGATCACGGCCGGTCGAGCGCTGAAGGGCGGCCCAGCCCGGGATCCCGTTCACCTCGATGACCAGCAGCCGTCCGTCCGGATCGCGCACCAGGTCCACCCCGGCGTAGTCGGCCCCCACGGCGCGGCAGGCGCGCAGGGCCAGATCCCGCTCCTCGGGATCGGGGTCGTGAGGCTCCGCCACGGCGCCGGCCGCGACGTTCGTCTTCCATCCGTCCCCCACGCGCCGCGCCGCCGCGACCACCTCGTCCCCGACGACGAACAGGCGGAGATCGAAATGGCCGTGCGGGACGAACTCCTGCAGGTAATAGACCGACCGCGCCAGATCGAGGGCCCGGAAGGTCCTGTAGGCCAGGTCCTCGTCCGACACCCGGACGATCCCCCGCCCTCCGGAGCCCAGAAGCGGCTTGACGACGACGTCGCGCATCTCGCGAAACCCGTCCATCGCGGCCTCGAACCCCTCGGCGGCGACGGTGCGCGGGGTCGGGATCCCCTCGCGCATCAGCAGGTGCGAGCACCAGTGCTTGTCGATGGTGCGCTCCAGCGCGCGGGGCGCGTTCACCACCGGGACGCCGGACTCGGAGAGGATGTGCAGGCAATCGACGCGGAAGACGATCTGATCGACCGAACCGGGAGGGATGATCCGCACGACGAGCGCATCGAGCGCTCCGAGGTCCCGATAGAGCCGCTCGCGGCCCGCCGCCGCGCGCGCGCCGCGCGAGGGAGGATGCTCCGACGCGGAGAGCGCGGCCGCGCCGTTCACGCGCCCGACGAGACGGGCCGGGTCGAGTCGGACGGTGTCGAATCCCAGCCGCGTGAAGGCCCCGGCGAGGACGCGCAGGTGCCAGCCGTCTCCGGACGCCAGCAGGCCGATGCGGGCCACGCGCCGCCTCAGGAACGACCGGCGATGCCGAAGGAGCGCATCAGCATCCCCTCGTCCGGAGCGCCGGCGCTGAAGGTCCGGCCCGTCGAGGCGTTGATGAAGGTCACCCGCGCGGGACTGAACAGCAGCGGATCGATGGAATAGAAGTCGCCGTGCTCGCGCATCAGCTCGTGGAACAGGCGCCCGTGCTCGCGCGAGGCCGACGAGGGGACGCGCTCGAGGATCGATTCGATGTCGGCGTCCCGGGCGCGGACCCAGAGCGAGACGACGCCCCCGTAGAGCATCGCGTCGTTGGTGCGGCCGATCGCGGTCAGGGTGTCGGGCGAGCCGGGGGCGATCGGGCAGACGCCGGCGCCCGCGACGATGGCGTCCAGGTTGAATCCGATCTCCATCAGCTTGTGCAGGGCGGTCTCGACGCTGCGCGCCGCGATCTGCGTCGATCCGGCGAGGCTGCCGGTGGCGGCGGCGATCACCGTGAGCTCCGAGGGAGGCACGCCGCACTTCCCGGCGATCATCGCGGCCGCCTCGGAGGGCGGATGCTCCGCAGCCTCCAGCAGGATCACCGTCCGTCCAGCCCGGGCGCGCAGCCCGAAGCGCTCGAACAGCGGCTCGACAGCCGCGATCGCGCGCGCCGGTCCCGAACCCATGGCGAAGAACGGGCCCGTCTTGATCTGCCACCCGGCGTACTGCGATGCCAGGCACGCGACGAGCGGGCGGTCGACCGTCACGGCCGCCTCCGGGAGCACGGCGGGGCCCAGGGACCGCGTGCCGATCCCGACCCGGCCGAGGCCGCCCAGGCAGGCCTCCGCGAACAGACGGCCGGCGCCGTGCGAGCCGGGGGCGCGCACGCCGGCGTCTATGTAGCGGGCGCCGCAGGCGAGCGTCGTCACCGCCAGTCCGAGGTCGTCCACCCGCGCCGCCATGGAGTCGGCGATGCGCACGGCGTTCGGATTGATCTGGTCCAGACCCGCCCGCGCGGGTGCGCTCGCGGCCATCCTCGGTCCTCGCTTCCGGATCGTCGGCAGTCGGCTTGTATCACCCCGGGGCGCGGCGGGTCAACGCGGCGGGCGGGGGCGGCCGGCGGGCGGATTGCCGGTTCCGTCGGCGCGAACCTATATTCAGTCCCCATGCCGTGATCACGCCGCGGGGGACGGATCGGTCCGTCCCCGCGGCCGCACGGGGGAGTCCACACACGATGGCGGAGAGAGCGCCGGACAGCAGCCGTCCCCAGCGGGTTCTCGGAAGGTTGAGTCTGCGCACCAAGCAGAGCCTGAGCATCGGGGGCGTCGTCGCCGTTCTGGCGGGCATCCTCGTCTCGCTCAGCCTCGCCGTCCTCACGGAGCACTCCTTCCGCATGATGCGGCAGCGCGGGCTGATCCTGGCGCGGATGCTGGCCCTGAGCGGAGAGAATTCGTTCGGTGGAGACGGTGACGCGCTCCTCCGGAGGGCGCTCGAGCGGCTGGGCGAGGAGGATGGGCTCGTGCACGCGGAGGTCGTGGACGCGGCCGGCCAGATCCTCGCGGAGATCGGCGGTGGCCACCGTCCGCCCCAGTTCGCGTCCCTCGAACGCGTCGTGGACGCCCCGCGAGCCCCGACGCGCCGCACGGACACTGTCCGCGGCCTGCTCGGCGAGCCCCTGTACGTCTTCACGGTGCCGATCGTGCGCCGGACGGCCGGCCCCCTCGCGATCGAGAGCGGCCCCCGGGGCGACGGCTCCGGAATCGGGCCCCGATCCGCCCGCGCCGCGCCGGGACCGGACGGTGCGGCCTCGCGCCGTCTCGTGGGGGAGATCCGCATGGCGTTCTCGCCCGCCGCGCTGGAGGAGGCGCGCGGCGATCTCCTCCGCAAGGGAATCGGCGTCTCGCTCCTCGCCGTTCTGGGCGGCGTCCTGCTGACGCAGGTCATCGCGAGACGCTACGTGAGCGCGCCGGCGGGCCGGATCACCCGGGCGGCACGGCGCCTCGCGGGCGGCGATCTCGCCACCCGGGTCGAGGCGGACGCCGCGGACGAGATCGGCGCCGTGGCGGATGCCTTCAACCGGATCGGAGAGGGGCTCGAGGGCTCCGTCGCGGGCATCCGCCGGAACGCGGGACAGCTCGACGGAGTGATGGAGGAAATCGGGGCCATCGCCGGCGCGCTCGTCGCGGGGACGCAGAGCCAGCAGGACCCCCTGAGGCGCATCTCGGACGCGGCCCGGACGATGGCCGCCGCGATCGATCGGGTGTCCGAATGCGTCCGGGGTCTGTCCGCCTCCTCGGAAGGGACCTCGACGTCGATCCTCGGCGTGATCACCTCGATCGAGGAGGTCGCGGGGCACGCGGACGGCCTGACGATGTCGGTCAACGATACCTCCGCAACCACGGAGGAGATGGTGTCCGCGATCCGGGAGATCGATCGTCACGTCGAGATGCTCAATCGGTTCGTGGCCGAGACGTCCCAGGCGATGTCGCAGATGGACCAGTCGATCCAGCAGATCGAGAGCAACGCCGCCGACAGCAAGGGGATCTCGGAGCTCGTGGCCCAGAACGCCGAGAAGGGCATGCGCGCCGTCGAGCTCACCATGGAGGGCATGGAGGGGATCTCGCGGAGCGTGCAGGAATCGAGCCGGGTGATCGAGACTGTCGGACACCGGGGCAAGGAGATCGGGCTCATCCTGCACGTGATCGAGGAGGTCACCGAGCAGACCAACCTGCTCGCCCTGAACGCGGCGATCATCGCGGCCCAGGCCGGCGAGCACGGCCGCGGTTTCGCCGTGGTCGCCGAGGAGATCCGCCAGCTGGCGGAGCGCACGGCATCCAGCGCCAAGGAGATCGGGACGCTGATCACCTCGTTTCAGTCGGAGACGGGGCGCGCGGTTGCCGCCATGCAGGAGGGCTCGCGGCGCGTCGAGGAGGGCTCCGAACGATCGCGCGAGGCGGGCCGCGCGCTGAAGGAGATCCTGGAGTCGGCCCGTCGCTCCTCCACGATGGTCGGCGAGATCGCCGCCGCGACGCGCGAGCAGGCGCGTGGCAGCCAGGCGATCTCCGCGTCCGTCGACAAGGTGCGCGACATGGTCACGCAGATCAAGCGGGCCACCGCCGAGCAGACCCTGGGCTCGGAGCAGATCATGTCGGCGGTCGAGAACATGCGCGAGATGGCCGGACACGTGAAGCGCGCCACCGTCGATCAGACGAAAGGATCGCGCCTGATCACGCAGGCGATCGAGAACGTCACCAGCATGGTGAGCGCCATTCACCGCGCCTCGGCCGAACAGCAGCAGGTCTCGGCGCGCATCCTGGAGCTGCTCTCCGGGTTCGATTCGCTGAACTCGGCGAATCTGGCCTCCGCCACGCGCATGGTGGAGGCGATGGACTCGCTGCGGCGCCGATCGGGATCGCTCGCGGACGCCATCGGCCGGTTCCGCCTCCGCTCCTGATCCGCCGCCGAATCGGGGGCCTGCGTCTCCGCTCTATGGACACTCGCCGCGAGGTTCCTGTATAGTCGAACGCGTTTCGCGCGGAGCGCCGTCCGGCGCGGCCGCCGGACAACCCGGAGGCCCACGGGTCAACGCCGCGGTGAAACAGGTCACTCGACTCTCCATCAGTCTGCTCCTGACGGCCCTCTTCCTGGCCCTGTTCGCCGCGGGCTTCGATCTGCGCGCGGCGACGCGCAGCCTCAAGGACGCGAGCCCGGTTCTCATCCTGCTGAGCATCGGCGTGAACCTCGTGGCGTACGTGATCCGCGCGTGGCGCTGGCAGGTGCTTCTGTCTCCCATCCGTCGCGGGATCGGCCTGTACGGCCTCACCTCCGCCACGTTCATCGGATTCATGGTCTCCTTCCTCGTCCCCTTCCGCGTGGGCGAGGTCGTCCGGCCGGTGCTGCTGGCGCGTCGGGAACGATTGAACGCCGGCGCCGCCATCGCCACGATCGCGGTGGAGCGGCTCCTGGACGTGCTCGCCATCTCGACCTTCTTCCTCGTCTTCCTCATGACCGATCGGGGCGCGAGCCTGCTCCGCGCGGCGGAGGCAGACCCGGGGGCCGACGCGGCGATGCAGTATCTGCGCCAGGCGATCGCGGGGGCCGCCGTTCTGGCCGGGATCGGGATCCCCGTGCTTCTGATCCTGGTGTTCGCGCCCGGCCTGGTGGCGCCGCGCCTGCGCCGGCTGCGCGAGAAGTTCGCCGGCGGGCTTCTCGGCCGCCTGGCGGGCCTGATGGAGGGATTCGTGGCGGGTCTGGGCGTGGTCCGCAAAGGCGGGGATCTCGTGCGCGCGCTGGCCCTCTCGCTGGGCATGTGGCTCGTCATCGATGTCTCCCTGTTCCTGGGCGTGAGAGCCATGGATCTCGAACTGGGATTCACCGATATACTCCTGCTGGTGGTGCCGCTGGCGATCGGCATCGCGGTGCCGACGCCGGCGGGGGTGGGGCCCTACGAGTTTCTGGGCCAGATCGCGCTGCGAGGTTTCTGGGGGGCGGCGGCGGCGCAGGCGGCGGCCGCGACAATCATGCTGCACGCCATCGCCGTGGTGCCGACGATTCTGGTCGGTCTGGTCTTCATGTGGCGCGACGGGCTCGGATGGTCCGAGGTCCGGCGCCTCGGACGCGCGCCCGCGATCACGCCGCGGGCGGGACCGGAGAGGGACGCAGGATGAAATGCCCATTCTGCTCGCACGTCGAGGACAAGGTCGTCGATTCGCGCGAGGCGAAGGACGGCGTCGTCATCCGGAGACGCCGCGAATGCCTGGGCTGCCGCCGCCGGTTCACGTCGTACGAGCGCATCGACGAGATCCCCTTCATGGTGATCAAGAAGGACGGCCGCCGCGAGTCGTTCGACCGCAACAAGGTCCTGGCCGGGTTGCTGCGCGCCTGCGAGAAGCGGCCGGTCTCGCCCTCGGCGCTCGAGGCGGTCGCGGACGAGGTCGAGGCGAAGCTGCAGGAAGCGCCGGAGCGCGAGATCCCGACCGAGGCGATCGGCGAGCTGGTGATCCGGCGGCTCCGGGATCTGGACAAGGTGGCCTACGTCCGTTTCGCCAGCGTCTACCGTCAGTTCGAGGACGTGGACCAGTTCATGAGGGAGCTGAAGGGTCTTCTCGATCAGCGCAAGTAGCGCGGGTGCCCCAACTTGCACCGGCCCCGCGCCGTCACTATATTGGGCCGCGCATCCAGTGAAGGGGATCCCAATGTCCAGCCTCGGGCCTTTCGTCGAGATCAGCCGCATCCAGAACGAGATCAACCGCCTCTTCGACAACCTGCTGGAGCTCAAGGGGTCGGGCGTCGAGGCGGGCGGGGAGTGGCTCCCGAACGCCGACGTGTACGAGACGGACGAAGAGCTCGTCGTCAAGTTCGAGATACCCGGCGTGACGCTCCAGGACGTCACCCTGGCGATCAGCGGCAACAATCTCGTGCTGCGCGGCGACAAGAAGCGCAGCGAGCCGGGACGTAATACGCGGTATCACTGCATGGAACGCGCGTACGGCAAGTTCAAGCGCGTCGTCCACATCGCATCCCCCGTGAACACGCACCAGGCGACAACGGACCTCAGCGAAGGAGTCCTCAAGGTGACGTTCCCGAAGGTGCCGAACCGTCGTGGAGAGGAGATCCCGATCTCGGTCAGGGGCACGAAATGACGGCCACCAAGGCGGAGATCCCGGACGACGAACTCAAGATCCCGAAGGAGCTCCCCGTCCTCACCCTCCGGGACATCGTCGTCTATCCGTTCATCATCGTCCCCCTCTCGGTGAGCCGGGAGAAGTCGATCAAGGCGATCGATAAGGCGCTTTCCGACAACCGAATGATCCTGCTGCTGGCCCAGAAGGACGGCCAGGTCGAGGAGCCGGGCGATCGCGATCTGTTCAACGTCGGGACGGTCGGCGTCATCATGCGGATGCTCAAGCTTCCGGACGGGCGCATTCGCGTGCTGGTGCAGGGGGTGTGCCGCGCCCGCGTCGAGGAGTTCCTCCAGAACCAGCCGTACCTGCAGGCGCGCATCGGCCGGATGCACGAGCCCTCGGCGAGCGAATCACTGGAGCAGGAGGCGCTCCTGCGCAGCGTGAAGCGGTCCCTCGAGCGCAGCGTGTCGCTGGGCAAATCGATCTCCTCGGAAGTGATGGTGATCGCCAGCAATCTGGAGGATGCGGGTCGGCTCGCCGATCTGGTGGCGAGCAACCTGGACCTCAAGATCGAGGACGCCCAGACCGTCCTGAAGATCATGGATCCCGTCGCGCGGCTGAAGCGCGTGCACGAGCTCCTCAACCGGGAGGTCGATCTGCTGACGATGCAGCAGGAGATCAACACCCACGCGCGGGAGGAGATCGACAAATCGCAGCGGGAGTACTTCCTGCGCCAGCAGATGAAGGCGATCCAGCACGAGCTCGGGGAGGGGAACGATCTGGCCGAGGAGATCCAGACGTTCCGCACGCGGGCGCGCAAGGCGAAAATGCCGAAAAAGGTCTTCGAAGAGGTGGATCGCCAGATCAGCAAGCTCGAGCGCATGCACCCCGACTCGGCCGAGACGGCGACCGTGCGGAACTACCTCGACTGGATGGTCTCGCTCCCCTGGTCGTCGCAGACCAAGGACAACCTGGATCTCAAGAAAGCCCAGACGATCCTCGACGAGGATCACTACGGGCTCGAGACGATCAAGGAGCGGATCCTCGAGTACCTCGCGGTCCGCAAGCTCAAGAAGAAGATGCGCGGGCCGATCCTCTGCTTCGTGGGTCCGCCCGGGGTCGGCAAGACGTCGCTCGGACGATCGATCGCCCGCGCTCTGGGGCGCAAGTTCGTGCGCATCTCGCTGGGCGGCATACGGGACGAGGCCGAGATCCGCGGCCACCGGAGGACGTACGTCGGCTCCATGCCGGGGCGCATCATTCAGGGCATCAGCCAGGCCGGGTCCAACAACCCGGTTTTCATGCTTGACGAGGTCGACAAGATCGGGGCCGACTACCGCGGTGATCCGTCGGCCGCGCTGCTCGAGGTCCTGGATCCGGAGCAGAACTACAGCTTCCGGGATCACTACCTCAACGCGCCCTTCGACCTGAGCAACGTCATGTTCATCACCACGGCCAATCTCCTCGATCCGATCCAGCCCGCGTTCCGCGACCGGATGGAGGTGATCAATCTGTCCGGGTACACCGAGGAGGAGAAGATCGAGATCGCCCGCCGCCACCTCATCCCGAAGCAGATCGACGAGAACGGCCTCACGCCGCCGCTGCTGAACTTCGCGGAGAAGGCCGTCCAGACGATCATCCAGAAGTACACGCGCGAGGCGGGGCTCAGAAACCTGGAGCGGGAGATCGCCAAGGTGTGCCGCAAGCTCGCGCGCCGGGTCGCCGAGGGCGAGAAGGGGCCGTACCGCCTGACGCCGTCCCTGGTCGAGGACCTCCTGGGGGTGCCCCGCATCACGCCGGAGATGGCGCTTCTGAAGAATCAGATCGGCGTGGCCACGGGCCTCGCCTGGACCGCCTCGGGCGGCGACATCCTCTTCGTCGAGGCCACCACGATGCCGGGGAGGGGGCGGCTCATCCTGACAGGACACCTCGGAACCGTGATGAAGGAGTCCGCGCAGGCGGCCCTGTCCTACGCGCGGTCCCGTTCCGCCGATTTCGGGATCAACGGGAACGCCTTCGGCGAGATGGACCTCCACGTCCATGTGCCGGAGGGGGCGATTCCCAAGGACGGACCGTCCGCCGGGATCACGATGGCGACGGCCATCCTGTCCATCCTCACCAATCGCCCCGTCAAGAAATCCGTGGCGATGACGGGGGAGATCACGCTGCGGGGCAACGTTCTGCCAGTCGGCGGCGTGAAGGAGAAGGTCCTGGCCGCGCGCCGGGCCCAGATCGACACGGTCATCCTCCCGGAGCCGAACCGCAAAAACCTGGAGGAGGTCCCCAAGCTCTTTCGGAAGGGCCTTCAATTCGTCTTCGTGTCGGACGTCAGCGAGGTCTTCGACATCGCGCTGGCGGAGCCGGCCGCTCGACGGACCGGGCCCCGGATGAGCACCGGCCGGCCGGTCGCGGCGGTCTGACGCACGACCCGGGCGGGCTCCGGGCCTCGTAGCAGGGGGGCGCATGGCGACCCTCGCGCGCCTTCACGAACAGGGCTTCATCGATCTCGTCGCTCGCCTGAGCCGCCGGTCGCGGGTGCGTCCGCTGATCGGGATCGGTGACGATGCCGCGGCCCTCGCCCTGCCGGCCCGCACGCGCGTCCTCGTGAGCACCGATCTCCTCGCCGACGGAATCCACTTCCGATCCGATCGCTGCCCGGGCCTGCTCCTCGGGCGAAAGGCGATCGCCGTGAACCTGAGCGACATCGCAGCCATGGGCGGCGCCCCGCACGCGTGCGTCGTCGCCGTGGGATTCACGCGACGCACGCCCGCCCGCTACGCGGCGGACGTGGCGCGCGGGCTCGCGCAGCAGGCGCGACGATACGGCGTGGCGATCGTCGGCGGCGACACCTGCGCCGCCCGGTCACTGGTCCTGTCGGTGGCGGTCCTGGGTCTGGTGGAGAAGGGGCGGGCGGTGCGGCGGAGCGGAGCGCGGGTCGGCGACGGACTGTTCGTGACGGGACGGCTGGGCGGCTCGGCGACGGGCCTGAGGCTGCTCCAGCGCGGAGTCCGGGCGGACGAGAACGTTCGCATCCGGAACACGCGGATGCGCCCGCGCCTCCGCCCCCACGTCGCTGCGGCCATCCGCCGGCACCTGGATCCCGAGCCCCGCGTCCTCGTGGGGCGCGCCCTCGGGCTGACCGGGATCGCCACCGCGATGATCGACCTGTCGGACGGTCTCAGCCAGGATCTGCCGCGTCTTTGCGACGCGAGCGGCATCGGGGCGGTCGTCGAGGAGGCGGCCATCCCGATCGACCCGGCCGCCGGCGCCCTGCTGAAGGGGCGTGCCGCGCTGGGCATCGCGATCGCCGGCGGAGAGGACTACGAGCTCCTGTTCACGGCGAGTCGCGATCACGAGGCGCTGATCGCGCGCCTCGCCCGTCGCCTGCGGTTGCCGGTGGCGCGCATCGGCGAGGTCCTGCCGCGGCGCGCCGGCATCCGTCTGCTCACGCGGGACGGCCGGTACCGATCCATGCGGCGCGGGGGGTTCGAGCACTTCCGGACCTAGGAGACACTGCCCGGGTATCGCGCCGGGTCGCGTTCGGAGCGCCGTGGCGCCGGATGCCAGGCGCCGCGGCATTGACCTCAACCGACATCGTCCGTATCATGCGCGCGCCCGGCCCGGACCCCGGATCGGGGGCCGGATCCACGAGGGCGGAACCCCCGGTCCAGCCGCGGGGCCGCGCGGCCCGAAATCATCCTGCCGATCCCGGACCGGTACCCCGGCTCGCCCCGACGCGATCCGTGGCACCGCTCCTTCCGGAGCCGCGACGCGGGAGGGGATCCAGGCGCCATGGACGACCGGGATCTGATCCGCCGGGCCGCCTCGGGAGCGACCGACGCTTTCCGAGCGCTCGTCGAGCGCCGCCGGGACCGCGTCTTCTGGATCGCCTATCACGTCGTGGGGGACGCCGAGCTCGCCCGGGACGTCGCCCAGGAGGCCTTCCTCCGCCTCTTCAGGGTCATCCATCGTTACCGCACGGGGGGCGGGTTCAACGCCTGGCTGTACCGCATCACCCTCAATCTCGCCATCGATGCGCTCCGCCGCGAGCGGCCGCACCGCGCGGCCGCCTCTCTCGACGCGGTCGAGGACGGGCGGACCGGGGGGGAGCGTGCCGGGGTCGCGCCCGGAGCCCCGCCGCTCGAGGATCTGCGGGCGAGGGAGGTCCGCCGCATCTTCGCGACCCTATCGGCGACGCTGCCGAGAAAACAGCGCTTCGCCTTCATCCTGCGGGAGATCGAGGGGCTCTCCACCGCCGAGGTGGCGGCGGCGCTCCGCACGTCGGAGTCGACCGTGAGGAATCACGTCCTTCAGGCCCGGAGGACCCTGCAGCAGGAGCTGCGGCGCAGGTTCCCGGAGTACTGCCCCCCGGGCCGCCGGGAATGACGGAATCGTCATAGCGCGGCCTGACGGAATGACCGGACTGGTGCCTAGACGCGCGGCCCCCCGCCTCCGTAGATCGAGTGCGCGGGACGTCCCACATCACGCTCCGCGCGGAGGTCGCATGAGCGGGATCGAGCCGGACACCTGTCAGCGCATCGGGCCTCTCCTCCGGAGCTACGGCCTCGGGAGCCTCGAGGAGGCCGACGATCGGGCGGTCCGTGAGCACCTCGTCACCTGCCCCGCCTGCCGATCCCTGGCCGCGGCGACCGACCCCTCCGTCCTGTTCCTCGAATTGCGGGGGAAGGAGGTTCCGGATCGGATCTGGGCCGGTTTCTCCGCGAGGCTGGACGAGGCGATCGCGGCGCGCCGGTTCCGCTGGAGCGACCTGTTCCGGTATCCGCGGCTGGCCTACCTCACCGCCCCCGTCGCCATGATGCTCGTGCTCGCCGTGACCTTCGTGTTGGTCGGTCCGCGGGGGCTCCGACTGGGCGATCGGCCCATCCGTCGCGGGGTCCCGTCGCCGTACGAGGCGGTCGACGCGGGGCGGGACACGGCCGACGCGGGGGCCGCGATGCGGGAGGACTTCCCGGCCGGCATCCGGCGCGGCGCGCCGTCCTTGACGCTCGCCCCGCCGGTGCTGGAAGAGGCCGGGGGGCCGAACGCGCGCGTCTACCGGTTCGAGGTGGGCGAGGGCCAGGAGGCCACGCCGATCTTCCTGGTGGTGGATGAGTCGATCGACATCTGACATGAAGAAGGAGGAGGAGCATGCCGTGAGCCGGTGCCGCCCGTTCGTCCACGCCGCCGCCGTCGCCGGGCTTCTCCTCGCCCTGTCGGCAATGCCCCCGGCGTACACCCAGACGGCCCGCACCTCGCCGCCGAACCCGTCCGAGGCGGCCCCAGGGCCGGCGCTGTCGCAGCAGGTCTTCACCGTCCGGTTCAAGACGGTCGACGCCGTGTATCTGCTCGTGAGCCCGCTCCTCGGGCCGCGCGGTTCGATCTCCGCGCAGCCGCATCAGCATACCCTGGCGGTCACCGACACGCCGCAGAACCTGCAGCGGATCGCCTCGGTGATCGCCTCGTTCGACATCCCGCCCCGCGCGGTCGAGGTCTCCGTGCAGCTGATTCTCGCGTCCTCCGGCGAGGGCGCGCCCGAGCCGACCCCGCCGCCGATCCGGGGCGTCATCGAGAAGCTGAACGCGCTGAGCACCCGATGGAACGACTACCGCCTGGTCGGCAATGCGCGGGTCCGGGGCACGGAGGGTGAGTTCAGCAGCCTGAGCGTCGGCGACGACTACCGGGTGAGCTTCCGCGTGGACGGAATCTCGGACGAGAGCCGGATCATCCGGTTCAAGCCGTTCGAGCTCGAGCGCAGGGAGCTGACGGTCGAGGGGAGCGAGAACTACGCGCGGGTGATGAACACCGTGCTGAACCTGCGCGACTCGCAGCTGTTCATCGTGGGCGCGTCGAAGATGGAGCGCAGCAACCGGGCCCTGTTCATGAC
>JBFGDZ010000009.1:0-40603 GCA_041580375.1 Candidatus Polarisedimenticolia bacterium
AGCCGGACGAGATCCTCGCGGGCATCGAGCTCCCGGATCCGAGCGGGTGGCGATCGGCCTACCGCAAGCTCCGCCGCCGGGAGGCGTTCGACTTCCCGGTCCTCGGCGCGGCCGCCTGCGTCCGTCTGGAGGGAGAGACCGTGGCCGAGGCGCGCATCTGGCTCGGCGGCGTCTCGATGGCGCCGGTCGAGGCGGCCGATGCGCAGGCGGCGCTGATCGGGCATCCCCTGGACGACGAGTCGATCGAGGAGGCAGCCCGCCTCGCCTACCCGAAGAGCAAACCGGTCGACAACACCGACTTCTCCGTCCGCTGGCGCAAGGAGATGACGCGGGTCTACGTCGCCGACGCGCTGCGCGCGCTCCGGCCGGACTGAATCGCTGCGTCCGGCCGATCTCCGCTCCGCCGGCCGGGTCAGGCCGGCCCGGGTCCCCCGGCGCGGGCGAGCAGCCGCGCGAGGAACGGCTGGAGATCGATCCCGTGCAGCCGGCAGGCCTGGGCGACGCTCACGCCCCGGGCGACCGTGCGGCGGAGAATCGGGTTGGCGAGGGCGGCAAAGCCGCTCTCGATGAAGACCGGCAGCAGATCCGGATAGGCGGCGAGAAGATCGGCCACCCTCGTGCTCGGAGCGATCGCCGGCCGCCGCCCGGGGGCGTCCGCCGCCGGAGCCGCCCCCATCGTCCTCCAGAGATTGACGGCGAACAGCAGCAGGGCCAGAAGTTCCAGGACGCCGGAGAGGCTCGCGACCCGGAGCCACGCCTCGCCCCACGCCGCCGAGAGCGACTGGAACAGGACGCGGATCACGTTCCCCGCGGCGAGCAGCCAGAAGGTCCACTCGCGCAACAGCGCCGAGAAGAGGGGGGCGCCGCAGAAGACCGGGACGATCCGGCTCGCCATACCGACCATAATCGTCGTGATGAACCCGACCGTCAGGGCGTGCCGGTACGCGCCCACCAGGGCGTGGTCGATCGACCGTCCCGCGAGCACCATGAACGAGAGGCCCGCGATCATGGCGCCCGAGATCGCGAGCCAGGCGTAGCCGAGCCGGATGAACTTCTCGTAGCCGCGGTCGACGCCCTCCTCCGGCTCTCCGTCCGGGCGGGCGAAGACCCCCAGCGACCAGGCGAAGAGGACCAGGCTGATCCCGGCGCCGATCCCTCCCGCGCCGAAGAGGATGCGGGACACGACGCTCCCGCCTCCCAGGTAGAGCCCCTCCCCCAGCGCCAGCGCCGCCACCGACAGCGCCAGGGGCGAGCACAGGGCGGACGTCATCCGCTGGCGGTAGCGCAGGGACATGAAGGCCGGCAGGACCCTGAGCGACACGCCGAGGATCCAGAAGGTGACGAAGCCCAGCAGGAACAGCGTGAGGTACGGGACGTTGAGATGCGCCGCGACCTCGTGCGCCGAGCGCCTCGTGAGGTCGATGGCGTGCGCCAGGTTCAGGCAGGCGGCGACCAGGAGCCACCCGGTGCCGATCGCGATGTACCGCTCGTGCGGCGCCGGGGCGCGGCGGCCCGCCTCGAGGACGCGCGCCACGGTCCACGCGAAGATCCAGCAGCCGGCCAGCTCCATCAGCGCGGCGCCGATCAGCAGGACCGCGCGCGCGCCGGTCGGGTCGAGCGACTGCGCCGTGCGCAGGATCGTCCCGGCGACGAGCAGGACGAACGAGAGCGCCGCGGCGCGCGGGGAGGGGAGTGGCACGCCCCAGAGCCGCGGAAGGATCTGATACGCCACGCCGACCACGAAGAGGCCGACCCATCCGAAGAGCTGGAAGTGTCCGTGCACCTGGATCAGGCCGCGCGAGATCCCCCCGAGCTCGCCGCGCAGGGCCATCATGACCAGGGCGCCCGCGCCCAGCGCCGTCCCTCCGGTCAGAGTGAACAGGAGGGCCGTCTTGATGAAGCGGCGGTAGAGCCCCGACGCGCGATCCGGGTCACGCGGGACGTCCGCCGCACCGTCCTCCCGGACGAACGGCCTCGCGGCCGCCGCCCGCAGCTCCGCCAGCAGGTGCTCGAGATCGACGCCGTGCACGCGGGCGAACCAGTGCAGCGGCTCGGGCGGGCCGCCCGGTCCGCCGCAGCCCAGCAGCCCGTGGCGATCGAGAACGCTCACCGTGGACGGGTACCGGGCGATGATCTCCTGCAGGGTCATTTCGGGGGTGATCTGCGGTTCGGTGTCGGGTGGACGGCTCATCGAGTCGCCTCCTCTCGGCCACGGGGGGGGGCGCCTCCGGCGGCCGCGGGCGGGACGTAGAGGCAGGCCGGGTCCTCGGCGTGGATGTCTCCGGCCACGGCGTAAGCGCGGGCCCGCGATCCGCCGCAGACCTCCCTGTACTCGCACGCTCCGCACCGCCCGCGCAGCAGGTCCGGATCGCGCAGGGCGACGAACAGGGGATGCTCGCGGTAGACGCGGACGATCGAATCGGTCCGGACGTTGCCCGCCGTCAGCGGCAGGAACCCGCTCGGCTGGATGTCCCCCCGCGAGCTGATGAACAGGAAGCCGGAGCCGTCGTTCATGCCCGGGACGAATCGTCCTCCCGGCGATCCGGAGGCGGGCTGCGCGCCGGTTCCCCGCCCGGCCGGCTCGGCGGCGGCCATCTCCTCCAGCGCCACGCGGCGGTAGTGCGGACCCTCCGTCGTCTTGATGCGGAACGGCGCGGTGCGGGAGAGACGATGCAGCCAGCGGAAGACCTCCTCGCACTCCTGCGGGGAGACCTGCTGGTCGGCCTGGCCGCGGCCGGTCGGGACGAGCAGGAAGACGACCCAGCGACGGGCCTCGAGCGATTCCACGAGACCGGCGATCGCAGGCAGATCGTCCAGGTTGTGCCGCGTGAGGGTCGTGTTGATCTGCAGCCGCAGCCCCAGCGCGACGCACGAGGCGGCGCCCTGCATCGACCAGGAGAACGAGCCGGGAACGCCGCGGAAGCGATCGTGGATCGCCTCGGAGGAGCCGTCCAGACTGATCGAGACGCCCTTGAGGCCGCAATCGCGCGCCCGGAGGAGCGCGCCGTGGCTGAGGCAGGGGGTGCCGCTGGGGCTCAGGTTCGTGACGAGCCCCGCGCGCTCGCCCGCGCGGATGAGGTCGAAGATGTCATGGCGCTTGAGGGGATCGCCGCCCGTCAGAACGAAGAGGGGCCGGCCGAACTCGCGCAGGGATTGAATCAGGCGGACGCCCTCGCCGGTCGTCAATTCGCCCGGCTCGCGCTCCGGGATGGCCGAGGCGCGGCAGTGCACGCAGGCCAGATCGCATGCGCGGGTCACCTCCCAGATCACGATGAGGGGCGATCGGGAGAATCGGCGGCGGATCGCCTCGCCTCCGGTCGGTCGTCGTATCGGCCCGTCGATCTCCGGCATCAGGGCGTCCCCCTCGCGGCCCGCGTCACGGTGCAAGGATCGTCTCGCGCGGGCCGCCCGGGTATGATCTGGATCAGCGGGGTGCTATCATCCGATCCGGGATCAGCGACGGGAGGTGCGCGCCTGTCACCGCGAGGGGGTCGTCCGGTTCCGTGGGCCGTCATTCCGCTGTTCGCGAGCCTCAAGCCGGCCGAACGGGAGAGTCTTCGACCGCTCGTCCGCATCCGATCCTACGGGGAGGGGGAGGAGATCTTCCGCGAGGGGCAGCCGGCGATGATGTTCCACTTCGTTCTCGGCGGCCGCGTGAAGATCGTCAAGGCCGGCGCCGACGGACGTGACGTCATCCTGGAGATCTTCGGTCCCGGCGATCCCGTGGGAGCCATCGCCGCGTACGAGGAGCGTGATTTCCCCGCCTCCGCCGTCGCCCTGGAGCCGTCGAGCCTGCTGTCCGTTCCGCGCCGCGAGTTCTTCGCCCTGCTGGCCACCAATCCGGATCTCGCCCGGGGTCTGCTCCTCGGTCTCACGCGGCGCATGGTCGCCCTGACCCGGAAACTGGCGGAGCGATCGAGCCGCGTGGAGTACCGCATCGCGAGGCTGTTCCTGACGCTGGCCGACCGCGTCGGCCGCGGCGAGGAGGGCGGCGTCGGGATCCCGGTGGTGCTGAGCCGCCAGGAGATCGCCGACATGGTCGGCACGACCCAGGAGACGGCGATCCGGATCATGAGCCGCTGGGGCAAGGAGAAGCTCATTCTGACGCGCGAAGACGGGTTCTTCATCCCGGATTGCGAGGCGGTCGCCCGGATCTCACCCGGCGACTGATCCCGGGGCCTCGCTGACGCGCTGGCGGCGGGTGGCACGCCGCGTCTCCCGATTGAACCGGGAGCGGAAGGCGCGCGCCATCAGGCGCAGGCGCATCTCCCGGAAGCGGTACCGGTTCGGATTGGGAAGGAGCCAGCGGCACTCCTCCGGGAGCAGCACGAGGCTGACGTGGATGTTCGGGGCGACCCCGATCGGGAGGCCGCGCTCCATGCACGACTCGTAGAGACGGCGGAAAACCGGGACCAGATCCTCGGTTTTCGGAGGGGGCGCGTCCTCCATGTCGGTTCCTATCAGCGGGCGGAAGACGCAGACGGTCGGGATCGCGCCCACCGACGTGAGCCAGTCGATCGCCGCAATCGAGGAAGCGACGGGCTCGAGACCGGCGATGATCTCTCCGTTGGACACCCAGGGAGCGAACCCCCGGCGCCGCTCCCGTCCGAGCCCGGCGCAGTACTCCACGGCCGCCAGGTAGCGTTTCAATCCGTACTCGCGGCTCTTGCCCGGACAGATCGAACGGAACGTCGCCTCGTCGAAGATCTCGAAGCAGAAGGAGGCACGGTTCACGCCCAGATCCCGCAGCACGTCGTATCGCTTCAGATCGTGGTGCGGCGGCGTCTGGATCCCGATGAGGAGCCCGGTCTCCTCCTTGATGCGCCGGATGTACGGCTCCAGGATGTCGAGGTAGGTGTCCCCCTCGTAGTGCCCGGTGTTGAAATCGACGTAGGTGATGGCCGATTCGGCGCGGGCGGCGCGCACGACCTCCATCACCTCATCGACCGATTTGTCGTCCGCGTCGTCGGCGCCCAGATTGAGTCCGACGGAACAGAAGCGGCAGTTGACCCGGGGCCGCTCGGTCCAGTATTCGCAGACCTTCGCCGGGTAGATGCCGAGATAGGTCCCCTGCAGGGTGCCCACGCGCGTCATCGGCTTGCCGGTCGACGTCACGCGGTCGTACCACGCGGGCCGGGGCGCCAGACGGACCTCCGCGATCGTCTCGGATCGAGAGTCGTTGATCCGCGGGCCGCCACCGTTCCCTCCCGGTCGCGCGCCGTACCTGCGGATGACGTAGCGCCCCCCTTCGCGATGAAGCACGTAGGGGGAGTTCCGCGCGAATCGTTCGGTCACCGGGACGTTGGTCCACAATCCCCCCGGCAGCACGAGCTCCAGTCCGCTGCCGAGACCGGCCCGGGTTCTCAGAATGCTCCGTCCCCCGTCCTCGACGAGGGCGCACGAGTCGTCCAGGCGGAGCCCGCGACAGTAAAGCTCCAGCTTGAGAAGCGCCGGATTGCGCCGGAGATCGGTCTCCATGGTGTCCCGGTGGTCCCCTCTCGATTCTGAACCTGCAAGGACGGTGCCGCCGGTTGCGGGCCAGGGCCATGATCCGGATCAGGATCGGGTCAATCCCGTCCGAGGGGAGCGGCGCAAAGGCTGCGATCGGGATCCCCGTCTGCGCAGATCTTTCGCCCCCGGGATCGGCCGCCGGCGCGCCGGAGCGCGATCGGGCCCCTGATCCGCCCGGACGGGGAGATCCGGGGAGGCCGGATTCCGGGCTGGCGGCGGCCCGCTCTGGCACCTCCCTTGCTTTGGGCAGGATCGAGTAATCCCGCTCCGGGACCGGCCGTGTGCCGGACACGATTCCCCGGGGGGGGGGCGAGGCACGATCGGCGGGGACGGCGACCGATGAGACCCGCCGGGTCCGGCCGGGATGCGCGGTGCGGAAGCCGGACGACGGCGGTTCGATCGCCGCCCCCGCGCGAACCGAAGGTTGCTCCGGGGCGGCGTGGCCGCAGGACGGGGACAGAATCGGGGGGATGGTATGGGCGATCGAGGTGTGCCGTTGAGGAGGAAGTTCGACTCCGCTTGCGATGACTGCGTCGTCTTCTCGGCGATCCAGAATCTCGGCGACGCGATGATCCTGGTCGACGGCGCGGGGCGGATCATCCATCTGAACCACCGGGCCGAAGAGATGCTCGGCACGAAGAGTCGGCAGGCGGAGGGCACTCCGATCGAGGGAAGACTCGAGCATCCCGGACTCACCTCGTTCTGGGCCGCCGCCCGTCAGGAGGTCGATCCGACCTCGGCCGAGATGCCTTTCCAGGACGGCCGGACGATCCGCGCGACGGTCTCACGCTGCGTGGGCGCCGGAGGCGCGCCGCTCGGGCGAGCTCTGATTCTGCGTGACATCACGCGCGAGAAGAGAATCCAGATCGAGCTGTCGACGGAGGTCGCCCGCCGGCTGGTGCGCATGGCCGGGGACGGCGAGCCGGTTTCCGATCTCCCGGCGCTCACCCGCCGCGAGCGGGAGATCCTGGGGCTCGTCGCCGGCGGCCTGAGCAACGCGGCGATCGCAGGCCGGCTGCACATCAGCACGAACACGGTGGCATCCCATCTCAAGCATCTGTACGCGAAGCTCAAGGTCGCCAGCCGATCGCAGGCGGCCGCCTACGCGCTGATGCACGGGGTGCGGCCTCCGGAAGGGTGTCTCTGATCGGATCGCGCGGCGTGAGAGGGGATTCAGCCGTCGAGACGATGCCCTGATCTTGTGAGTTAAATCATAAGAACGGGTGATTGTCCGCGAGGGGCGGCCACCGCATATTTCGGCTTACTCGATTCGACAGAGTGAGGGAGTGTTCCCATGGGCAATGAGGAGATCGGAACGGCGGGAGCGGCGACGGGCGACCTCTCCCTGGAGGAACGGGCGTCGGAGTGGCGTCGGCGGCTCGCGTGGCTGACCCTCGGCTGGCTCGCATTCGAGACGCTGAGCGGCCTGTCCATCTATCTGCTGCCGTTCTCCGTTCCCAATCAGTGGATGGTGATCGTCCACACGGCGATCGGTCTGCTCGCTCTGATCCCGGCGCTCGTCTACCTGATCCGTCACCTCGCGGTCTACTGGTCGCGCCCGCTCACGACGGTCAAGATCATGGGCTACCTGGCGACGGCCGCCACGGTCGTGGCGATCGTCTCAGGACTCGTTCTGACGGTTCAGGCCGTCCTCGGGCCGCGCATCGGATACGCCTGGGACACCGTACACGTGGTCTCGACGTTCGCGCTCATCGCGTTCACCGTGCCGCACCTCGTCGTCATTCTCATCCGCGATCGGGCTCTCGCGATCCGTCCCCTCGTGTCCCGTCTTCATCGGGCGCAGCGCCGCGCTCTCGGCCTGGCGGGGGGCGCCTGCGCCTTCGGGTTCCTGCTCACGGCCGCGTTCTGGGCGATCGAGCCCGGCGAGACGATGAACGACGTCTTCCCGGAGGACTACGCCACTCCCTACGGCGAGGATCGCCCCTTCGCACCGAGCCTGGCGCGCACGCTGACGGGCGGGGCCTATGATCCGCGCTCCCTGTCGGGGTCGAGATCCTGCGGGACATCGGGATGCCACGAGCAGATCCTGGCGGAGTGGGAGGTCAGCGCGCACCGGTGGTCCGCCATGGATCTGGGATTTCAGCGCATCCAGAGCGAGATGGCCCGGCAGAACGGGCCGGAATCGACTCGCTACTGCGGCGGATGCCACGATCCGATCTCGCTCTTCTCGGGAAGCAAGCGGCTGTTCACCGAGGATCTCACGTCGAGCGCGGGCTATCAGGAGGGGGTATCGTGCCTGATCTGCCACTCGGTGCGGCAGACGGATCTCGAGGGCAACGCCAACTATGTCGTTGCGCAGCCGGCGCGGTACCTCTACGAACAGGAGGAGGATCCCGGCCTCCGGTTCATGCGCGATTTCGTCATCCGCGCCTACCCGCGGCAGCACATGGCGGATCTCAGCAAGAGGCTCTTCAAGACGCCCGAGTACTGCGCCGCCTGTCACAAGCAATTCATCGATCAGGAGGTGAACAACGTCGGCTGGGTCCAGCTGCAGAATCAGTACGACAACTGGCGCAAGAGCCGCTGGAATCATCCGGACGATCCGCGGAAGACCATCGAGTGCCGAGAGTGCCACATGCCTCTGACGGCCTCGCGCGATCCAGCGTCCGGCGACGACGCCGACTACAATCGGGACCCGGGGGACGGCCGTCATCGGAGCCACCGTTTTCTCGGCGCGAACCAGGTGATGCCGGCCCTGCTGAAGCTCCCGGGAGCGGAGGAGCAGATCGAGCTGACGGAGAAGTGGCTGCGCGGTGAGATCGAGATCCCCGAGATCGCCGATAAGTGGTCGCGCGGCCCCGCGGTCGCGATCGAGGTCGTCGCGCCTCCCGAGGCTGCCCCCGGCGAGGAGATCGTCATCCGGGCGGTGGTGACCTCGAACAAGGTCGGGCATGATTTCCCCACCGGGCCCCTCGACATCATCCAGTCGTGGGTGGAGCTGACGGTGACGGACCCGGCGGGCAGGACGATCTTCACCTCGGGGACGGTGGACGCACGACACTTCATCGAGCCCGGCTCCTTCATGTTCAAGGCGGAGCCGGTCGACCAGTACGGCAATCTCATCGACCGCCATAACCTGTGGGAGATGGTCGGGGTGCGGTACCGCCGATCTCTGTTCCCCGGTTTCTCCGACACGGCGGAGTACGCCATCCGCTGCCCGGGCGGCGCCGCGGATGCGGAGCAGCCACCCGGCGACGCGCGCGACTTCGCGTTTGCGGCGCCGGAGGCGCCGAACGGCGAATTGAAAGTCAGCGCGCGCCTGCTGTACCGGAAGATCGATCAGTACCTGCTGAACTTCATGTTCGGGGAGGATTCGGGGCTCACGACGCCGATCACCGAGATGGCCCGCGACGAGGCGACCGTGCGAATCGTGGCGCGCGCCGCCGGCGGCCGGGCGGAGGAAGCAGCAGCCCAGCCGGCGGCCGGAGCCGGCGCCCGCATGAAACCGTGAACCGCAGCACGGCGGCGGGCCCCGCCCGATCGCTCGGAAGGCGGGCGCGCACGTACCTGGCAGTCTTCGCCTCCGGCTTCGTCCTCGTCCTCCTGATCATCCTGGCGGTGCGCCCCGAGCGGACCGAGTACACACCCGGATCCGACGAGGAGGCGCGGAGCGCCATCACCAGCCGCCTCGCCCGCGACCTGCCGTCCGACGCCCCCGCGGTCCGGTTCGTCGACGCGGCCGAGGCGGCGGGCATCCGCTTTCATCACTTTCAGGGGACCCGCTCGACGCAGCTTCCCGAGGACATGGGCTCCGGCGCCGCGTGGGGCGACTACGACGGCGACGGCGACCCGGACCTGTTTCTCGTGAACGAGTCCGGGCCCCTCGTGGACCGGCCCGGCGATTCGGGATCCGCGCGCTCCGCGCTCTACCGCAACGACGGTGACGGGAGGTTCTCCGACGTCACGGACGAGGCCGGCGTCGGCGTCGGAGGCTGCGGAATGGGCGCGGCCTGGGGAGACTTCGACTCCGACGGCGATCTCGATCTGCTGGTCACGCGATTCGGAACGAACGTGCTGTTCCGCAATCGCGGCGACGGAACGTTCGAGGACGCCACCCGGGCGGCGGGTCTCCACGGGTTCGAGGGATTCTGGACGGGCGCCTCGTGGAGCGATTACGACCGCGACGGCGACCTCGACCTCTACGTCTGCGGCTACGTCCGCTATCGCTACGACGCGGATCTCGCGGGGCGCACTTCACAGCAGTATCAGGCCGTGGTGCCGTTCACTCTCAATCCGTCGACTTATGCGCCCGAGCGCAACCTGCTCTTCCGCAACGACGGGGGGACCTTCAGCGAGACGGCGCGCGCGGCCGGCGTGGACAATGCCACGGGCCGGTCGCTGTCCGCCGCGTGGGCCGACTTCGACCAGGACGGGTGGCCCGATCTCTACGTCGCCAACGACATCTCCGACAACGCGCTGTTTCACAATCGAGGGGACGGCACCTTCCGGGACATCAGCCACTCGGCGTGGGTTGCCGATTACCGCGGAGCGATGGGCCTGGCGGTGGGCGACTGGGAGAACGACGGCGACCTCGACATCTTCGTCACGCACTGGATCGCCCAGGAGAACGCCCTCTTCGAGAATCAGCGGGGCGGCATGACGACGACCGCATCGGAGCCTGTGCGCTTCATGGATCAGGCCGATCTGAACGGCCTGGGCCAGATCGCGCTCGACTACATCGGCTGGGGAACGGAGTTCTTCGACTACGACAACGACGGGCGCCTCGACCTGTTCGTCGCCAACGGAAGCACATTCCAGGAGCGGGACGATCCCGTCCGCCTGGTGCCGATGCGGCATCTGCTCTTCTGGAACGCCGGGCCGGGGAGAGGATTCTACGAGGTCGGAGCAGCGACGAGCGAGGCGCTCGAGGCGGCGGACGTCGGCCGGGGAGCGGCGTTCGCCGACTACGATGGCGACGGAGACATCGACATCCTGGTGGCGGTGAACGGCGGCCGCGTCCGGCTGCTGCGCAACGAAGGCGGCGACGCGGGCGCATGGGCGCGCATCGTGCTGCGCGGGGCTGCCGGCGCCGGACGGGAAAACGCGGCGGAAGACGGCCCGCGCGCATCGCCGCCGTTCGCCGAGGGGGCGATCGTGACGGTGCACACCGGATCGCAGCGCCGGATGCGCCTCGTCGGCGGAAGTCCTTCCTACTTGAGCCAGTCCCCTCCGGGCGAGGTCCTGTTCGGCCTCGGCACGGCCGGGCGGATCGACCGGCTGGAAGTCCACTGGCCGAGCGGGCTCGAGCAGTCGTTCGAGGGGCTGCCGGTGCGGACGACGATCCGGATCCAGGAGGGGGAGGCGCCGGTTGCGGGCGGCGCGGAGAAGTCGGATCGCGCCGATGCGAGACGTTTCTGGACGGTCTTCAGGCAGGCCACGCAGACGCGGATCGGCGGCGACTGCGCCGGCGCCATCCGGCAGTATGAAGAAGCCCTGACCCTCGATCCGTCGCACGAGGACTCCCTCTATTACCTCGGCCAGTGTTTCAGAGAAGTGGGACGATACGAGCGGTCGCGCGATGCCCTCTCGAGACTCATCCGGATCAATCCGGCGGCCGCCCGCGGGCACAGCGCCCTGGGATCGCTGCTGGCCTCGCCGGATGAGGGAGCGCCGTGGGACCCGGCCGCCGCCGAGACCCACCTGCGTCGCGCGCACGAGATCAACGCGGAGGAGACGGGCCCGATCGTGAGAATCGGAGAACTGCTCATCCTCCGTGGCGAGCACGCCGAGGCGGCCGAGCTCCTCGAAGGTGCGAGCCGGACCAATCCGCGCAGCGTGGAAGCCGCGTTCCTCGCCGGCTACCTCCGCTGGAATGATGGGGACGGCGCGCGGGCGCTCGAGTGGTTTTCGCGCGCGGTCGAAGCGGCCCGGCCGACGCGGCCGGCGGAAGGCGTGCCGGGCGAAGGGGACGTCCGTCCGGGCGCAGTGATGATGTCCCGCAAGGACGACACGCTGTTCGGTGCATTCGCGCGCGGTCTACTCGGTGAAGAGAGGGGATTCGCCGGGCCGATGAGCGATCTCGACGGCGTGTACGCTCCCGTACGCAAATTCGCACGCGACCTGGCGGCGCGCACGCGCCCCTGATGCCGCCGCGCCGAACCTGACGCCGGGCGCCCCGCCTCCGACCCTCCCGAAGGTCTAGACATCCGGTCGCCTCTTCGTGGAGAATGACGCCACCCCACGGGACATCCGGAGAGGCCGATGTCATGTCCGCCAACGGAGGCGGCGACCGGAGGCATCCCGGGGCTATTGGAGGTCAGGCGGGATGGCCAGAGGCAAGGTCAAGTGGTTCAGCGACACCAAGGGTTACGGATTCATCACACCGGACGACGGCAGCAAGGACGTCTTCGTCCATCACAGCGCCATCCAGATGCAGGGGTTCCGGACCCTGCTGGAGGGTGACGCCGTGGAGTTCGAGATCGAGCAGGGGCAGAAGGGTCCCGCCGCGGCCAACGTACGCAAGGTCTGAACGGTCGAGATCGAACGGATAGGACGGACCCCGGGCCTCACGCGGTCCGGGAGGCCCGGGGTCGTCGGCTCTCCTCAAGGTGATCACGTCACTCCTCGCGGTCCTCTCGTCACCCCGCTTCTTCCGCCTCTGGTTCGGTTACGGGATCGTGATCTTCACCGCCGTCGCCCTTGCGGCCGCCTGGCGCAGGGGGACGACGGCCGGTCTGATCGCCTGCGCCGTCGCGATCGCGTTCTGGCTCGAGAGCTCCACCGGATACTGCCGCCGCTGCACCCACTTCAACTGCGGACCTCATGGATGGATCATGCGCCGCGCGTTCCGCCGGGATACCGCGCCCCTGCCGCGCCGGAGGCTCATGCTGCACGTCGTCCTGGACATTCTCATGGCGGTCGGAGGCTCGGCGTTGATCGTCTCCGCCTGGCCCGGCATGCTGCCGCCCGTCCTCATCTGGATCGCCGGCGCCGCATGGAGCGCCGCTCCCCGGAGCCCGGCGGCACGGCGCGATACGGCGAAATGGGGTGGCGCCGCCCCGGGACCGCGCGAGAATAAGTCCCTCCATTGACGTCAACCGCTCCGGACACCATGTTCTAAGGGCCCGTCCGGGGGAAGGGAGGGAGGCGGCATGAGACGGCGCTCGTTGACCGGCATCGGCGTGATCCTCGGCCTCGCCGCCGCATTTCTCATGACCCGCCCCCACGTGCGCGAAACGGCCGCGCGCGCCGATGAGCGCATTCCCGCCTTCGTCACCGCGACCTTTCCGCTGGCGACGGAGGTCCTGATCGCCGGACGGCCGCGCCACTCGGAGCCCCGCACCGTGACGCTGCAGGGAAGCGGCACGATTCTGTTCGAGCGCTTCGTCCTCACGGTGGCCCACGTCACCGCGTGGGATAATTTCCGCGAAGGACTGCGCGCCTCGGGCACCGAGCCAGCCCGCTATCGCTCCGCTCGGAGGCTCGAGGAAGCGACGTACCTGATGCTCCCCGAAGGCCGCGTTCGACTGCGCCCGCTCGCGCGCTCCGATGAGGCCGACGTGGCCCTGTTCTGGCTGCCGGAAGAGATCAACGCACCCGACCTGCCATGCTCCATCGGTGACAGCGACGCCCTGAGGCTGGGTGAGAGTCTCCTTCTCGTCGAGCGCGATCCCTCCGCCGGCCCCCTCGTCCGCCCCGCGGCGGTCGCGGCGCTCCGCGGCACCTCCCAGACGGCCGCCGTGGCGAGCGCCGAACGATCGTTCGTTCTCGACATCGGCCTGGTCTCCGGCGAGAGCGGATCCCCGCTTCTGATTTGGCGGGATCGGACATGCGATCTCATCGGTCTGGCGCAGGGCACCTACCGCGGCCCGCGGCAACTCTCCTGGGGAATCCGCATCCGCGAAGCCCTCGAGGCGCTCGCGCGGTCGGTCGATCATCCCCGCGCGGTCGAGTTCCTGCAGGCGGTCTGCGCCGCCGCCGTGCGTCCCCATGCCTTCGACTTCTGCGGCTCCTGAGCAGCGCGCGCCGCGAAGGTCCGGGTTTCCCTGAGCGGCACGCCGGGTTCGTGCTTTTTCGCACCCTTTCTGGTTGACAGACCCCCGACCCTACAGTACAAAAGGATCGCTGCTGCTCCGGCGCACCGGTTCCCGCTCGGGCTGACGAGAGGGACATCGCGATTGCCATCATCCGCGCATAACCCGTCCCACCAGAGCCTCCAGAGGCGCTATCAGAAACTGCAGCGCCTCTGCGATGAGTTGCTCGACATCGTTCAGGTGTCGCGGCTCGACGAGACCTACCGCAAGGTCGTCGACGTGCCGGTCCGGATCATGGAACTGGAGACGGCCGGCCTCCTGCTCGTCGACCGGTTCGACCGCCGCCTGTACGTCGTCGCCCGGGGCGCCAGGAAGCGACGCGTGCGGACAGCGGAACGGGAGATGACGGAGCGGGAACTGAAGGACGCGCGCGCGGCGCTCAGGCGCGGCCGCGTGCTGGTCACGACGCCTGCCCGGAATCGTCCGCGATCCGGCCGGGCGAAGGGCGGGGGCTCCGGTGACCGCGGGGCGGCCTACATACCGCTCATGTCGCGCGGCATCCCGTTCGGGCTGCTGCACCTGCGCGCGCTCCCGGGGCGATCCTGGATGAAGGACGAGGTGGAGCTGGCCGTCCACTTCGGCGGGCTGGCCGCGGTGGCGATCGAGAACGCGAAGCTGCTGAGCAGGCTGACCGAGACCGAGGGGCGGCTGCGCAGTCTGATCGAGCACATCCCGGCGATCGTCTACACCTGCGAGGTGTTCGCGCCGTTCCAGACCATCTATGTGAATCCGCAGGTGAAGACGATCCTCGGATACACTCGAGAGCAGTTCATGAACTCCCCGGGATTCTCCATGGAGATCGTCCATCCCGCGGACGCCGACCGCCTCGCGACGTTCGCCAATTCCGCCGTCCGCCGGCGCGGGCTCGCGACGCTCGAGTATCGCCTGCGCGATCGGTGGGGTGAATACCGCTGGTTCCGGGACGAGGCCGTGCTCGTGCGCGATCCATCCGGCAAGCCGATCGCGTGGCACGGTGTGCTGGTCGAGATCACCGGACTCAAGAGGACCCGGGACAAGGAGATCCGCTTTCCGGTGCGGGCGGCCATCGAAGACGTCCCGACTCCGGTCGGCCCCCGCTAGGGTCACCGATCGGAATCGGCCCCGACTGTTCGAATCCGCCTGATCGGTTCCGTGCCGGCGTGAAGCAGCGCATCGATCGGCTCCCCTTGCAACCGCGCACTCCCTCGGATAATCTGCGCCGCCATGAGCGACGTCGTCATCGCCATGCTGCTGGGAATCGTCGAGGGGCTGACCGAGTTCGTTCCCGTCTCCTCCACGGGGCACCTCATCGTCGTCGGGAGGCTCCTGGGGTACGAGGGCGGGCGCGCGGCCACGTTTGAGATCGTCATCCAACTGGGCGCCATCCTGGCCGTCGTGGCGCAGCAGAGAGATCGCTTCGCGCGGCTTCTGCGTCCCTCCGGAAACGAGGGGTTCGCCGGAGCGAGGGGGATCCGGCTGCTCGCGATCACGACCGTTCCGGCGCTCGTCGCCGGGGCGCTGCTGCATGGGGTCATCAAGGACCATCTCTTCGGCCCGGTCACCGTGTCCTTCGCCCTGCTGGCCGGCGGCGTGGGGATTCTGCTGGCCGAACGCTTCCGTCCACCGGACCGGATCAGCGACCTCGACGGTCTCACGTCCCGCGCGGCGCTCCAGATCGGCCTGTTCCAGTGCCTCTCGCTCTGGCCCGGAGTCTCGCGATCCGCGGCCACCATCGCGGGCGGGCTCCTGTGCGGCGTGTCGCGTCGAACGGCCGCGACCTATTCCTTCATCGCGGCCGTGCCGATCATGGCGGCGGCGACGGCGTACGATCTCCTGCGCAGCTGGAGCCTCCTCACACCGTCCGACCTGGTCCCGTTCTCCGTCGGCTTCCTCGTGGCGTTCATCTCGGCGTGGGCGGCGCTGCGCTTCTTCCTCGCGATGCTCGGGCGCTTCACGCTTCGTCCGTTCGCCTGGTACCGGATCGCGATCGCGCCGCTGATCTACTGGTACTGGGCCGTCCTCTAGCGACGTCCGCGCGTCGCTGAGGGACGCGCCGGATCGGCGCCGCGCCGGAGTTGCCCCGCCGCCAACGGGCCGGCTGGAACCGCGCGGCGGGATCCGTGTTAGGATGCGACGCCGGGCCGATGCGAACAGGATCGGACCCGGATCGGGCGAGGCGGTCCCTGAGCGCCTTCCGCCCTTCCCCACGAAGGAGGTGCCGGCATGCGTTTCAGTCGGAACGTTCCTGCGGCGGTGCTGGGTCTGATGGTCGGGCTGGCGTGCGTGACACCCGCGCTGGCCGGGCACTCACGATGCACGAAGGAGGCCGCGGACTGCGCCGCCGCCATGCGGGAGATGTTCCAGGAACGCGGATGGTCGGGGATCGAGGAGAAATCCCGCAACGATGACAGCACGATCACCGTCGGGCGGGTCTTCCCCGGCAGCCCCGCCGATCTCGCCGGCCTGAAGTCCGGTGATGTCATCGTGTCGGTCAACGGCATCACCTTGTCGAAGCTGAACGAGGAGCGCCTCGAGGCGATTTTCACGAAAGGTTTCCGGATCGGCACCCGCCTCAGCATCGGGCTCGAGCGGGGCGAGGAGAGCCGCACCGTCCGCCTGACCCTGGAGCGCATTCCGGAGGCCGTGCTCGCGGCCCGCATCGAGCGGCACGGCCGCGAGAGGCACACGATCGCTCGCAACTGACGGGATGCGCGGTCGGTCGATCGGTTCGATCCGGAAGCGCGATGGCGGGCCCCGACGCCGCGGATGAGTCCTTCATGACCGACGCGGGAATCGAAAAGAGACGTTACCACCGATCGCGCGCCTCGCTGGAGGTCCGCCTGCACTCGCTGCCCGGCGAGACCGCCGACCTGGAGCTCGTCACGATCGACATCAGCGTGGGGGGGGCGCGGTGCGCCGGCGAACGCGCGATCGCGCTCGGGACGGCGCTGCGGGTGCACTTCACGCTCGAGGGCGGTGACCTGGCGCAACCCGAGTCGATCGCCGCCGAGGCTCAGGTGATCCGGTGCAGCGAGAATCCGTCAGCGCCCGCCCCCCGGCGGTTCGAGATCGCCCTGCAGTTCACTCACCTCGACGATCGCGACAGGCGAAAGCTGCAGTCCTACCTCAACAGTCTCTGAACGCGGAACCGGGATCAAAACTGCGGGGAGCGCGTCCGCCTTCGGAGCGACGGCCTCCATGCGGGACGCGATCGAATCTCTTTCAGGGTGCGAGCGCGCGGAGAAATTCGGAGTTCGTCGGGTACTTCGCGAGCCTTTCGAGCAATTTCATCATCGCGTCGCGCGGCTTGAGCTCGAACAGCGCCCGGCGCAGCTTGTGGACGCAGGGAAGGTCCTCCTTCGAGAACAGCTTCTCTTCCTTGCGTGTGCCGGAGCGGGCGATGTCGACCGCCGGGTAGATGCGCTGCTCGAACAGCGAGCGATCGAGGACGAGCTCCATGTTGCCCGTTCCTTTGAACTCCTGGAAGATGACATCGTCCATCCGCGAGCCGGTGTCGACGAGAGCGGTCGCGATGACGGTCAGGCTGCCGCCCTCCTCGGCCTTGCGCGCGGCTCCGAAGAGCCGCCGCGGCTGCTCCATCGTCCGCGCGTCCAGACCCCCGCTCAGGGTGCGGCCGGTACCCGGCGTCGCGGTGTTATGGGCCCTTGCGAGCCGGGTGAGCGAGTCGAGCAGGATCACGACGTCCCGGCCGACCTCCACGAGACGCCGCGAGCGCTCGAGAACGAGGCGGGCGACGGATACGTGATTGCGGGCGAAATCGTCCGACGAGGAGGCGATCACCTCTCCGCGGACGCTGCGCTTCATGTCGGTCACCTCCTCGGGGCGCTCGTCCACGAGAAGGACGATCAGGTGAATCTCGGGGTGATTACGCGACATGGCGCCGGCGATCTTCTGCAGCAGCGTCGTCTTGCCCGCCCGCGGCGGGGCCACGATCAGACACCGTTGTCCCTTGCCGATCGGGGTCAGCAGATCGATGACGCGGGTGGAGAGCTCCTTCGGCTCGGTCTCCAGCCTGATGCGCTCGAACGGATCGACCGAGGTCAGCGTCGAGAAGGATCGGCGCTCGGCGAACGTCTCCGGCGTGACACCGTTGACGCTCTCGATCTTCACGAGCCGCGGGTGCTGCCCGCCGCCGCGGCGGGCCTTCTGGCGTCCGCGCCCGCCGCGTCCGTGTCCGGCCCTGCGCGCCGTCTCTCCCGCGCGCGCATCCGCGGCCGGGACCTGTCCGCTCGCCTGTCCTTCGATCTCGCTTCCCTCGAGGCCCAGACCGTTCGATCGCCGATCGCGGCTCGCCAGGCTGGAGAGAATCGACGCGGGAACGAAGATGTCGTCGGGTCCCACGCGGTAGCTGCGTTCCGGCTGCCGGAGGAAGCCGCCGCCGTCGCGCAGAACCTCCAGAACGCCCCGGGCGGCGAAGGTCTCCCCTCGCGCGGTTTCCTCGGACCATGAACGGACCGATTCTCCCGCTCCAGGAGCGGCTCCCGTGTCCGGCCCGTGCTGCTGACCGGAGCCGTGGCCGCCCCGCTCGCCGGGCGCACCTCTCTGGCGGCCGCGTCCCTGGTGATGCCCGCGCCACCGGCGCCTGCGGCCCCGTCCCCTGCGCGGTCCCTGCCCGTTCCACGAGCCGCCTGTCCGCGCGCCGGAGCCGGCGTCGCCGGATCGCTGATCGCGATCGGCATGAGAGCGATGAACGTTTCCGGGTCGTCCCGGTTCGTGGCGGCCCGTTCGGCCGCCGCGGTGTCGATGTCTTTCGGTCAAGGGTTTGGCCGTTTCAGATGCAGGGGCAGGAGAGACCCCTTCCGGTGTGACGGTGAAAGGCTAGCGTGATCATGCCCCCCGGGTCAAGCGGGTCGACATCCGGAGACCGCATCACCGCGGACGGTTGGCGTTGCGGGCATCGGCATCCTCCATTGAACTCGATGCGGCGTCCCGTGGGGCGCGGACGCGATCCGGCCCCGGGGAGACGCGATGCGATCGAAGGGCACCCGGTGATCGCGAGGACCGCGATCGAAAATGTCCGGAGCGGGCTTCGGATTTTTTTCGCGGATCTTCGCGCGCGATCTATTGACACCCGATCTTCTTCATGTTATAGATTTCTGACATCGGCGTGATCGATCGTCGATTGACGATCGAAGTTCGCGTCGAGAGACCCGGAAGGCGATCCGATCGAAGCGGACACCACGCGATCGAAATCGCGATGAAGTGAAACGGCGCGGTAGTCAGGGAATGACACGATGGCCGTTTTCAACAGCGAGCAATCACGGGCCCAGTTCGATCCCATCCATCAGACCCGCGCTCCGTCGACCGCCCTCGAACCGGCGACGTTTCAGAACCGACATGTCGATCCGTGATCGCGGGCGTTCCGGTCGCGGCGCCGACCGCGATCGGATCGAATCACCGGAGGGGCAGCGCCCCTGATGAAGGCACATCCACCACCAAATCGCACACCAGGCTGGAAGGGAGGTGAGGGATCATAGCCAAGAGACGAAGGAAAGCTTCGAAGAAGAAGGCGAAGAAGAAGGGGAAGAAGAAGAAGTAGGCTCCCGTTCTTCGAATCAGCCTGACGAGGGGTGGCTGCGGTCACCCCTCAATTCTTATCGGGCCGGCGCCCCCTGCGGGGCGCCGGCCCTCGTTTTGACAGCCGGCGGCTCCTCTGCCAGAATAGGCGGCCGATTCGCGGAGCGCTTCATGAATTCCTCGAAGACCTGGAAGAGCGGGGAGAAGTGCCGGGTGCCGGGTCTCTACCGGTGCCGCGGCTGCGAGACGGCCGGCCGCGAAACCACGCTGGAAGCGCTGGAGGGGACCATCTTCCCCATGTGCGAGGCGTGCCCGCAGAAGGACGCGACTTACTCGCTCGTCAGGGCCGCGGCGGGCGCGTCGGCGGGCGGCTAGTCGTCTTCGCGCCGCGCCGCTGCGAGCGCAGCATTTTCCGCGCAGCCTCGAGTGACTCCAGCGTCCGGGCCAGCGCCGCCTCCTCGCCGACCGGACGCGGGCGATAGTACCGGCGGCCGCGGAGCCCCTCGGGAAGACATTCCATCCCGGTCGTTCCATGCTCGGACTCGTGGGCCGACTCGTACCCCCGGCCGTGGCCCAGGGACTCGAGCAGAGCCGTGGGGGCATTGCGCAGCGCCATCGGGACCGGGTGTTCCGCGCCGGTGCGGAGATCGTCGCGGATCCTCTCGTAGGCCTCGTGCACGGCGTTGCTCTTCGGCGCGGCGGCGAGGTAGACCGCAGCCTGGAGAAGCGACAGACGGCCCTCGGGATCTCCGAGGAAATCGTACGCGTCCCTGGCCGCCAGTGCGATGGAGAGCGCCCGGGGATCCGCGTTGCCGACGTCCTCGGAGGCGAAGCGAACCATCCGGCGGGCGATGTAGAGAGGATCCTCGCCTCCCTCGAGCATCCTCACGAGCCAGTAGAGCGCGGCATCGGCATCGCCGTTGCGGAGAGACTTGTGAAGGGCCGATATCAGATCGAAGTGCGCATCGCCCGATCGGTCGTGCCGCAGCGGGGCGCGCTGGATGGCGCTTTCGATCGCGCCGCGGGCGATGGTCCGAACCCCCGCCTCGTCCGGGCGGGTGGAGCTCACGACCAGCTCGAGGATGTTCAGGGCTCGCCTCGCGTCCCCGCCGCACAGGGAGGCCAGGTAGGCGAGGTCCCCGTCGTTGGCCCGCGCGGGAATCTCCGCGAGACCGCGAGGGTCCGCGAGGGCGCGCCGGAGCAGAACGACGATCTCCTCCGTCGAAAGCGCGCGGAGGACGTGCACGCTGCACCGCGACATCAGAGCCGCGTTCACCTCGAACGACGGGTTCTGCGTCGTGGCCCCGATCAACGTGATCGTGCCCTTCTCGACATGCGGCAGAAAGGCGTCCTGCTGAGCGCGGTTGAAGCGATGGATCTCATCGATGAAGAGAAGCGTGCGGCGGCCCTCGGCGCGAAGGGAGCGTGCCGACGCCTGCATCACGTCTCTGATCTCCCGGATGCCGGAGAGCACGGCGCTGTAGGCGATGAACCGGGACCGTGTGAGGCGCGCGATGAGACGCGCAAGCGTCGTCTTGCCCGAACCCGGCGGGCCCCACAGGATCATGGAGTGGACGCGATCCCGCTCGATGGCCGATCGGAGCGGCCGGCCGGGACCGATCAGATCATCCTGGCCGAGCACCTCGTCGAGGGTCGCGGGGCGCATCCGGTCCGCGAGAGGCCGGGTTCCTTGCGGCTCGTCCCGGTCTCCATCGTCCGGTCCGGATCGGGATCCGAAGAGATCCATGCGCGGTAGGCTACGCTCCGTCCGGAACCGCTGTCAAACGTCCGGGCGGATCCACCGCCGGCGCGCGTCGCGGAGACTCCGCCTCTCAGCCGGCGTTCTTGTGCAGCGGGGGAATGCGCGAGGGTCGGCCCGGCCTGACGACGTCGTCCGTATCCTGTCCGAAGGCGTGCAGCTCCCGGACCTTCGAATTGGAGAGGGTCGTGACCACGGCGTCGTAGACGGCGAGCGCCGCCGTCAGGAGCTCCCGTGTGCGCGATTCGAACGACTTGATGGCGCGCGCGAGCTCCAGATCCCCCAGCTCGCGCGGCTCGGCCGCCGCCCGGTCGCGGATCGAGGCGACCGCCGAAGAGATGATCCCCAGGGCATCGGACAGGATCTTGCGGTCCTCGGCGGTCAGCGCATTCAGCTGCGTGGCGAGCTCGTAGATCGACCGGTCGAGACGGGCCATCTCGGTGGATCCGTTGTCCCAGTGCCGCCCCGTCAGGATCCACTCCACCGACGTATTGCCGATGCGCGCGAGCTCCAGCAACCTCTTGACCTCCGGGAGGATGCCGTTCTCGTACTTGTGGATGGCCGGCTGCGTGGCGGACAGCTTTTCCGCCATCTGCCACTGCCGGAGCCCCTTGGTTTTCCGCAACAGTTTGATGCGCTCGCCGATGACCTTCTTGTCCAGTGGACCCACGATCGATCTCCGCCCGGCCCCGACCTCATCAGCGGAATGGAGAGTCCCGCGAAAGCCGCGCCGTAATTGAGTTTCAGGCATTATACGGCGACCCGTTCAGAGCGGCAACGCATATGTGGGGGGAAGCCCTAGGTCAGAGACCCCCGCCGCGCGGGTTCGCCTCAGCCCGGGAACCGCTCGTTCGGCACGCCGAGATTGACGGCAACTGGCTGATGCACAGCCATTTATGGAGTTCATGGCGACAGTCCTCGCGTCGACGCGGACCCGCCGAGGGGCAGAACGAGCCCCAGATACGCTCCGACATCCGACGTATTGAGGTGCTGCCCGAGGTTCTCCAGAACGGCCCATTCATAAAGGATGCCGCCAGCGGTCCGGTGCCGCAGCCCGAGGGCGATTTCGGTCGTGGACCGTCCCAGATCGCTCCCGGCCCGCGCCACGAAGGGCCCCCGGGCGTGGAGGATCTGCCCGATCAGACCGATCCGGCCGGTCGCCGCGAAGGCGTAGGTGGCGTACAGGCTGTGGGAGTTCCTCGGGTGAAACGAGGGGGCCGGATCCCACGATCCCAGCACGGAATAGGCGTACCCGGCGTGCACGGTCGATCGGCCCCGATCGACCGAGAACGCGAGCGCCGCCCCGAAGTCGGCGGAGCCGCTCCCGTCCAGGCGATCCGGATTTCCGGTGGGGAGCTTGGCCGAGATCGACAGGGACAACTCCGGTCCGCGCGGCCCCCCGCGCAGCAGCGAGGCGCGCCCCGTCAGCACGACGTCGCCCGGGCGGGCGCCCCCGCGATCCCCCTCCACGTAGACCGATGTCGTCCCGGTCACGAATCCCGAGACGGAGCGATCGACCTGGAATCCCGGGCGCCCCCCGTCCGGCAGTCCGAAGGTCTCGTGGTACTCGTCGATGATCGAGTCGAGAAACCCTCCCGTGTGGATCAGGAACGGGATCTCCACGTCGACCTCCAACCGCTCGGCCGGCGAGTACGCGATGTCGAACACGACCCGCGCGGTCTCGCCGTCCACGAAATAGGCCGTCCCGCCGGGGGAGCCGGCGGCCACCGCTTCGAGGAGCGGCCGGGTCACCACTCCGTCGTAGGTGGCGAAATCGTCGGCGCGCATCAGGTCGACGAGGGCGTCGGAGGCCGCGTGAGTGTTCTCGTAGGTCGCGCGCAGTGCGATCCGGCGCTCGCCTCGCGCGAGCAGACGGGCGCTCCGTGGCGTCGGCTCGAGGAACAGGAGATGCAGAGGGAACTGGCTGCGCAGGGCGAAGGGATCGCCGAGGTCGGACGCGAGGAGAGGGGCGCTGAGGTGCGCGGCGGCGACGAGGAGGACGGCGGCCGGAACGACGAGCGCGCGCGCGCGGAGCCGGCCTCGCGGCGTCAGGATCGACCGCCCCGGCACTCGCGCTTCAGGAAATCCCGCAGCGATCGCTTGACCTCCTCGGGGATCGCCTCACAGCGGAGCGACGACGCGAGATTCCGGGTGTCGCGGATGCTGTCCAGGAAATCCATGCAGGGAGGGCAGCCCTTCATGTGCGATTCGAACGCCCGGGTCGTCTTCGCCGGCAGGTCGCCGTCCAGATAGTCGCTCAACAGCTCGATGATGTCCTTGCAGGTCTCCATTCCGTTCCTCAGCGATCGGCCGGCTGCGGACTCGGGCACCGTCCCGCGTCCCGCCAGTAGGATTGGATGCGCTCGCGCAGAAAGAGTCGCGCCCGGTGCAGTCTCGACTTCACCGCCGGCACGCTCAGCTCGAGGATCGAGGCCACCTCGCGGGTGTCGAGCCCTTCCTGATCCCGGAGCACGAACACGGCCCTGTAATCCGTGGGCAGGTCCTTGATCGCGGCCGACATCACCTCCCGCAGCTCCCGGCGCAGGAGCGCCTCGTCACCCCTCGGAAACCAGTCCGGATCCCCGGTCACGCGGTGCTCCCGCTCATCATACCGGGGCATGGCCTCTTCGAGCGAGACGACGCGATCGTCCCGCCTCCGCCGCACCTTCATCAGGGCCGCGTTCACCGCGATGCGGTAGATCCAGGTGGACAGGCTGGACTCCTCCTTGAAAGAACCGATCTTGCGATACACGCTCAGAAAGGCGTCCTGAAGCGCGTCCCGCGCGTCGCTTTCGTTGCGCGTGACCGAGCGCGCGAGACCGTACACCTTTCCCTCGAACCGGCGCAGCAGCTCCTCGAACGCCTGCTCGTCTCCCGCTTTCAGCGGGCCGATCAGATCCGCGTCCGGGACCGAGACCAGGGACCGGCGCTCCGCCGTCACTCCGCCCTCGCGGACGCGCCGCCCAGGCGGCGCGCGATCTCGGCCTCGATGACGGACAGCGAACTCCCCCGGGCGACGACGCGACCGTCCTCGCCCACCAGCACGCCGTACGGGATGCCGACCGCGGCGACGCCATAGCGCGAAGCGACCGGTCCGTCCCAGCCGCCGTCGAAGATCTGGTGGCCCGGCAGATGGTGATTGTAGACGAATGCCTCGTACGCGCGGCGATCCTCGTCGAGGCTGACTCCGACGATCGCCAGCCGATCGCCGTACTCGGCCGCGAGCCTGCGGACGGTCAGCGCGGTGCCGCGGCACGGGGGGCACCAGCTGGCCCAGAAATCGATCAACACGGGACGCCCGCGCAGCGCGGCGAGACGCACCTCGACGCCCCGGAGATCGCCGGCGCTGAAAGCGGGAGCCTCGCCGCCGATCTCCGGCGGCTCGGCCCGGGGCCCCCGATCCGGCCGCGGGGCCGGCGTCCGCCGGGGCAGAACGACGCCGAGAGTGCCCGCGCCACGGCCGACGAGGAGACGGATCTCCCCGGCCGGGCCGCCGGACATGAGCTCCAGCGCCGCGCGCGCGTCGATCGGCTGCAGGTCGATCAGGCTGACGTCGTTCACGATCAGAATTCGGTCGCCCGGCAGCACGCCGGAGGCGGCGGCGGGAGAACCGGGCTCCACGCCGGCGACGAGCAGACGATCCTCGCGCACCTCGAGGACCAGCCCCGCCACGGAGGCGCCTCCCTCGGGAGCGATGCGCTTCGCGCGTGCCGCGGCGCGGGCGTCGCCCGGACCCGCCAGCGCCGTCGCGGCCGGCAGCAGAGCGGCGAGCGCGACGGTGAGAGCGCGGGATCGGAGCGGCGCCACCGGCGGGACGATCGAAGGATTCCCTCGCATCGATTTCGGATGATAGCACGCGCGGAAGGGTGAGTCCTCCGGGCGCGGCGCCGTCAGAGCGTCGCCTTGGGCGGCCGAGCGGATCGGGACGGGTCGATGGGCGGCGACGGAGGCATGGTCGGCGAGGTCCCGGCCGGGACCGGCGCGGCGGCTCCGGCCGGCGCGTGCGCGCCGTCATGGACTTCGTCCCCGACGGCCGCGATATCCGACTTGATCGATCGGAGTCCGATGTCCATGAGGCGGCCGTACAGCGCCGAGGGCGAGACGATGCGCAGCATGGGAAGACGGAGCCCTCGCAGGCGCGCCACGAGCTCCCACGTGATCTTGGTGTGCCCCCGCCGCGTCTCGCTGAGCGTCAGCGACGCCCGGTGGTGCCTCAGCAGTTCCTGCGTTCCGCGGGAATCGCGGAGCAGGCGGAAGGTCAGCTCCGCGGACGGCGCGCGCCGGACGACCTGCAGCTCCACCCAGCAGTCGCCGTCCCGGCTGCGGCCGAGCCAGACCGAGCCGGCCTCCTCGCCGTTCCCCTCGACCCGGCGCCATTCATCGAGTGCGGCCCGATCGCGCGCCCTTCCGTGCGCCGAGAGAAGCCGCGGCAGATCGGACACGATGCGCCAGGCGTGAGTCGGCTCAACGTGCACGAGGACCGAGCGGCGCAGATGAAGCCGGGAGAGCCTGCGCAGGACGATGCCGGCACCGGCCGTCAGAACGAGGATCACGAGGATAAGGATTCCAAGCGCCGCGCTGTCGGGCGTCATACCGGACACCTCCAGTCAGCCGGGAACCGGTTGGCCCCCGTCCGGCGGAGACGGATCGGGTTCGATTGTGTGCGGCGGCGAGTGACCGATGGTGCAATAGCAAGGTTAGCAATCTCAGGGCATGATTTCAATCCCTAAAAATATGATCAGGGATCTCACTGAGAAGCGGTCTGGCGCTATACTTGATCGGACGGTCCCCCGCGCAACAATCGGAGCGGGCCGTGATCGAGGCGTGCATGGCAGACGGCGCGCGACCCCTCGGGGAGATGCTCCATGAGCTGACGCGGGACGGGGAGCTGCACCGCCCGGAGCCGGACGGGGCGGTGCGCTGTCTGGCCTGCGGCCACCGTTGTTTCATTCCTCCGGGACGCCCCGGCGTCTGCAAGGTGCGGTTCAACGAGGGAGGTCGGCTGCGCGTCCCGTGGGGATACGTGGGGGCGCTCCAGTGCGACCCGATCGAGAAAAAGCCGTTCTTCCACGTCCTGCCGGGCGTCGACGCGCTGTCGTTCGGCATGCTCGGCTGCGATCTTCACTGCGGCTACTGTCAGAACTGGATCACGTCGCAGGCGCTTCGCGACCCGCAGGCGGTGGCGATGCCAGAGTCCGTGAAGCCGGCCGATCTCGCGGACCTGGCGGTGCGGCGCGGCGCGCGGGTCCTGGCCTCGACCTACAACGAGCCCCTCATCACGTCCGAATGGGCCGTCGCGATCTTTCGCGAGGCGAAGCGGCGGGGGCTTCTCTGCGCCTACATCAGCAACGGCAACGGCACACGGGAGGTTCTCGAGTACCTGCGTCCGTGGGTCGCGCTCTACAAGGTCGATCTCAAATCGTTCCGCGACCGGACCTATCGGACCCTGGGCGGAACGCTGCGCAACGTTCTTGACACGATCGTCGAGCTCAGGCGTCTCGGTTTCTGGATCGAGATCGTCACGCTCCTCGTTCCCGGCTTCAACGACTCGTCCGAGGAGATCACCGACGTGGCGCGCTTCCTGGCCGGCGTCTCTCCGGACATCCCCTGGCACGTCACGGCGTTCCACAAGGACTACAAGATGACCGGCCCCGACGACACACCGGCCGTCGCCCTGCTTCGCGCCGCCGAGATCGGCCGGCGCGAAGGATTGCGATACGTCTATGCGGGGAACATCCCGGGAGGTGTGGCGGACTGGGAGAGCACGCGCTGTCACGCCTGCGACGCCGTCGTGGTCGCCCGCGTCGGCTACCGCATCCGGGACTACCGGATCACATCGGCCGGCACCTGTCCGGATTGCGGCGTGCCGATCCCCGGGCACTGGCACGGCGGCGCCGCCCATCCCGCCGCGAGCCCCGAGACGATCGCCTCCTCGTCGGTCGCGACGGCGGGGGAAGGCCGCGGTCGCGGCACGGCGTGATACGGGGACGCACTCCTAGTCGCCCCTCGCGCTCCGTTCGATCGCTTCGCGCAGCCGGGTGGCGAACCGCTCTGGATCGTCGGGGCTGATGGCGACGTTTCGGATCCAGCCCGACCGCCGCCGGATGATCACCGCGTTCCAGAACCTCGGCCCCGCCCAGCTCTCGCGCACGAGGGCGCCGCGACGGTGGACCTCCTCCATGTCGCTGAGGAGGATGCGCCTCACGATCCTCCCGAGAACGAGGACCTCGAGCCCCGTCCCGGTGATGCGGTACCGGACGGTGCCGACGGCGGCGATGATGGCGAAGAGGATCCCCGCGATGACGAGAATCCCGGCGAGCAGCCCGGAGGTCACGCGCGGGCCGGTGCCGGCGCCCGGACTCCGCCGAGGCGGCGGTTCTCAGGCCACGAGGTTGTAGAGCGTGTCTCGCTGGCGGGGAACGTACCCGGCCTCCCGGATCAGACGCTCGATCTCGGCGCGCGTCGTGCAGCCGCGGGCACCGGCGGCCCGCACGACGTTCTCCTCGATCATCGTGCTGCCCATGTCGTTCGCGCCGAATTTCAGGGCCACCTGTCCGATCTCCTTGCCCTGGGTGACCCAGGATGACTGGATGTTCGGGATGTTGTCCAGGAAGATCCTGGACACCGACTGGGTCCTGAGATACTCCACGCTGCTCACCTCGCGCCCGCCGAGCGCGGTGTTCTCGACCTTGTAGGTCCAGGAGATGAACGCGGTGAAGCCGCGCGCGCCCCGCGCCAGGCTCCTGTCCTGCAGGGAGCGGATCCGATCCATGTGCGTGACCCGATCCGCATGAGACTCGACGTGGCCGAACATCATGGTCGCCGTCGTCGGCAGCCCCAGGCCGTGCGCCGTCTCCATCACCTCGAGCCACTCGGCGGACGAGGTCTTGAGAGGGGAGATGCGCCGCCGGACCTCGTCGACGAGAATCTCGCCCCCCCCGCCCGGAATGCTGTTCAGGCCGGCCGACTTCAGCCGGACCAGCACGTCCTCGATCGACAGGCCCGAGACCCGCGATATGTGATGAATCTCCGGCGGCGAGAAGGCGTGGATGTGAAGGGCGGGAAAGCGCCCGCGGATCGATCGCAGCAGGTCCTCGTACCATCCGACCGGGAGGTCGGGGTGGTGCCCGCCCTGCATGAGGATGCCTGTTCCGCCGAGAGCGAGGGTCTCCTCGATCTTCTCGAAAAGCGATTCCTTCGAATGCAGGTATCCCTCAGGGTGGCCGGGGTCGCGGTAGAAGGCGCAGAACGAGCAGCGCACGACGCAGACGTTCGTGTAGTTGACGTTCCGGTCGACGATGTAGGTGACGATCGGCTCAGGATGGTGGCGGCGGCGCACACCGTCGGCCGCCATCGCCAGGTCGATCAGGGCCGCCTCGCGCATCAGGATAAGAGCGTCCCCGGCGGAGATCCTCTCCCCGTCGATCGCATGGTCGAGGACGGTCGCCGCCGCCGCCGACGTGCGCCGCGCCGTCATGACCGGTTTCCTCCGGCCGGGGCCGGCTCCCGCTCGGAGGCGTCGCGGAAGCGGGGCGGCCGGTGCTCCCGGACGAGCCCCAGCTCACGCGCCTCGCGGTGAAAGAGATCAAGCGACCTCACTTCGTCCGTCCCCAGATGGTAGTGGATGTTCACGCGCAGGTACTCCTCGATGGCCGCGGCGGGAAGCCGGAGCCGCTCCGCGGCGGATCGCGCGATCGCCGGGACGTTCGCCAGCCCCATGCTGCGCGATTCCATGAAAGGCCGGATGCCGTCCGGCAGAATGACGCCCGCGCGCACGGCCCAGAGGGCGAACACGAAGGGAAGGCCGGTCAGGGCGAACCACTCCGCGGCCAGATCGTGGACGTAGAGTCCTCGCGTGTCGCTCGCGAGCGCGGCGTCGCCGATCAGGAGGGCGGCGTCGTTCTCCGCCAGCATCTCCTTCAGCGACGGCGCCCGCTCGCTGAACGTCACGCGGGCGACGCCCCGTCGCGCCAGCAGAATCTTGAGGAGCGCCACCGACGTGCTCGAGCTCTCGTCCAGCGCGATCCGGGCGACCCGTTCGAGAGGCACGCGCGACGCCAGGTACACGGATCGAGCACGGTGCTTGGAGGCGATCCCCAGAAACGGCAGGAGCTCCACGCCGTCCAGGCGCTGGTATTCGATCGACGGAATGAGCCCGACGTCGATCCGTTCCGATCGGATGAGCCCGGGGATGCGGGACGGGATCACGTGCGAGACCTCGAACAGCCCTCGGAAGGGTCCGCTCGTGAACCCCCAGGTGAGGGGCTCGGCGTTGACGAAGGGAACGGAGGCGAGGCGCAGGAGATCCATGGGACGTCATCACCTCGTGGCGGGCCGGATTCCGGGCAAGGAGCGGTATTCTACCAGAAGGAGGCGGGCAGTCAATTGCGCCCCCCCGCAGCCCGCGGGGAGGCTGCGATCTGTTAACCTTGAAGGGGAGGTCCCGCGCGGCCGGGGGGACGGTGTGAAGCGGATCTGGCTCCAATTCTTCTATCTTCTTTATTGCGTCGAGGCGGGCATCTTTCTCGTCCTGGTGCCCTGGTCGCTTCTCTGGGCCCACTCCTACTTCGCCCAGATTCCCGGGTTGCGCGATCTGCTGCTGAGCGGATACGTCCGGGGAGCGGTCACCGCGTTCGGCGTCCTCCACCTCCTGGTCGCGAGCCGTGACTTCGCTGCGTTCTGCCGGGCGGTCAGGCGATCATGAGGCCGGCGCGGCCGGGCGTCGCTCGCGGCCTCTGTCTCGTCACGGATCGCGCGATGATGGGAGGGCGCCCGCCAGGCGAGATCGTGCTGGCGGCCGTCGCGGGGGGAGTCGACCGGATCCAGATCCGCGAGAAGGACCTCCCGGGGCGTGAGCTCCTCCAACTCGCCCGGGAGGTCATCGCGGCGCTCAAGGCGGCCCGCGCGCGCGCGCAGGTCGTGATCAACGACCGGCTGGATATCGCCCTGGCGGCGAAGGCGGCGGGCGTTCACCTGCCGTCGGACGGGCTGCCGATCCGCGGCGTCCGTGAGCGCGTCGGCGCGAGGTTTCTCGTGGGACGTTCGGTGCACTCCCTCGCGGAGGCCCGTCAGGCGGAGAAGGAGAAGGCCGACTACGTGTTCTTCGGCCCCGTCTTCGAGACCCCGTCCAAGGCGGCCTTCGGCCCCCCGCAGGGCGCGGAGGCGCTTCGAAAGATCGCCGCATCGATCCGCATCCCGGTCTGGGCGATCGGCGGGATCAACGCCGACACCGCGCGCGAGCTCGCCGGCATAACGATCGCCGGCGTCGCGGCGATCTCCGCGCTCGCCGGGGCGCCCGACCCGGGCGCGGCCGCGCGCGCCCTGCGCGAGGCCCTGGGGGCCTAGATCGTCCCGGGGGCCCCGCCGGACGGTCCCCCAACGGGTCGGGTCACGAGCTGACCGCACGCGGCTGAGATGTCGCGGCCCTTGCTCCAGCGGATCGTGCTCGGAACCCCCCGTTTTTCGAGCCGGCCGCGGAACCGCACGGCCCGCTCCGCCGGCGGCGTGCGCAATCCGGGGATGCCGGTCTCGTTGTAGGGGATCACGTTCACTTTCGCCCGCATCCCGCGCACGAGGCGCGCGATCCGGTCGGCCTCCTCGTCCGCGTCGTTCACGCCCTCGATCAGGACGTACTCGAACGTCACCCGGTCGCGCGGGGCGAGCGGGTATCGGCGGCAGGCCTCCATCAGCGCGGCGAGAGGGTACTTCCTGTTGATCGGGACCAGATCGTCGCGCAGGTCGTCCCGGGCCGCCGCCAGGGAGACGGCGAGCCGGGGGCGCGGATCTTCGCCGGAGAGCCGCTCGATGCCCGGGACGAGACCGGCGGTGGACAGCGTCACGCGGCGCGGCGGGATCCGGAACCCCTCGCGGTCCGTCAGGATCCGAAAGGCATCCATCACCGCCTCGTAATTGTTCAGAGGCTCACCCATCCCCATGAAGACGATGCGGACGCGGGCCGGATCCAGATCCCGGTCGCGGGCGATCGAGACCACCTGGCCCGCGATCTCGCCGGCGTTCATGTTCCGGACCAGCCCCATGGTTCCGGTGAGGCAGAAGCGGCAGGCGAGGGGACAGCCCACCTGGGACGAGAGGCACAGTGTGATCCGCTCGCCGTAAACGATGTACACCGCCTCGACGAGGAGCCCGTCGTCCAGCGCCAGAGCGTACTTGCGGGATCCGTCCCCCGATTCGGACACCGAGGCGATACGCGGCCACGCCACGCGGTAGCCCGAGCCCAGGGCATCCCGCACGCCCGCCGGGAGGTCGGTCATGGCGGCGAATCCGGTCTCGCGCCGCGCGTAGATCCAGCGATAGATCTGTGTCGCGTGATACGCGCGCGACGTCATGGGGGCCAGAATGTCCCGCAGCCGCTCGCGGTCCGCCCCGAAGAGATTCGGCAGCGGGTCGCCGGCGGCCGCGTTCTCGGTCGGGCTCATGGCGCGACCTCCTCCAGATTCGATCCGGGAGACGGGTCGATTGTACAGGGAAGCGCCCGGATCGGAGGTCGGACGTGCCGCGCATCAGCGCGCGCGGTCGAGTTGGATGCGCGGATCGAGCCAGGTGTAGGAGAGGTCGACGAGCAGGTTCACCAGAACGAAGACGGCCGTGAGAACCAGCACGCCACCCTCGACGACCGGCAGATCCCGGAGCGCGATCGCACGGACGATCGTCTTACCGAGACCCGGCCACGCGAACACGTACTCGGTGGCGACCGCGCCGCCCAGCATGCCCGCGAAATCGATCCCGAGAACGGTGACCACCGGGATCAGGGCGTTCGACAGCGCGTGCAGCATGAACACCCGGAACGTCGATCCCCCCTTGGCCGACGCGGTGCGCAGGTAATCGGCCCCCCCGGTTTCGAGGAGGCTGGCGCGCGTGAGCCGGGCGATCGCCCCCAGAGAGACGAGCGAAAGCGTGAGCGCGGGGAGCACGAGATGGTCCCATTCCGGCAGCCGGAACCCGAGCCACGGCACAAGCGCGCCGTTCATGCCGTATCCGAGAACGGGCAGCCAGGAAAGCCGCGACGCGAACAGGAGCATCAGCATGAGGCCGAGCCAGAAGACGGGCGTCGAGCTTCCGAGCAGCGCCAGCGCCAGGACGGCGGTGTCGATCAGGCGCCCGCGGTAGAAGGCGGCGAACGTGCCGAGCAGAAGCCCCAGGATCGCGGCGATCAGCACGGCGGCGGTCGCGAGCACCAGCGTCGGAGGGAGGTGATCACGGATGATGGCCGAGACCGGGCGGCGCTGGACGTACGAGGTCCCCAGATCGCCGCGCACCAGCTTGCCGAGGTAGGCGGCGTACTGGACGACGGGTGGGGAATCCAGGTGCCATTCCTCGCGGATCGACTGCAGGACTTCAGGGTCGGCGCTGCGACCGCCGGCGATGAGGCGCGCCGGATCCCCCGGAAGGAGGAACACGACGATCCAGACGAGGGTGGCCGCCGCGAGGAGGACCGGCACCAGGCTCAGGAACCGCCGGATGACGTAGCTCGTCATCGATCGCCTCGGATCCCGCGGTCACACGCGGATCAGGAAGGGTGCGGCTCGATGCGCAGGCGCTCGAGCGGGATGCGGAACTCTCCCAGCGGGCTCTCCACGATGCCGGTGACGTACGGCTTGAACAGCGTGGCCTCCGTGTAGAAGTTGAGAAGCAGCACGGCGGCGTCCTCCATGATGGCGATGCGCTCCGCTTCGCGGTACAGCCGGATCCGGGTCTCCGGTTCGGTCCGGTCGAGGGCCTCATCGATCAGGCGGTCGTAACGCGGGTTGCGGTAGCGGAAGTAGTTCCCCGCCGGGCCGACGTTGGCGGAGTGCAGGAGCGGCCGGAGGATGGCGTCGGGATCGGGGTAGTCGAGATACCAGCCGAACCGGAACAACTGCGCCTGACCGGGGCGCTCCGGCGTCCCCTCGACCGCCGCCAGGTAGGAGGCCCAGTCGGTCTCGCGGATCTGCAGATCGATGCCGACCTTCCTCAGATCCGACTGGATCTGCTGGGCGAGCCGTCGGTTGTCCTCGCTCGTGTTGATCCAGAGCGCCAGGGGCGGGAGCCCCCGGCCGCCCGGATACCCCGCCTCGCGCAGCAGGCGCGCGGCCTCGGCCGGATCGTGAGGATATCCGGGCAGATCGGGATTGTAAGCCGGGGCGCCGGGGGGCAGCAGTGAGTTGGCGGGAAGGTCGCCGTTCCGCATCAGGACGTCCCAGAGATACTTCTTGTCGACCGCGTAGTTGATCGCCTTGCGCAGCGCCGCGTTGCCGCGGAGCGGCTCCAGATCGTGATTGAATCCGATGAAACCGGTGCCGAGCATCGGGTAGGTGCGGATCTGAGGCTGGATCGTCGGCCACCAGGGCGCGTCCTCGTCGTCGGGGACCTGGTCGAGGCTGTCCAGGCCGCCGGCCAGATATTCCTGCAGGGCGCTCTGGTAGTTCTCGATGATCCGCACGATCACCCGATCGAGCGGCGGGCGGCCTCCGTAATAGTCGTCGAACGCCAGGAGTTCGATGAAGTTCGATTGCCGCCATTGAGAGAATCGGAAGGGGCCGTTGCCGACCGGGGCGCGGAGATACGCGCGGTCCGCGTCCTCGTAAACCTCCCGGGGAACGATCGCCGCGACGAGCATCGTGAGCAGGCTGAGGAACGGGCCGTGGGGCCGATCGAGACGGATGACGACGGTCCCCTCGTCCGGCAGCGAGATGCCACTGACCGCGGGGCTGCGGCCCTCGCTGAACGCGGAGGCGCCTTCGATCGGCTCCAGGAGGAAGCGCCGCGGCGACTGCGTCTCCTTGCGGAGCGCGCGCATGAGCGAATACTCGACGTCCCGCGAGGTGATCGCGCGCCCGTTGTGGAAGCGGGCGTCCTCGCGCAGGTGGAACGTGTAGGTGCGGCGATCCTCGGAGATCGACCAGGACGACGCGATCGCCGGCCGGATCTGCAGGTTCCCCGGGTCGAGCTCCACCAGTCCCCGGAACAGACCCATCAGGACCGCCTCGGAGAGCTGGTCCGTCGCCAGGTGCGGGTCCAGCGTGGGGGGATCCTCGCGCAGCCGGAACCGGAAGACGCTCTCGCTCCGGGCGCCGGCCGGCGCGGCCGGATCCCGGCGGCAGGCCGTGACGGCGATCGCAGAGAGGGCGCCCGCCGCGAGGGCGAGGAGGAGGACGACGGCTCGGAGCGGGGACCGGGCGCGGGTATTCGAACTCGAGAACGGGTGCACGGATTGCTCCTCCATGAACGGACTCTCCACCCTTCAGCCCACCGCGGGGCGCAGACGGGGATCGAGGCGATCGCGGATCCCGTCCCCGAGCAGATTGAACCCCAGAACGACGATCAGGATCGCGAGGCCCGGGACGACGCAGACCCACGGCCGGGTGAGAAAATAGTCCTGCCCCTCGGTGACCATCGTGCCCCAGGACGGGAGGGGAGGCCGGGCCCCGACGCCGAGAAACGACAGCCAGGCCTCCATGAGAATGTTCGCCCCCACGCCGAGCGTGCCGACGACGATCAGGGGGCCGATCGCGGACGGCAGGAGATGGCGCAGCACGACCCGCGTTCCCCGCGCGCCGATTGCGGCGGCCGCCTGGGCGAACTCGAGCTCGCGGACCTTGAGGACCTCGCCGCGGACCAGGCGGGCGATTCCCGCCCAGCCGATGCCGCCCAGGACGAGGAACACGATCGCCACCGAGGGTTGCGGAAGGTATCGAAGAACCGGGACGTGCTCCGGCTCGGGCACGGCGGCGATGATCGCCAGCGCCACGAGGGGCGTGGGAAAAGCAAACAGGAGATCGGCCAGCCGCATGAGGACGGCGTCGGTGCGCCCGCCCGCGTAGCCGGCGAGCGCGCCGATCGCGGCGCCGATGATCAGCGCGATCCCCTCGGCCAGGAAGCCGACCTGCAGGGAGATGCGCGCACCGTGGACCAGACGAGCCATCTGATCGCGGCCGAGCGAGTCCGTGCCCAGCGGATGGGCGCGATCGGGAGGCGTCGGCGGCCTGATCGATCGGGGCGCCACCTGCGTGTACGGGTCGTACCCGAGGAGATCGAGCAGGGCGGGGCCGGCCACGGCGGCGAGGACGAACGCGCCGACGATCACGCCTCCGGCCACGATGGAGAACCGCGGGTACGGTGCGACCCACGGGCGCCGGATGGCCGTAGCGGCGGTCGTCACGCGCGGGAATATAGCACACGGGCCTCCTTGAATCGCCGCAACCCCTGTGATAGCGTGCGATCATGAATCGCGAACAACTTCGTTTCCTCTTTTTCGGAATCCTCTTCGGATTCGTCATCGGCTATCTCGTGGCCTTCGGCGTCCACGACACAGGCGTGGTTCAGCGCGCCGCGCCGGTGCCCGCGGCCGGCAACATGGGTATGGCGGCGGGCGGCGCGTCTCCTCCCGGCGGAGCCATGGACGGCGAGTCTCTGATGGCCCGCGTGACGGAGGAGATCGGAAGCCTCAAGGCGGTGATCGAGAAGGAGCCCCGCAACCAGCGCGCCCTCGTGCGCCTGGCCAACCTGTACCATGACGCGGGGATGTTCGATCCGGCGGTGGAGTATTACGGCCGGGCGCTCGAGGTCGATCCGACCGACGTCAACGCGCGCACCGACATGGGGATCTGTCTGTACCAGCTGCAGCGGGTGGACGAGGCGATCGCCGAGTTCCGCGCCTCGCTGTCGCACGACCCGCAGCACTGGCAGACCTGGCTCAATCTGGGGCTCGTCAGCCTGCGTGAGAAAGCGGACCTCGAGACGGCCGCCGAGGCGTTCTCCAGGCTGGAGGAGATCAACCCGTCCTATGAGGGGATCTCGGTCCTGAAGGAAGCGCTCGAAAAGGCCCGCCGGTCGGCCGGAAAAGCCTCCTCCTGACCCGGCGCACCCCTCCCGGGAGCCACCGTAAGCGTCGGGCGCTCATCCTCTTGCGTTCCCCCGCGACGCCGTCGGCCGATTGACGGCCGATCCCCCGGGGCCGCCTCCCCGTCGGCCCGCGCCCCGCCCCGGCGTCTCGTAAAGACTTCGAGACATTTGACTTCCCTCCGTCGGGACATAAATTGGGAGAGGACGATCGGGGACCGGTCCGCCCCGGAGCGGTGACGTGATCGACGACGAAAAACTCCAGGAACTGCTCTCCAGAGCCTCCTCCCTCTACCACAGCGGTGAGTATCAGGGCGCGATCTCCGCGTGGAAGGAGGTGCTGTCCATGGATCCGACCAGCCGGAAGGCGCAGGAGGGGATCCGGATGGCCACGTTGCTCCTCGCCGACTGGGAGCCTCCGGGCGCGCAGGGCGGAGACGAGCCGTCCGCGGAGACGCCCGCGGACGGCGCCGAACCGTCGGACCCCGATCTCTCCCCGGAGGAGCTGGAAGCGCGCCTCGATCTCGGCGTCGCGCGCGTGCGCCAGCTGCTGTCCGAGAGAAAGCACGCCGAGGCGCTCGAGGGAGCGCGCGGTCTCGTTCCCCTCCACCCGAAATCGGAAAAGGTGCAGGCCCTGCTCGAGGAGGTCCAGCAGGCCTACGAGTCGGCGCCCTTCATCGAGGAGCATTTCACCCTCGCCCGCGAGCTCTTCGAGCAGGAGCGATTCGCCGAGGCGGAGGCGCAATGCCGCAAGGTGCTGGCGCTCGACGAGGGGCATGGCGGGGCCCGCGAGCTGCTCGCCCGCGTCTCGAGCCGTCTCGGAAGCAACCTGGAGCGGGCCGCGGAACAACTCGGCGGCATGACCGTGAAGTTGAACGTGAACGACCTGAAGGATCTCGCGGGGCCGGGTCAGCCCTCGACACCCGGCCGCCCGCCCGCGGACACCTCTCCCGCGGAGGACTCGACCCTCGAGAACGACCCCGGGGATGCGGCGATCCCTCCCGCAGGCCTCGACGAGTCCGAGCCGCTCGACCTGACCCAGGAGATCCCTGCGGGCGACGGCGACGCCGCGGCGACGCAGGAGGATGTCTCTGCCCGTGCCGCGCTCGACGCCGCCTTCGATCAGTCCGGCGTCCCGACCGAGCCCGATCCCGCTGGCGGCGACGCGGCCGAGACCGCCGATCCCGGCCTGCCGGATCTGGAGGCGCTCGGCGTCGCGGCCGATGAGGCATTCGCGGGCGTGCCGGAGCCCGTTCTCGAAGGACCCGAATCGACGGAGACGATCCCCACGCAGGAACCCCCGGCTCCGGCCGCCGCGGAGCCGGAGGTCGTCGAGGCGAAGACGATCCGTCCCCCAACGGATCGTCTGATCCCGAGCCAGCCCGCCCCCGGCGCGGGGAAACCCCCCGCCGAACGATCCGATCCCGCGGCCGGCGCGCCGGCCGCAGCGGCGTCACCGCCCGCCGCGGCCGAGGCACCGCCGGAGGCCGCGCCCGGCTCGCCCGAAGACGCGCCCCCGGACGATCCATCCGCCTGGGAGAAGGATCTCACCCGGCTCAATCTCAAAGTGGGCGAACGCGACATGCTGAAGGGAACGGGCGCGACCGCCGCGCCGACGCCCGAAGCGGGTGTCGACGAGGATCTGATGGCCCTCCTCGACACCGATCTCAGCAGTCCCGAGGAAACCCAGGCGGCCCCGGCCGGCGGCGGCATCCCGCTCGCCTCCATGGGCGAGGGGGAGATGCCGGAGGTGGAGCGCGGGGAGACGCCGCCCGCCGCCGTGAAGCCGGACGAGAGCGCGCGTTCAGAGCGTCCGCCCGTGGGCGACGTCGATGCGGAGCGGCCGCAGACGTCCAGGAGGCCGCGCAAGGCGAGACCGAAGCTCCCGCCCCCGCCCCCGTTCAAGGAGCCCTCGCGCGTTCCGCGAATGTTCGCCCTGCTGGGGATGCTGCTTCTGGTGGGAGGAGCGGCCGTCTATTATTTCTACTTCTTCCAGCCCCGCTCCGCCGCCGGGGCCGGGGCGCCGAGCCAGCCGGGTCCGCCGCCCGCCGATCCCGCGGAGGATGCGGTCGCCACGCTACCGGGTCCGATCCCGACTCCGATCGGAGGTGGGAACCAGCCCGCCGCCGGTGAGCCGCGCGGCACCGGCGGCCCGCCGGCCGAGACCCCTCCCGGGACGGACGCGGCCCCGACGGAGGGGGCGATCCCGGAGCCTCCCGAGGGAGATCTGACGCCGCAGCAGATCAAGACCGAGCCGGAGCCGCTGTCGCCGGTTGAGGTCCGCCGCAGGGTCGCCGCGCTGAAGGCCGAGGGGGAGCGGCTGCTGCAGGCGAAGCAGTGGCGCGAGGCGCGCGCGGCGTTCCAGGCGGCGCTGGCGATCGACCCGGTCAATTTCGAGGTGAAGGAGCTCTCCGACGCGGCGCAGATGAAGCTGGACGAGGAGCGCAAGCTCCAGGATGCGTTCGACTCGGCGAAGAAGCTGTTCAACGACAAGGAATACCAGGGCTGCCTGTGGAAGCTCTATCGCCTGCCGCGCAACAAGGGTCTCGGCGACATCGACCGATACATCCTCAACGCGTGGTATAACTGGGCGGTGGTCTCGCTCAAGGCCGGCGACACGGGCGGCGCCCTCGAGCAGGTCGCCGAGGTGCTCCAGATCGACCCGAGTGATCAGGACGCGCTGAAGATCGAGGAGGTCGCCGAGAAGTACCGCAACCGCAGCAAGGATCGGATCTTTTACACCTTCGCGGGAACCCTCAAGCTCAGGACGATCGACCAGCGCTGACACGCCCGCGCCGCGCGCTTACGCGGCCGGCCGCGCGGTCCCCCCTCAGTGGCGGAAGTGGCGTTCGCCCGTGAACACCATCGCGATCCCGTGCTCGTCCGCCGCCGCGATCACCTCGTCGTCCCGGATCGATCCGCCGGGCTGGACCACGGCGGTCACTCCCGCACCGGCGGCCTCGTCCAGTCCGTCACGGAAGGGGAAGAAGGCGTCCGAGGCGAGCGCCGCCCCCTTCGGTTCCTCGGCGGCCTTCATCCGGGCCAGACGCACCGCATCGACACGGCTCATCTGCCCCGCGCCGATGCCGAGCGTGCGGTCTTCGCGGGCCAGCACGATGGCGTTCGACTTCACATGCTTGGCCACCCTCCAGGCCAGGTCCAGCGCCGCCCGCTCACCCTCCGAGGGCGGCCGCTTCGTCACGAGGCGGGCCTCCGAGACCGGACGGAGCGCCCTGTCCCACTCCTGCGCCAGGTGACCGCCGGTCACGCGCCTGAGGTCGAGGCCTCCGAACGCGGGGTCGCCGGCCGACACCTCGAGCAGGCGCAGCTTCGGCTTTGATTCCAGGATGTCCCGCGCCTCGCGCGCGTAACCGGGAGCGATGACGCACTCGAGGAAGAGCGCCGCGAGCGCGGAGGCGGCGCGGGCGTCGACCTCGCGGTTGAAGGCCACGACGCCGCCGAAAGCCGACACGGGATCCGCCAGCCGGGCCTTCTCGAACGTCTCGCCCAGGGACTCGCCAATCGCCACGCCGCACGGATTGTTGTGCTTGATGATGACTGCGGCCGGCCGGTCGAATTCCATCGCCAGCCGCCAGGCGGAATCGAGATCCAGGATGTTGTTGAAGGACAGCTCGCCGCCCTGCACCGTCCTGGCGCCGGCGAGCGTTCCCGGCCCGGCGCCCTGCTCGGCATAGAGAGCGCCGCGCTGATGGGGGTTCTCTCCGTATCTCAGGGTGCGCACGAGGCGGAGATCGAGCCGGAGCGTGTCGGGAAACGGGGAAACGTCATCGCCCGCGTCCTCGCTCGGGCCGAGCCGGCTCTCGAGCTCGTCGCGGATGGCGGCGTCATACGAGGCCGTGTGGGCGAACGCCTTGATCGCGAGGCGCCGGCGCGTCTCGGGCCTCAGCTCGCCGTGAGCGCGCAGTTCCTCGAGCACGCGCGCGTAGTCGGCCGGATCGACGACGACGCCCACGCGCTCGTGATTCTTGGCGGCGGCCCGGACCATCGCCGGCCCGCCGATGTCGATCATCTCGATCACCTGATCGAGCCGGGCGTCCGGGCGCGCCGCGACGGCGCGGAAGGGATAGAGGTTGACCACGACGAGCCCGATCGGCTCGATGCCTGTGCGCACGAGGTCGGCGCGATGATTGTCGCGCGTCGTGTCGGCCAGGATGCCGCCGTGAACCTTGGGATGCAGGCTCTTGACCCGCCCCTCGAGAATCTCCGGGTGGCCCGTGTAGTGGGAGATCTCGACCGTGGAGAGCCCGTCCGCGCGCAGAGCGTCGGCGGTGCCGCCGGTGGACAGGAGGGTGTATCCCATCGAGGCGAGGCCGCGCGCCAGATCCACGACGCCCGTCTTGTCGAAAACGCTCAGGATCGCCCGCTTCTTGACGGGCATCACGGCCTCCGCTTCGGGATCGCCGCCTTCTCGTCCCCGGAGTCGTCGAGAAACGGCGTGCCGGTCATGTCGCCGTTGACCGATTCCCAGAGACCGCGCCAGATCAGGACGATCCCCGTGACCGCCTCCGAGTAGCCGAGAGACGCGATGCCGAACGGCACGGAGCGCTCGTCGAGCGCGTTCCCCGACGCCGGCGATCCGTCGTCCCGGAACGCGCGGCCGATCAGCGCGTAATTCGGCTCCGCCCGGCGCACGCTGTCCATGATGTAGCGCTCGACGTCCCCGTCCTCCAGCTCGCCGGAGCGGGAGCGCATCAGGACGAAGGGAATGCGATCGAGCTTTGTCTCGATGTAGCGGCGGTAGGCTTCCCGGTACAGCGGCTCACGCTCGTCGGCGTCCGAGACGTTCAGCGGGAAGGCCGTGTCGGAGACGAGGTGCGCGAGCGTGCCCATCTCGTAGGCGAACCGGCGCAGGGATCGCTGCTTGATCAGAATCGCGCGTACGTCCCGCATCTTGCGCGCCACG
>JBFGDZ010000010.1:0-37111 GCA_041580375.1 Candidatus Polarisedimenticolia bacterium
CGGGCCGACACGCCCGTGATCCCGCACCGCCTGGACGTGAGAGACGCCACCGCGTGCCGAACGCTCGCCGCCGCGATCGCGAAGAAGGACGGGCGGCTCGACGTGCTCGTCAACAACGCCGGGATCGCCAGGATGCGACCGTTCCAGGATCACAGGGAGGAGGACTGGCAGGAGATCCTCGCGACGAACCTGGACGGCGCGCGCCACATGTGCGGCGCTGTGCTCGAGACCATGCGTGAGCAGGGCGGCGGCGTGATCGTCAACCTGGCCTCCATCGCCGGGGTTCTCGGCGCGCCGGGCATGGCGGCCTACGTGGCGTCCAAGGGCGCGATCATCGCGCTCACGAAGACCCTGGCCCGAGAGGTCGCGGCCGACAACATCCTCGTGCACGCCGTCGCTCCCGGCGTCATCGAGACCGACATGCTCCGCTCCCTCGGCGATGGGTTTCGCGAGCGCGCGCTGAAGCGCGTCCCGATGGCGCGCCCGGGACGCCCGGAGGAGGTCGCCGCGCTCGTCGGTTTCCTCGCATCGGGCCGGTGCACCTACACGACCGGGCACGTGTTCTACGTCGACGGGGGATTCGCCATCTGAGCGGCCGTGCGCCGCACGGACATCCACGGCATGCCAGCACAGCCCATCCGCGTCCTGTTCGTCTGCACCGGCAACTCGGCCCGCAGCCAGATGGCGGAGGCGCTCGCCAACCATCTGGGCGCGGGGCGGATGGAGGCGCAGAGCGCGGGCACCATGCCGGTCGGCGTGAACCGTCACGCGCTCGAGGTGCTGAAGGAGCGGGGCATCGATGCCTCGGGGCAGCGCTCCAAAGGGCTCGACGATGTGCTGGAGCCGCTGGATCTGATCATCACTCTCTGTGACAGCGCGGTGAATGAATGCCCCGCGCCGCTCCTGGCGGGTAAGCACGAGCACTGGTCGACGCCCGATCCGTCGTTCGTCCCGGGGGGGCCGGACACTGTCCGGCAGTCATTCCGCGAGGTCCGCGATCGGCTCGAGAATCAGATACAAGACTTGATCGATCGCGTATGCCCCGGCGGCGCGGGCGACCCCGTTCAGCGTGCGGCTCGGAAGGACGCCTAGCCTCCCCGCGGCGCGGGCGGGATCCGGAAGACTCTCTCCAGATTGCGCGTGGCGGCCTCGCCGATCTCATCCACCGACAGCGACTTGAGGGCGGCGATTTTTTCAGCGACGTGGATGACGCGGGCGGGCTCGTTGCGCGATCCCCGGTGCGGATGCGGCGTCAGATAGGGAGCGTCGGTCTCCGTCAGGAGGCGATCCAGCGGGACGGCCCGGACGGCTTCCGGAAGGCGTCCCGGATTCTTGAACGTCACGGGTCCCGCAAACGACAGGTCGAACCCGAGGTCGAGCGCGCGACGGACCTCCCCGGGGCCGCCCGAGAAGCAGTGAAAGACGCCGCCGACCTCGCCGGCCCGCTCGTCCTCGAGGATGGCGAAGGTGTCCTCCCACGCCTCGCGGGTGTGGATGACGATCGGCATCCCGAGATCGCGCGCCATGCGGATCTGCGCGCGGAACGCGTCCCGCTGCGCCGGGCGCGGCGATCGATCGTAGTGATAGTCGAGCCCGATCTCGCCGATCGCGACCGCCTTGGGCCGCCGCGCCGCCTCGCGCACGCCGCCCGCCACGTCGTCCGTCCAGTCCTTCGCGTCATGGGGGTGCACGCCGGCCGTGAAGTGGATGAAATCGTGCCGCGCGGCGAGATCGGCGCATCGGAGCGCGTCGCCGACATGGGAGGAGACGGTGATCACGTGGGCCAGGCCGGCCTCGCGGGCGCGCAGGATCACCGCGTCGCGGTCGGCATCGAACCGGTCCATGGTGAGGTGGGCGTGACTGTCGCTGTGGACGACCATGCCGGGAGGGACGCCGTTACCTGACCTTCCAGCCGGGCTCGACCGGCTCCTCGGTCGTCAGGATGTACGGGCGGCCCTCGGGATCGGAGGCGGCCAGCAGCATCCCTTCGGACACGACACCGCGGAGCTTCGCCGGCTTCAGATTCGCGACCACGACGATCGTCTTCCCCACGAGCGCGTCAGCCGTATACCGCGTGGCGATGCCCGCCACGATCGTCCGCGTCGCGCCGCCGATGTCCACCGTGATCTGCAGCAACCGATCGGCGCCCGGCACGGGCTCGGCGCGCACGATGCGCCCGGTGCGGAGATCGAGGCGCGCGAATTGATCGATCGTGACCTGCTCCGGTCCGGACGGGGCCGGCTCGGCGTTCTTCGGTTTGTCCATGGGGGACTCCTTGGGGACGCGGGCGTCCGCGAGATAGGCGGTCTTGTCGATGCGCGGAAAGAGGGCCTCGCCGCGGGTGACGGGCCGTCCGGGCTTCAACTCGCCCCAGGCGAAGCGCCGGAGGCTCGGTTCCTTGGGTTCGCCGGCCACGCCGAGCCGCCTGCGCATCTCCTCCGCCGCTGCCGGCATCACGGGCGACACAAGGACGGAGACGATCCGCAGCCCCTCGAGGACGGCGTAAAGCACGGCGTCGAGCTCCCCGCGGCGGCCGGGATCCCGGGACAGCTTCCACGGCTCCTTCTGCACGATGAACCGGTTCAGCCGGCCGACGAAATCCCAGACGACCGCCAGGCCGCCGCTTAGGTCGAGATCCTCGAACCGCTTCACGAATCCGCTCCAAGCCTCGCCGGCCGCTTTCTTCAATGCCTCGTCATGGCGAACCCGGGGTGCGGGCTTCGGCACCTTGCCGCCGCAGTAGTCCTCGACCATCTTGAGCGCCCGGCTGAACAGGTTTCCCAGATCGTTCGCCAGATCGGTGTTGACCCGATCGATGAGCGCCTCGTCGGAGTAGTTGGCGTCCTGTCCGAACACCATCTCGCGCAGGAGGAAGTAGCGGACCGGATCGACTCCGAAGGTCTCGATGAGCGGCTGCGGATCGACGATGCCCCCGCGCGACTTGGAAATCTTGGCCGCGTCGCGCAGCCACCAGCCGTGCGCGACGATGCGGCGGGGGAGGGGTTCGCCCCCGGACAGCAGGAAGGCCGGCCAGTAGACGGCGTGGAATCTCAGGATGTCCTTGCCGACGAGATGGAGATCGGCGGGCCAGAAGCGATCGTACAGACGCCGGTCCGAGCCGTAGCCGAGGGCCGTGATGTAATTGCTCAGGGCGTCGAACCAGACGTACAGCACGTGCCTGGAGTCGGTCGGAAGGGGGATGCCCCAGGCGAAGCTGCTGCGGCTGATGGAGAGATCCCTGAGGCCCGCCTCGCAGAACGCCGCGACCTCGTTGCGTCGGGTCTCGGGGAAGACGAACTCAGGATGCTCCCGGTAGAGCTTCAGCAGGGGCTCCTGGTACTTCGACAGGCGGAAGAAGTAGGATTCCTCCTCCGTCCACTCGACGGCGTGTCCCTGCTCGGGACAGCGGCCGTCGACGACCTGATTCTCGGGAAAGAACGATTCGCACGAGGTGCAGTACCAGCCGGTGTAGGCGTCCTTGTAGATGTCCCCGCGCGCGACGATCTTGTCGAACAGGCGCTCCACGCCCCGGCGGTGGCGCTCCTCCGTGGTCCGGATGAAGTCGTCGTGGCTGATCCCGAGCCGCGTCCACAGGGCCCGGAAACGCTCCACCATCCGATCCGCGAGCTCGATCGGCTTCAGGTTCCTCGCCGCGGCGGCGCGCTCGATCTTCTGCCCATGCTCGTCCGTCCCGGTCAGGAAGCGGACCTCCCGCCCGTTCATGCGGTGGAAGCGGGCCAGAACGTCGGCCACGACGGTCGTGTACGTGTGCCCGATGTGCGGCTCGTCGTTGACGTAGTAAATGGGCGTCGTGATGTAGAACGTTCGCCCCATCACTCGGGCTCCCAGTACAGGCAGACGAAACGGTAGAACTCAGACTCGAAGCTCTTGTGCTGGCGGCGGTGCAGAGCCTGGCCGACGTCGGGTGCGTCACGCAGAACGCGCAGATACTCCTGGTACATCGCGTCCACGTCCCCTTTCGCGGCGAGCGTGCGCATCCTCTTCTCCGTCTCCATGGCCGGCACGCGCAGACCGGACTCGACGCCCGGCCGGCCGGCCAGGTCGAGCGCTCCCCCGGTCACCTCCAGGACGACCTTGAGCATGCGGGCGGCCTTGGCCCGGTCGTAGATCATCGCGTTCGCGGGGACCGGCCCCGTCCTCCCGCGCGGCGCGCCGATCGACTCCGGCCGGCGCGACGGCGCGTCCCGGATCGACCACCGGCCGCCGTTTTCGCACGACGGGTTCGCTTCGCGGGCGCGGCGGAACGCAGGCGCAGGCATTCGGCGGCGGCCGCGCGCTGCACCTCCTTCAGCGGCACGCCCGCCTTCAGCGCGAGGGCCCGGCAGTCTTCGTATTCCGGCGTCGCCTGGGCGATCGAGCCGTCGTGCATCGACACCTTCACGCGCACGGCGCCGAAGGGGGTGGTCACCGTCTCGATGCGGCGGCCCAGCTCGATGCGGCCCATGGGGAGGTAGCGGAATCCGATCGTGGTGGTCTCGCGGAACAGGACGGCACCGACCTCCTCCATCCGCTGGACCGGGCAGATCACCTTGACCATCGTGCCCGGGCGGTTCTTCTTCATCTGGATCGCGGTGTAGAACACCTCCAGGGCGCCGGCCGCCAACAGGCGTTCCATGAGATGCCCGTACAGCTGCGGATTCATGTCGTCGATCGTCGTCTCCAGCACCTGCACGGTCTCCTGGATCGCGCCCGCATCGACGAGGTCGCCGAGAAACGCGCGCAGCAGGTTCGGGTGATTCGGGAACTCCTTCGACCCGGCGCCGTAGCCGACCCGGCGCGCGCGCATGGGGGGCATCGGGCCGAACTCGTCCGCGAGGATCACGGCCAGCGCCGCGCCCGTGGGCGTCACCAGCTCGCCCTCGACGTGCGTCGCGTAGCAGGGCCGATCCCGCAGCAGCTCCGCCGTGGCGGGTCCGGGAACGGGAAAGGTGCCGTGCTCCATCTCGACCATGCCGCGGCCGACGTTCAGAGGCGAGCAGACGACGCGGGGCCAGCCCAGGTAGTCGAGCCCCACCATCGCCCCCGTGATGTCGACGATCGCGTCCACGGCCCCGACCTCGTGCAGGTGAACGCGCTCCCGGGGGATCCCGTGCACGCGGGCCTCCGCGTCCACGAGAGCCTCGAACGCTTCGAGGGCTCGCCGGCGCACGCTCCCCGGCAGACGGCTGCGATCCAGAATGCGCCGGATCTCCCGGATGCCCCGTTCGGGCTGCCGGCCGGCGACCGCGACGTCGACCTTGGTGCCCCGGAGGTGCGATCGGGTCACGCGGCGGGACGACAGGCGGTATCCGGACACCGAAAGGCCCCTGAGGCGCGTTCGGATGTGCGCCAGCGGCACGCCCAGATCGACGAGGGCTCCGAGGAGCATGTCGCCGCTGATGCCGGAGAAGCAGTCGAGGTAGAGTCCGCGCATGGCCGTCGATCCTCAGGAGGCGGAAGGTCCGCCCGCGCCGAGCAGATCCGGAAGGATCTCCGAGGCCGGACCCCGCAGCACCTCGTGCGCCAGCGGGGTGAGCGGCGTCGGCTCCACGTTGATCTCGACCAGATAGGCTCCCCGGCTCCGGGCGATCTCCGGGAGCGAGGCCGCAGGATACACCAGCGCCGAGGTCCCGATGACGAGGAAAAGCTGCGAGGCGCGCGCGGCAGCCCCCGCTGCCCTGATGGCTCGCTCGGGCAGCAGCTCGCCGAACCAGACGACGTCGGGGCGCAGCAGGGCTCCGCACCCGCACCGCGGGGGGATCTCCGGCAGGGGCACCCTGCGGTCCTCGCGCGAGTCCTCCTCATCGACGCAGCGCACCCGGAAGAGGTCACCGTGCAGCTCGATGACCCGCGGGCTTCCGGCCAGACGGTGCAGGCCGTCGATGTTCTGTGTGATCAGGGTGAAATCGGGCCGCTCCCGGCCGTAGGCGGCGAGCGCGACGTGCCCGGCGTTGGGCGCGCAGGCCGATATCTGGGTCCGGCGTTCTTCGTACCAGGCCCAGACCTTCCGTGGGTCGCGGGCGAAACCCTCGGGCGTCGCGAGATCCTCGACGCTGCGGTTCTCCCAGAAGCCGTCCTTGCCCCTGAAGGTCGGAACCCCCGACTCCGCCGAGATGCCGGCTCCGGTGAGGGCGGCGACGCCGCGGCCGCGCGCGACCAGTTCCCTCAGGCGCGCCGTGATGGCAGCCAAGGCCGATCCCTCCTCTCCATGTCGCGGGAAGGGCCATGCTATGAGCCGGTTCGCGATGGTGTCAAGGACGGCCCCCGCTGGGGGCCCCGCCGTTGAATACGGCGGACACCTCGCGTATAGTTCCACGACCTGAACCGCGGAACGGTTCGACGACCCGCGAGGAGCCCCAGGCCATGCAGGGATCCGATAAACCGCAGTCCCGCGCGCCGCGGGCGCCCGGCGTTCTCGTCTCGCTCGTTCCGATCCTCCTTCTGGTTCTCGCGCTCCTTTACGCAGTGCGCGTCGGCGCTCCGACCCAGATCCCCCTGCTGTTCGCCGCGGCCGTGGCGGCCGGCATGGCCGTCTGGCTGGGGCATCCCTGGAAGTCGGTCGAGGAGGGGCTGCAGCGCGGCATCGTGCTGGCGCTGAGAGCGTGTCTCATTCTGATGGTCATCGGGAGCCTCATCGGGACGTGGATCCTCTCCGGGATCGTGCCCGGCATGATCTACTACGGCCTGAAGCTGCTCACCCCCTCATTGTTCCTGTTCATGACGTGCCTCATCTGCTCCATCATCGCCCTGGCGACGGGATCCTCCTGGTCGACGGCCGGCACCGTGGGGCTGGCGCTGATCGGCGTGGGATCGGCGCTCGGCGTCCCGGTGGCGATGACGGCGGGAGCGATCATCTCGGGGGCCTACTTCGGCGACAAGATGTCGCCGCTGTCCGATACGACGAACCTGGCGCCGGCGGTGGCCGGATCGGAGCTGTTCAGCCACATCCGCCACATGATCTTCACGACCGGGCCCAGCCTCGTGATCGCTCTTATCCTCTACGCCGTGATCGGCTGGCGCTACCGGGGAAATCAGCTCGACATCGGCGCCGTGCAGTCGATCGCGTCGACCCTGGAGGCGAATTTCAACCTGGGCCCGCTGCTGCTGGTGGCGCCGGTCGCCGTTCTCGCGATGGTCATCCTGCGCCTCCCCGCGCTTCCGGCCCTGTTCATCGGCGCGGCGCTCGGGGGGCTCGTGGCGGCCCTGGCGCAGCCCGGCGTCGGACTGCTCGAGGTGATCAATGCCTCGTGGAGCGGATACGTCTCCCAGACCGGCGTGGAGGCGGTCGATTCACTGCTCACGCGCGGCGGCATGGAGAGCATGATGGGGACCGTGGCGCTGATCTTCTGCGCCCTGGCCTTCGGGGGCGTGATGGAGCGCAGCGGCATGCTGGCAACGCTCGGCGGCGCCATCCTGAAGCTCGCGCGCGGCACGGGATCCCTGATCACCGCGACCGTCGCGAGCTGCATCGGCGCCAACATCTTCGCTCCGGACCAGTACATGGCGATCGTCGTGCCCGGCCGGATGTACCGCGAGGCGTACCTGAAACGCGGCCTGCATCCGAAAAACCTCTCGCGCGCCCTGGAGGACTCCGGCACGCTCACCTCCCCGCTCGTGCCGTGGAATACGTGCGGCGCATTCATGTCCGCGACCCTCGGGGTCAGCGCCGCGGCCTACCTGCCCTTCGCGTTCTTGAATCTCCTCAATCCGTTGATCTCCATATTCTACGGATTCACCGGAATCACGATCGCGCGCTTGGAGCCCGGGGACGAGGCGCTGCAGGAGGGGGAGATTCCGGAGCCGGAGACCGCGGTCTGAACGTCAAGCCACTCAGGACCGGCCGGACGGTCGTGATACGCGCAGCGCGGTCGGGCGCGCCCCGAACCTCAGCCGCTCCCGGCCGAGCAGTCGGGCGACCACAAGGGCCAGGCCGAGATAGAGCGCACCTCCCGCAACAAACGTCCCGCGCAGATCGATGAGGGTCAGACCGCTGCAGAGCAGCGGTCCCATCGATCCCCCGAGCATCGCGCAGCTCGACAACAGGCCGTATCCGGTGCCACGGACCGGCTCGGGGATGAGGCGTCCGGCGATCGTGTAGGCGAGCGTCGCAGCCCCCCCGGCCGCCAGCCCCTGGAGGACCCGCAGGAGGGCGAACGGCAGGACGCGGCCGCAGAGAGCCATCGGCACGATGGCGATCAGCCCTCCCAGGAGGCTCCAGCCCAGGAGGACAAGGGGATCGACGCGCGCCGAACGCCGACCGAGGAGCCAGGCCGAGGCGGCGCTCGCGAGCGCGCCCGCGGAGACGACCAGCCCGGTCGTCGCCTCGACGGCCCCGCCGCCCCCGGACATCGAGGCGACCGCGAGCGGCACGCTGAGCGAGAACGAACGATCCACGAGATTGATGAAGAACAGAAGGGGGAGAAGCGGCAGGAACATCGGCAGAGCCAGGATCTCACGAAAGGTGGGGCGATCGCGGGAATCGGAAGGGGTCCCACCGGCGACGACGGCGCGCACGCCGGCGGTGACCGGCCCTTCCTGAGGAACGACCACTCCGGCCCCTCCGGTGGACGGGGCGCGCCGGGGAGCGTCCCGGTAGAGCGCGAGGACGAAGACGAGCGCCCCGGCGCACAGAACGAACGTCAGGAGGAACGTGTTGCGGATCCCGACGACGTGAGCCAGAAGCCCGCCGAGGAACGGCCCGGCCGCAGTGCACAGAATCTGCGTCGCCTTGAGCCCACCCACGGCCCCTCCGATCCGCTCCCGGGGCGCCCCCTGCGTGACCAGGGCAATCGACAGGACGCCGAATCCGGAGAACAGCCCCAGGAAGATCCGGAGCGCCAGCAGGTGCCAGACGCTGGCGGCGAAGAACATCAGCCCCCAGTGGATCGTCATGGCGAAGATCACGCGGGTCACCATGATCTTCATGCCGACCCGGTCGGCCAGTCGGCCCCAGAGCGGCCCCAGGAGGGCGGCGAGCAGGGGCGTGACGGTGAGCAGGATGCCCGACCAGAGCGCGATCGCCGCCGTTCCCTTCACGCCGAGCGTGCCGACGTAAAAGGGGAGGAACGGCATGACCAGGTTGAAACCGAGGAACACCATGGCCGCGGCGACGTTGACCGCGATCTGATTGCTGCGCCACAGCTCCCGGGGAGGGCGGGGACGCCCCGCGTCGTCCGCGCCGGCGGGCACTCTCAACGGACTCCTTGCGTGATCGGAGCGCGGCGGAAGGCCGTCGTCCGCCGCGGATGGGCATCATACAATGACGCGCCGCGCGGTCGCAAAGCGCGGAGAGCGCGTGGGGTAGAATGGCGGGGCTTCTGGAGACGATCCGTGAGGGATGCGGAGCGCATGGCGACCACGCAGGTCTCGGGCTATGTGCCGCTCGTGGCGATCCGGCGCGGCGGAGTGGTGGAATCCGTGCACCACGGCGCGATCGCCGTGGTCGGGGAGTCGGGCCGTCTTCTGGCCGCGACCGGCGATCCGACGACCGTCACCTTCCCCCGATCGGCCGCCAAGCCGGTGCAGGTTCTGCCGCTGCTCGAGTCGGGGGGCGCGGAACGGTTCGGCCTGACCGGAGAGGAGATCGCCGTGATGATCGGCTCCCACGGCGGAGAGCCGGAGCATCTCGAAGCGGTGCGTTCGATCCTGCGCAAGATCGGTCTGGATGAGAAGGACCTCCAGTGCGGCGTCCACGCTCCCATGCACGCGCCCGCGGCGCGCGCGCTGAGGGCGGCCGGCCGGACGCCGACCGTCCTCCACAACAACTGCTCGGGCAAACACGCTGGCATGCTGGCGCTGGCCGTCGTCCTGAACGCCGGAGCCGCGTCCTACCTCGACCCGGATCATCCGGCGCAGGTCCGCATCCGCGCCGCCATGGGCGCCTTCAGCGGGCTCCGCGAGGGTGCGCTCCCGGCCGCCGTGGACGGCTGCTCGGCGCCGACATACGCCCTTCCTCTCGATCGGGCCGCGCTGATGTACGCCCGCCTCCTCTCGCCGGACGGGGTGCCCGAGGCCTGGCGCCGCGCGGCCCGCGGCGCCGTCGCCGCCATGCGCGCCCATCCGTTCATGGTGGCCGGCACCGATCGGTTGTGCACGACTCTGCTGGAGGAGGCCGGCGCGAGTCTCGTGGCCAAGGTGGGCGCGGAAGGGTTTTACGGGATGGGCTTCGTCCGTGAAGGACGGGGGATCGGGATCGCCATCAAGATCGCGGACGGCGACACCGGACGGGCGCGGAACAGCGCCGCCCTGCGGACCCTCGAGCGGCTCGGCGCCCTGGATCCCGATCGGGCGGTGGAGCTCCGGCGCCGCTTCGTCGGGGCTCTGAAGAACCGCCGCGGGATCGAGGTCGGAGGGGTGGAGACCGTCTTCGATCTGCAGATGCAGCGCCGAGGGTTGGTCGATGATTCGAGATCGGACGCACACGAAGGTTGAATCCGCCCGCATCCTCCGGCCCCATCGGGCATCCAACGGGGGAGGCCGGGAAAGGCCGCGCGGGGAATAAAATGTCCGGAACGCCTGTTCAGCGCGGTGGGGAAGACGGCGGGAAAGGCCCCCGTGGCCGGCGGGAAGATCGCGGGCCGGAAGGCGACCGCGACCCGAGGCGGCAGGAGTTCGAAGAAACGGCTCTCCCGCACATCGATGCGCTCTATAACGCTGCCTTCAAGCTGGTGCGCGATCCGGCCGAGGCCGAGGACCTCGTCCAAGACACCTTTGTCAGGGCATACCGTTTCTTCTCGCAATACCAGCGGGGGAGCAACTGCAAGGCATGGCTATTCACCATCCTCAGGAACGCCTTCATCAATCGTTACCGCCGATCACGCGGCCGCCCGGACACGGTGGCCTTCGACGCCATCGAGGGGCATTCGGAAAAGGAAATCGCCACCGTGCGCGATCCGGCTCCCCGTACGCCGGAGGACATCGTCGCGGATGCGCGGCTCGGAGAATCGGTGCGCGCCGCGCTGGACTCCCTGCCCCCGGAGTACCGCATGGTCGTCCTCCTTTCGATCGTGGAGGGCTACACGTACAAGGAGATCGCGTCGATCATGTCGTGCCCGATCGGCACGGTGATGTCCCGTCTCTTTCGCGCGCGGCAGATCCTCCAGGGGGCGCTGCAGGGGCACGCGAAGGAGCGCGGATTGGCCGGGCGCGACGCCGGTCGCGTCTCCCCCATGGTCGATGCGGGGCGGGACGAGACGGGGGGCCGTTCCCGGTAGGAGCCCGGCCGAGTCAGGAACCGGAGGGGCTCCTCGGAGCACGAGACGATGGCTGACCGCGAAAAGGCTTCACCCGAGACCGACGCTCTCCTGCGGAGGGCTCTCGGAGGCGTGAACGCTCCCCCCGGGCTTCGAGAGAGGATCCTCGGCTCGCTGGACGAGGAGGACAGCCGAAGAAGCGCCTCGACGGGTCGGGGCGTCCTGACGTTCATCCGTCATCCGGGCGTGATCGTGGCGCTGGCGGCCTCCCTCGTGCTGGCGTTCGTGCTGTTCCCGCTGACCGGCCGGATCCTTGGACCGGATCCGGCGGGCCTGGATCGGGTCGACCGCGTGCACCTTCAGGGCGTGGTCGTCTGTTACGACTGCGACCTCCAGAACGTGAGAATGGACGGACAGGTCGCGTGCCGCGAGCACGGCCACGCCAACGGACTTCGGACGACCGATGGAGCCCTGTGGCGCTTCACGCTGGGTCATGCCGGTCAGGAGGCGCTCCTGTCCCCCGCGATGCGGGGCCGGCGGATGGAGGTGCAGGGCAACCTGTTTCGCGCCATCGGATACCTGGATGTCAGCGACTACAGCTCGATCTGAGCGCACTTCATCGTGCCCGCCCGCCGGCCGTGCGCCCCGCCCGATGCTATAATTGACGATCAATCAGGACGCCATGCAGCCCGGGACGCCGTGACGCGCCCAATCGATGCGGTGCAGGGCGCGCCGCGCCGGGACGAGGATGGATCAGGTGATGAGAATGCGGGAGCACAAGGTCGATATCGACGTGCAGGATCGATCGTCACGCGGCGGCGGCCGGGCCGCCGGCCGCGTCGCGGCTCTCGTCATCCTCCTGGCCTTCGCCGCGCCGGCCTTCCCGCAGAAGATGCCCGAGATCGGCCCGCGGAAGGGGATCAGCCCCGGCCGGCTGGCGCATGAGTTCAACCTCAAGGACCTGCACGGGCGGTCCTACGCCCTGAAGGACCTGTTGGGGAGGGGCCGGGTCGTGCACGTCGTGTTCTGGGCCACCTGGTGCTTTCCCTGCATCGAGGAGATCCCCCACCTGCGCGAGGCCTACGAGAAATACCACGAACGCGGCCTGGAGGTCCTGGGAGTCGTCGTCAACATCAGCCAGACTCCGGAGGGCGTGAGGAGCTTCGTCGAGGATTACAAGATCAATTACCCGGTTCTCTTCGACGACGACGGGATGGCCGATCGATACGGCGTCACGCAACTGCCGCAGAACTTTCTCATCGGCCGGGACGGCATCATCCGGCACGCCGGCTCCAGTCTCCCGGGTGACTATCACGGCCTGGTGGAGCGCATGCTCGAAGCCGGCAGAGAAGCGGCGGGATCGACCCCCTCCTGACCGCCCGCCGTTCAGGGGTCGGGCGGGCCTCAGCGAGGCGGCCGCGCGGCCTTCCGGCCCACCGAGCCGAAATCCGAACCTTCCCCTCGATTGACGCCCCGTGGATACGGGGACTAAGATCACCCCATGAGGAGTCGGGAGTGCCTGCGACCCGGTCGCTGAAGCGAGAGCGGGCGATCCTGGTCGGTCTCTGCCCGAAAAAGCGCGACCGCCTCGAGGTGGAGGAACATCTCGAGGAACTGAGTGAGCTGGCGGCCACGGCGGGGGCCGAGGTCGTCGGCAGCGTCGTCCAGGAGCGGGGCCCCGCGGATCCGGCGACACTGATCCGCCGCGGCCGCGTCGAGCACCTGGCCGCGCTTTCCCGCGACAAGTCGGCGGACCTCGTCGTCTTCGACGATGATCTGAGCCCCGCCCAGACCCGGAACCTCGAGAAGGCGCTTCCGGTCCGCGTGCTGGATCGCTCGAGCCTCATTCTCGACATCTTCGCCCGCCGCGCCCGCACGCGGGAGGCGCGCACGCAGGTGGAGCTGGCGCAGCTTCGTTACCTGCTGCCCCGGCTGACCCGTCAATGGGGCCATCTGTCCCGGCAGGACGGCGGCATCGGCCAGCGGGGAGTCGGTGAGACGCAGCTGGAGATCGACCGCCGTCTCGTGCGCCGGCGCATCTCACGGCTGGCCTCCGACCTGAAACGGATCGAGCGGGAGCGCGGCGAGCGGCGCAAGGGGCGCAGCGCCACGCGCCGCGTCGCGCTCATCGGCTACACGAACGCCGGAAAGTCGACGATCTTCAATCTGCTCACCGGCGCCGGCACGTTCGTGGAGAACCGGCTGTTCGCCACGCTGGATCCCCTCTGCCGGCGCTGCGAACAGGGCGGCGGCCCCGCCTTCCTCGTCATCGACACGGTCGGATTCATCCGCAAACTGCCCCACCATCTCGTCGCGTCGTTCCGGAGCACGCTGGAAGAAGCCGCCGAGGCCGATCTGCTGATCCAGGTCGTGGACGCGAGTTCGCACGCCCTCGAGGATCAGCTGAGGACGACCGAGGCCGCCCTGGATGAGCTGGGACTGAGCGACAGGCCGAGGCTCCTCGCATTCAACAAAATCGATCGAACCCCGCCGGCGGTCCTCGAGCGCCTCAGGGCCGAGCACCCCGGCGCCGTGCTCCTGTCGGCGCTCGATCCATCGCAGGCGGAGGTGCTCGCGGAGGTCGTCCGCCGCCGGCTGGGGGAGAGCCTGATCGAGGAGACCGTCGCGATACCGGGCGGGGAGACCGGTGTCCTGGCGCGCCTCTGCGCCCTCGTGAGGGTGGTAGGGAGCTCCGTCGTCGACGGCCAGGTCGAAGTGCGCTTCCGGGCGCGGCCGTCCCAGATGGAGCGCGTGTCGCGGCTGCTGCAGGAGGCGCGCTCCGGCGGAGCCGGGGGGGGCGACGCGGCATGAGACGGCGCGCCCGGCGAGGCACGGCGGCGCGGCCCCGAAGACCCCGGCGCGCGTCTCCGGCCCCTTCCGCTCGGAGCCGCCGGCGTCTGCGCGTCGGCGTCATATTCGGAGGGCGTTCGGTCGAGCATGAAGTGTCGCTCGTGTCGGCGCGCGCCGTCATGCAGGCCCTCGATCCGGATCGATACGAGGTGATCGCGCTCGGCATCACGAAGACGGGGCGGTGGGTGACCTCGGGGACGCACTACGCCCTTCCGGGAGATCCTTCGGTCCGCGGTCTCGTCGTGCTGCGCAACGGCACGGGAGCGCGCGGAGGCCCGCCGGTCCGGGGCCGGACGGCGCGACGCGGGCCGGCCGGGCCCCTGGACGTCGTTTTTCCCGTGGTGCACGGCACCGGGGGAGAGGACGGGACGCTGCAGGGCCTGCTGGAGCTCGCCGATATTCCCTACGTCGGCGCGGGCGTTCTGGGCTCCGCCATGGGCATGGACAAGGCCGCGGCGAAGGTGGCCTTCCGGGCGGCGGGCCTGCCGGTCGTGGATTATCGCGTGGTCCGTGGCCGCGATCTGAAGCGCGGAGCCGATCACATCGCCGCCGCGATCGAGGAGGCGTTCGGGTACCCATGCTTCGTCAAGCCGTCCAACGGCGGAAGCAGTGTCGGCGTGAGCCGGGCCCCGGATCGTCGCGCGCTTCTCGAGGGACTGAGGGTGGCGGCGCGGTACGACCGGAAGATCATCGTCGAGCGGGCGATCGACGCCCGCGAGATCGAGTGCAGCGTCCTGGGCAACGACGATCCCGAGGCGTCGGTCGTCGGCGAGATCGTGCCCTCCCGCGAGTTCTACGACTACCGGGCCAAATACATCGACGGATCGTCCGAGCTGATCATCCCGGCCGGGATCACCGCGGATCAGTCGCGACGAATCCGCGAGATCGCCGTGAAGGCGTTCCGCGCGCTGGATCTCTGCGGCATGGCGCGCGTCGACTTCTTCCTCGAACGTTCGACCGGGGCGGTGTTTCTGAACGAGCTCAACACCATTCCCGGGTTCACGCCGATCAGCATGTACCCGAAACTCTGGGAGGCGAGCGGCCTGCCGTTTCCGGAACTGGTGGATCGCCTCATCGATCTGGCCATGGAGCGCCATGCCGAAAAGAAGTCGCTGCTCACGAGCTACCGGCCGAAGCGGGACGGCGGACGGATCCCGACCTGAGCGTGGCGCCGGAACCGGGCGGCGGCGGGGGCGATCCCGCCGGGGGTGACTTGACAGGAAGGCGGCGCGGTTTTAATTTTAAGTAGAGACAACGACTTACAGGAGCGCCGGACGAACCGCGATTGACATGCTCAACAGTAACGTACTTGTGCTCAACAGGCTGTATCAGGCCATCCAGATCACGTCGGCCAAGAAGGCCTTCTGTCTGCTCTACAAGGGGCATGTCAGGGTCGTCACGCCCGACTTCGCCACCTACGGATGGGAGGAGTGGGTCGACATCCCCCCGCAGCCGGACGAGGATTCGATCATCACACCGACGCTCCGCATCCGCATTCCGAGGGTCATCCTGCTGCTGGACTTCGATCGCCTTCCGCGCCATGAGGTGCGGTTCACGCGCAAGAACATCTTCTACAGGGACCGCAACCGCTGTCAGTACTGCGGCGCGAAGTTTCAGACGCGCGATCTGAACCTCGATCATGTCGTGCCGCTCTCTCGCGGGGGCAGGTCGTCCTGGGAGAACGTCGTCTGCTGCTGCATTTCCTGCAATTCGAGAAAGGGCGGGCACCTTCCGCGGGAGGCCGGCATGAAGCTCGTCCGCGCCCCCGTCAAACCCCGGTGGCATCCGCTCGTCAAGATCTCGTTCACGTCCGGCCACTACGAGATCTGGAAGAACTTCCTCGACATCGCCTACTGGAACGCCGAGCTGCGCCAGGACTGAGTCCGCGAGAGCCCGCCCTGCACGGCTTTCCTTGCAATGGCCCCCTCCGTGTGCTAACGTCCAAACATGGTTGCATACCGCACGCCCTATGGTGCCGAGCTCGGCATCGGTGGGCGCATGACCTCCGGGATCAAGACCCTCATCATCGCAAACATCGCCGTCTTCGTCCTTCAGGTGATGAGCACCTTCATCGGCGGCGTCTCGATGGAGCAGATCTTCGGCCTCGTTCCCTACAAGGTCATCAAGGAATTCGCGATCTGGCAGTTGTTCACCTACATGTTCCTGCACTCGACCAGCTGGTTGGGACACCTGCTGCTGAACATGCTGATGTTGTGGATGTTCGGCACGGAGCTCGAGCGCATGTGGGGCCGGCGCGCCTTCCTGAAGTACTACTTCGTCTGCGGCGTCGGGGCGGGGCTCGTCACATGCCTGTCCTTCTACAAGGTGCCGACCATCGGCGCGTCGGGAGCGGTGTTCGGGATCATGCTCGCCTACGGTTTGACCTTTCCCAACCGGCAGATCCTGTTCTGGTTCATCTTTCCGATGCGTGCCATCACTTTTGTCATCCTCTGCACCGGGATCCAGCTCTTCTCCCTCATCAACATGCGGGACGGCGTGGCCTACTCCGCCCATCTCGGCGGAATGCTGTTCGGCTATCTCTACCTGAAACGGGTCTGGCGGTTCCGGGAGTTCTGGAACGGGTTGCGGTGGAAGCTGAGGCGGCGCCGCTTTCGGGTCATGCGCGAGGACGACGAGCGGTACCGCTACCACTGAGGTTCGCGCACACGCCGACCGGCGCCGGGATGCGGACCCGGCCGGATCACGAATCTAGTAACAGACGGACGGCAGGATCGAGGCGGCGACCTGGGCGCCGAAATAGTCGGGGATCGGGTCCGGGACGGTCACCTTGCCGAGCCGGCGGATCGTCCCGTTGTTGAAGGAGAGCAGCGTGACGGTGCTGAAATCGCGCTCCGGAATGGCGATGACCTGACCGCGGCATCCGGGATGCGAGGCGACGTCCCACAGGTTGGCCGTCGCCGCATCGGGAAAGATGATCGGCGCGTCCGACGTCCCCTGAATCGTGCTGCCCGGCTCCTTGGGGGTGTCATCGGTCGCGCACGGTTTTCCGTTCCCGCCGTGCTTGCAGGCGCCGGCCGTCCAGATCGGGATATCGCTTCCGCCCTGGAGGGTGATCAGACCGGGCTCCTCGATCGTCGTCCCGTCGTCCTTCGATTTGGGAACCGAGAGCGGGCGCGGGGGAGCGTAGAGATGGCCGGTCGACAGGTCGATGGGCGCGTAGAGGTATCGCTCCTTCGAGATCCAGAACAGATAGGGGCCGCTCAGCCCGATGCCGAGCCGCGGGTGCGTGTCGTCTCCGGGGCCGAAGGTGACGAGCCGGGGCTCGCCCCAGGCGCCCTGTTGAAAGCGCGCGTGGGCGATCTTGAGAACGCTGCCGTCGAAGCGGCTCCAGACGACGACCGGATCGCCTTGTCTCGGATCGAGGGCGATCCTGGGGAACGAATCGCGCGCGAGATCCTGCGTGCCGGTGATCAGACCTTCGCGGCGGCCCATGGAGTCGATCACCGCGAATCCGATGGCCCAGGGTCCGTCCTCGGCGCTGCCGATGATCACGCGCTGGCGGTGCTCCCAGACCTGGTGCTCCTCTCCGGTGGACGTGGTGACCGAGGTGCCGGAGAATGCGGGCGCGACGATCCACAGGGCACACGCGGCCCCCGCGATCGCCATGGCCATTCCCCGGATCAGGATCCTCACGTCGTTCTCCCTAGCACGGACTCTTCAGATTGATGATGTTGCTCACGTCGAAGGTGCGCAGAAAATCCTTGAGCACCGCGAGGTGCGGGTAGAGCTCCTGGAGCTTGCCGAAATAGTGGTCGCTCCTCGCCTCGTTGCCCATGAGGAGGTTGACCTCCCCGAGCAGGTAATAGCAGTTCTTGACGATGTCCTTGTAGTCCTTGTCCCGGGCGACGGCCAGCGCCTTCTCGCCGTGCTCCTCGGCCCGTCGCAGCTCCTTCAGCTGCATGTAGGCGAAGCAGAGATCCTGGTAGCATTCGGCCAGGCACCGGTTGTTGTCGTTATGCACCGCGATCTGGAGCGCCTCGAGGATGATCGCAATCCCCTGACGGTGGCGCTTCTTCATGAGCAGGCAGTAACCGAGGTTTTCCTTGATGTAGTCGATCGGATAGGAGGTGCCCAGGCCGCCGCGCTGGCTGATCGACAGGGCATAGCGGTACTCGTTCACCGCGTCGTCCAGGTAGCTCATGTTCATGTAGATGTTGGCGATCAGATTGTGGCAGGTCGCCTTCCAGGCGAGGTTGTCGATGTTCTCGCAGGCGCGGAGCGCGCGCTGTGCGTAGAACAGCGCCTTGGGGAGCTTGCCCTGCCTGCGCAGGGCGCTCGCCAGGTTGGAGGATGCGACGAAGATCGTCGCGTGGTCCTGGCTCTTCAGCAGGATCTCGCGCAGGCCCTTCTCCGCTTTCTGGATCTCGCCCAGGTTGAGGCGGGCCGTGCTGAGGTTGCAGACGGCCTTGAAGAGGAGCGGCTGGTCCTGAATGCGTTCGGCGATGAGGCGCGCGGCGCGGAAGTTCTCGGCCGCCGGCCCGAACTCGCCCCTGCGCAGGTGCTGGTTCCCCTGTTCGGTCAGCTCCGAATACCGGGTGACGAATTCCTCAGCCATGGGACGGCGCCCTAGTGGTTCTTGCGGTTGAGTCGCTCTTCCTGCTGGAGCTTGAAGTGCAGGAAATCCAGAACCTCTTCCTGAGCGCGAGGCGACAGGCGCTGGAAATGCCGCATCACCTCGGTGTCGCGCGGTTTATCGGAGCCCGCGATCTCCTCGTGGAAAAACTCGGCGATGTTCATCTCGAAGATCGCGAGGATCTTGAAAAGCGTTTCCAGGCTGACCTTGTACTCGCCGTTCTCCATCCGGCAGAGGTCCGACTGCTGGATGCCTATGCGACTCGCCAGGTCGGCCTGCGTGAGAGATCGGTCCTTACGCAGTGTGCGGATCCTGGAGCCGACGAGGAGAGATTGCTTCCTGAATTTTGACGATATCATGCGAACTTTCCTGAAACGGTCGCCGGGAACCCCTTGAATTTCAAGGCCTTGAGCCCGATGCCCGTACCGCAAAAAGGTCTTGACACGTTTGCTGCGCGACCATATACTTGCGAAGTCAGCTTACACACTAATCCGATTCGCCGCGTCAATTCTTTGATGAAGCCATCGAGACGAAGCGCGCAACACTCACTCTCGTCGCACCGCACGGCTGTCATCGACGGAACCCTCACCGTTCGGGCCTCTTCGTCGGGGTCTCTGGTGTCACCAAAAAGCCACGGATTCGGAACCGAGCCGGTTCCAAATATTTGACATAAATCTATTGCGATACGGCATTGAAGTCAAGAAAAAATCGTAACTGAAAGTCGATCCCGGGGGTAAGGAGAAGGCGGATCACCATGGCGAAAGGCTCTCTCGATCGCAGTTCCTGCGTGACCAAGTACCTCCGGGAGATCAGTGAATACCCTCTGCTCACCAAGGATCAAGAAAAGGCGATCGCGGTTCGCATGCAGAAGGACGGCGGCGACCGCTCCTACCACGACCTCGTCAAATCCAACCTGAGCTTCGTCGTCAAGATCGCCAGCGAGTATCGGAATATGGGTCTGCCGTTCGAGGACCTCCTCAACGAGGGCAACATCGGGCTCATCGAGGCCGCGCACCACTTCGATCACACCCGCGGGACCAAGTTCATCACGTACGCGATCTGGTGGATCCGAAAGTCGATCCTCAAAGCCCTCTCCCAGCACTCCGCGATGGTCCGCATCCCCAATTATCAGCTCAAGAAGGTCCGCACCGTTCGGAACACCGAGCGGATGCTTTCGCGCGAACTGGGGCGCGAGGCCGGACGCGACGAGATCTCGAAGGAGCTGCGGGTCACCATCGCCAAGATCGACGAGATCCTGCAGATGAAGATGCGGGAGCTGTCGCTCGACGACAAGATCGGCCGGGAGAAGGACACACCCATCTCCGATTATCTCGTCGACGGTCGCTCGATCAATCCCGAGGACGAGTTGATCCGGCACGAGCACCAGGGACTGATCCGGCTCGCCCTGCGGAGCCTCAGCGATCAGGAGCAGACCGTCATCATCAACCGCTTCGGCCTGGAGGGCGGGCGCACGTTCACCCTCAAGGAGATCGGCGTCAAGCTCGGCGTCTCGCGCGAGCGCGTGCGCCAGATCGAGAATCAAGCGAAGCGACGCCTCCGCAAGCTGATCGCCCGGAGCCGCGCGGACTGGGCCGCGAAGAAGACGAAGATGCCGGCGGTTCCGACGCGGCGGCGTGCCGCACGGTCCGAGCCGGTCGTCGCGACCGTCCGGGGCGACACCTCGATCTCGCACTGATCCGACCCGGGGACATTTCGAACCTCCACCGTCTCGGTTGAAGCCACCGCGATCGGCGTGCTATCCTGCATGAGCGCCAGTCGGAGCGCGCTCCGGGAGCCGTTCATGCGTCTCAACCCCGATCAGGTCGGCCACATCGCCAGACAGATCGTGCGCGGGTTGATCCGGGACGAGATGATCGTCGCGGACAACCCCGAGAAAGTCATCGACTCGCTGGTCCAGGTGATGATGAAGGACCTGGAAGCCGAGGAGCGCCTCAACGAAGACGTCCGCGAGATGCTCAAGGGCTACGCGGACGAGATCAGTCGCGGGATGCTGAACTACCAGGAGTTGTTCCGAAAGGCGAAGGCCAAGATGGCGCGCGACCGCAAGATGATCATCTGAGGGGCGAGAGGATGAGGCTGAGCCACGAGCGCTGCGTGCACCTCTCCCACATGTTCATCAACGCTCTCGAGGACGACGACAGCGTTGATTTCCTGGGCGATCTCAACGACGTTCGCCTCAGGGCGCTCCAGATCCTGGAGGCCGAGATGGCACGGGAGGACGAGGTGGAGGAGACCGTCCGGGCCAAGATCGCCCATCAGAAGCGCGATATCCCGGAAGGAAGCCCGGAATGGGAGGTGCTGTTCCGCAAGTACTACGAGGAGGAGATCAAGAAGATCCGCCGCATCCGCGAATGATCGCGCTGCACCGTCCCCTCCCGGGCCGCCCGGCGCGGCGCCCGCCCCAACGACATGACATCCAACCGCCCCCCCGCCCGTCAGATCGTCGTCGGCACCGCCGGTCACATCGATCACGACAAGAGCCGGCTCGTGCGCGCGCTGACCGGCGTCGATCCCGACCGGCTCAAGGAGGAGCGGGAGCGGGGGATCACGATCGATCTCGGGTTCGCCCGGCTCGTGCTGGAGGACGGCACCCGCATCGGCTTCGTCGATGTGCCGGGGCACGAGCGATTCGTCAAGAACATGCTCGCCGGCATCGGCGGCATCGATATCGTCCTGCTGGTGATCGCGGCGGACGAGTCGATCAAGCCGCAGACGCGCGAGCATTTCGACATCTGCCGGCTCCTCGGGATCCGCGAGGGGATCGTCGTCCTGACCAAGATGGATCTCGTGGATCGGGACCTGCTCGACCTGGCGACGCTCGAGGCGCGCGAGTTCGTCTCGGGGTCGTTCCTCGAGGCCGCGCCCGTGATCCCGGTGAGCAGCCGCACGGGAGAGGGGCTGGACGCCCTGCGCCGCGCTCTGGCGGACGCGGCAACGCGGGTGCCCGCGCGCTCCGGCGAGGGCTTGACGCGGCTACCCGTGGATCGATCGTTCACCATTCACGGATTCGGCTCGGTCGTCACCGGGACCCTCATCGCCGGCACCATCCGTGAGGGGGACGAGGTGGCGATCCTGCCGGGCGTCGCGTCGGCGAAGGTCAGGCGCCTCGAGGTGTTCAATGAAACCACGTCGGTCGCCCTCCCCGGACAGCGGACGGCGGTCAACCTCCAGGGCGTCGAAGCGGGCGCGATCCAGCGCGGAGACCTGCTCACCAGCCCCGGCGTCCTCGAGTCGTGGAGCATGCTCGATGCCGCGCTCGAGCTCCTCGGGGGGGCCGCCGCGCCTTTGAAGGACATGGCCCGGGTCCGGTTTCACCACGGCACGGTCGAGGCGCTGGCGCGGGTCAAGCTGGTCGAGGGACCGGCGCTCCCCCCGGGCGGCCGCGGGTTCGCCCAGATACGGCTGGAGAAGCCCGTCGCGGCGCTCCCAGGGGACCGCTTCATCATCCGTAGCTATTCTCCGGCGATGACCATCGGCGGCGGGGTCATCCTCCACAACCGGCCCCCCAGGATGCGCCCGACCGCCCCGGGAATCCTGGAGCGCTTTCGTTCGCTCGCGGACCCCGCGCCGTCGGGGCGGCTCGCCGTGCTCATCGGGGAGGCGGGCGCGGCGGGCATCGATGCGCGTGCGCTCCGCGGCCTCACCGGTCTCGACCCGGAGACCACGACCGCGCACCTGCAGGAAGCGATCGGCTCGGGCACGGTGGTCGCCCTGGCCACGACGCCGCCACGGTACGTCGCCGGATCGGTTTATCGGGCCCTCGAAGGACGCGTGCTCGAGACCCTGGAGAATTTTCACCAGAAGGAGCCGCTCTCGGACGGTCTCGCGCGGGAGGAGATCCGCACCCGTCTGTTCGCTCGCAGCCACCCGGACGTGTTCCGGAGCGTCCTGGCGGGGCTCGTCGAACGCAACAGGATCCGCACGGAGCGCGATCGCATCTCGTTGAGCGCCCACCGCATCGCTCTTTCGAATGCGGAGACGCGACTTCTCGAGAGTCTCGAGAGCGCCTATCTGGAGGCGGGCACGAATCCTCCCGAACTGCATGCGCTGGCGGGACGCCTGGACGCCGAGCCGCGCCAGGCGGAGAAGCTCTTCCACCTCCTCCTGAATCGCGGCCGGCTGGTCCGCATCCAGGACGGCAAGGTCTTTCACGCACGGGCCATCGAGGATTTGAAGCAGAGGCTGCACCGCCAGCGCGAGACGAACCCGGTCATCGACATCGCCGAGTTCAAGGAAATGAGCGGCACGAGCCGCAAGAACGCCATACCCCTGCTGCAGCACTTCGATCAGATGCGCGTCACCCGCCGCGAGGGCAACCGCCGGCTGATCCTTCCGCCCGCCCCCCGCACAGGCGACGCGAATTGACAGTCACGGCTGGCCGCGTCTAAGATCCGCCCGAGGAGAAAAAGCCATGGGTTCCATCGGCATACCCGAGCTCTTGCTCGTCTTCGTCATTCTGCTCCTGATCTTCGGGGGCAGGAGAATCCCCGAGCTCGCCCGCGGCCTGGGTGCGGGAATCCGCAACTTCAAGGAATCCCTGCAGGGCGAGAGCCAGGACGACAAGAAAGACAAGGCGAAACAACCAGGAGAGTGAAGCACCGGCCGGGCTCCCTCGCGCCGACCTGAAACGCCGTCCTGATCGGGAGCCAGAGGCCTGCCGCCTTCCATGGAGACCTCCGCCCCCTCCCCACCCTCTCCCGGTGTCCAGGAGGAGATCGCCTTTCAGAAGGCAGCCGTGGCCCGTCTGAAAAAGGAGATCCTCGGCGACGATCGCACCAGCAGCCAGCGCCGCTACATCCGCGAATTCCACGACGAGTTCCGTTCGTTCGCCGAGATCTCCTCGCTCGACGATCTGACCATCGCCTGCTACAAGTCCGACATCGTCTATATCGGCGACTACCACGCTCTGCCGGCCGCGCAGAACTTCGCGACCTGGCTGCTCCGCGATATCGCCAGCCGCTCGCGCGAGGTCGTGCTGTGCCTGGAGATGATCTACGGTCGCAACCAGCGAACGCTCGATCGCTTCATGCGCGGGGAGATCCCGGAGGAGGAATTCCTCAAGGCCATCCGGTACGACCTGGAATGGGGCTACGAGTGGGAGTCGTTTCGCGGGCTGTTCGAGGTCGCCCGCGAATTCGGCATCGACGTCTTCGGGATCGACTGCATGCCGCGCACCGGATTCCGTTTCATCCGCAAGCGCGACGCCTACGCGGCCGCCCGGATCGCCGACGTCGTGGATCGGCGGCCGAACGCGAAGGTCGTCGTCCTGGTCGGCGAGTCGCATTTGGCGCGCAGTCACCTGCCCGGCCGGGTGACGGCCAATCTCAAGCGGCGGGGCTTTCAGAAAAGAAGCCTCATCGTTCTGCAGAATCTGGAGGACATCTACTGGCAGCTTTCCGAGAGGGGGCTGGGGCGCGTCGACGTGGTCCGTCTGGGGCCCGACCGGTACTGCCATTTCAATGCGAGCCCGATCGCCAAGTACGAGGCCTACCGACACATCCTGGAGGTCTGGAGGGGCGACGCCGAGGAGGAGGGTCGCATCGATCTGACCTCGACCGTGTACAGCATGATCGACACGATCCTGAGGTTTCTTCATGTCGACAAGTACAGTCACTGTGTGAGGCGGGAGAAGCGCTGCCGCGAGTTTCTCGTCGATGTCTATCCGGACGTCTATTCGGACCTGGACGTCGAGGATCTCCGGCGCATGCTCCGCGCGCAACGTTTCGCAGCGGAGGATGCGGAGGAGGTGCTGGGACACGTGTGCCGCAGCGGCTCGTGCTACATCCCGCGGGTGAACGCCATCGTCATCGGTCAGTTCAATCTGGTGCACGCGGGGGAGGAGGCCGCGCACTTCGTCAACCAGATCCTGAAGGGAGAGATCTACGGGGGCTCACCGCGCCGGCTCCCGCAGCACGATCTGTTCTACGGAGGGGTTTTGGAGGAGGCGCTGGCCTTCTTCGGATCCAAGCTCATCGATCCCGGACGAAACCACTTTTTCGAGACCGAGTTTTATCAGTACTATCGCAAGGACAGGGAGATCATCGAGAAGAACACGCCCTACTCGTTCGAGGAATTCAACGCGATCATCAACTTCATCCTGCTGCACAAGCGATTCGAGCGGGAGTACCAGGACCACGACGACGTCCCGAAGGAGATCCTCGACGGGATCGGCTCCGAGCCGAAACGCGCCAACGTCCTCATCCACGAACTGGGCTATTTTCTTGGGCAGCAGATGTACGACGCCTACCTGGGGGGGCTCCTGTCACGCAAGGAGATTCTGAATTTGTTCAGAACCTCCTTCGCGGAAAACGGCAGCGCCCTGCACGCCTATCTGGATCTCACGGGTCAGGTGAGCCCCGCCATCCACGGCAGACCGCTGACCGGCGCCCGGGATCTCTAGGAGGACGCCGCCCCGCCGGCCGGTTCGGCGCGTCGATAGATGACGCCCGACGCCGAGCTGAACGTGAATGCCGCCGCGCGGGATTCGAGATAACCGATCCGGACCAGCGCGTCGAGGGCCTCTCGGGCGCCCCCGGTGGTCCACTCCTGCTCCGACGCGACGTCCTCGGGCACCAGAACGGTGCGGGAGCCCGTGGCCAGCGCGATCAGCAGATCGCGGGATCTCAGGTGGAGATCGAGGCGGTCGAGACCGGCGCAGACGTCGCGCGCCACCGCCGCGGACAGGATCGCCGCCGTCCGGGCGAGAAGCGGCTCGGAGACCTCCAGGAACAGATCGAACCGCTCGGGCAGGTCCGCGTGGGCGCAGGTCGCTCCGTGGGCGTCCCGGCCGCCGGTCGCGTCGGCGATCAGCTCGAGCGCCAGATGCTCCACCAGATGGGCCAGCGGCAGGCCGTCGGCGTCGTCCGGCGCCGCCGGCGCACGGGAGGGAGGAGCGGATCCGATCGCGAGCAGAGAATCGAGCCCCACGCCCAGACAGCAATCGTGGTGGTCGAGCCGGGGCGCGAAGGACAGGAAGCTCTCGCGCTGCGCGGGGGTCGGCGAGAGCGCGCGGCGGCGCAGGTCGATCCCGAGATTCAGCGTGAGCCGCAGGCGCCCGCGATCCGATCGGAACAGCGGGTTGAGCGGGAGCGCCGCCGCGAACTCACCGTGCTCGATGTCGTGGATGACGAGCGTGTCGGGAGGGATCCCGGCCGATCCGGCGGCGGCGTGGGCGCGCCGGGCCGGCACCGGCCGTCCCTGGATCTTGTCCTGGAATCTACGGCGCAGTTCGTCCGACACGCCGCCTCTCCCGTCTCACGCCGGCCTCAGTGATCCACCCGGATCGCCTCGTTGTCCAGCGTGCCCTGGAGAACGATCCGGTACTCGCCCGTCTGGCGGTTCACCATCTCGACTTTCGCGGCCGCGTTGATCGAATGCACGAGCAGCTCGCCGATCTTCGACCGCAGACTCCCCGGCGAGGTGGGGGAGAGCTCCAGATTCGAAAGATCGTTCATCCGGAATCGGGACATCGAGCCTCACCTCCTCGGCCCCAACGGCGCGACGCGCCCGCGGGGCTCATGCTGGCGCTCATTCAACGTCGAATGGCGTCTTCTCGAGATCCAGGGTGCCCTGGACGACGACCCGGTATTCGCCCGTCTGGGCATCGGCCGTCTCGACCTTCACCCGCGCCGACGTCGAGCTGAGGAGCATCTCTCCCAGCTTGGAGCGCAGCGCCGAGGCCGACGTGGGGGACGTTTCGAGCATCGTGAAATCATCGATCCGGAACCGCGACATCACCAAGACCTCCCTAGGAATCATCGCCCCGCGCCCCCTCGTCGCGCGCCGCGCCCCTGCGCGCCGCGGGAACGTAGGAGCAGGGCAGGGTCCTGCGATAGTTCGGCAACGCTTTGTGGGTCTGGAGCGTGAGCCGGCTGACCTCCTCCTCCAGATCCCGCTCGATCTCCTCGACCAGCTCGTTGAGAACCTCGGCGCCGGGCGACCCGGGTCTCTCGGGGCCGCCGTCGTCGGGGTGCTTGCGGGCGGGCGCCGCGGGCCCCGATCGAGCGGTCCTCGCGCCGGGGCCCGAATCCGCCGCTCCGGCGCGACGCCGGGGCTCCGGCTGACCCAGCGTCCCGTCCTCGATGAGGGCTGCCAAATCGTCGTCGACCGCCCCCTCGATCAGAAGATCGGCCTCCTCATGGCTGACTCCCGGGGAGGGCGGGGCGTCTCCACGCGGGCGCGGGCCGCCGGCAACCGGCGCGTTCCGTTCCTCCCGCGTTTCGGCGGAGCGCGAAACGGGATCGGGGATGGGATGATCGCCGGCGCCCTCCCGCTCCGCGGGCTTCGCAGGCGATCCGTCGAACGCGGGAAGCGAGGGAAGGGGAATGCGGCGCCTGGTCGCCAAGGAGGCCGCCCGCGGCCGCCGCGCTCCCGGACGCTGGGGGGGCTTCTCAGTGGCCATCGCCGCTCCTTCTCCGTGGCGACGGGAAACCCGGAGAGACGGACCCGGATCGTCCGCGCCGCCCCGCATCGGTCCGATCGCCCGCCGCCGGCCCTTCCGGCCGGTCGCCACGCGGCTCCGGCTTCCTCGCCTCGGAGTCCAGCGATCCGAAGCTCCAGAACGAATCCTTCAGCAGGGCAGGCCGGGGCCGCTCCGCCGGGCGGGCCGCAGAGGGGGAATCCATAGACTCCGGCGCAGGGCTCGGCGCCGCGTCGAGGATCTCCTCCGCCACGGCGATTCTGACGCCCCGGGGGGGGCCTTTGCGCGACGCCAGGCCCAGCGACGAGATGAGCCCGGCGTTGTCGATGAACGGAGGACGGTCGTCGAGAACGACGCTCGCGATCGCGCCGTCGCCGGCCGGCGGCCCCGGAGGCGGCGGCTCCGGCGGCGATGCCAGCGCGGACTGCGGCCTCCGGAACGGACGGCGGACGTGGCGCTCGGCCGGAGCCGGCGGTGCCGGAGAATCGACGGCCGGGTCGGGTGGCCGAGCCTGCTGCGTGTCGTGCGGGCCGGCGTCCGGGATCTCCTCCGGCCGTCCCGGGGCGACCTCGCGCGCGCGACCGCCGGTGATGTCGGGAGCCGGATCCGGCCCGGCCGGCGGCGCGGGCGGTGTCGCGAGGTCCTGAAACGCATCGTCGTCGGCCTCCGCACCGGCCCGGACCCCGGCCCGGTCCGCCTCGACGGCGACGGCGATGATGCGCCGCGCCAGCGCGGTCCCGATGCCGGAATCCTCGGCCAGCTCCTCGGCGCTGACCCGGGCCACCGCGGCGGTGTCCTCGTAGCCGGCGAGAGCGAGCCGATCGGTCACATCCCGCCCGAACAGCTGAACGAGCAGGGGATCTAGCATTCCGACAACACCTCCTCGGCGAGCGCGAGGTAATCCTTGCACCCGCGCGCCCGCGGGTCGTACTCGATCACGGGAAGTCCAAAGCTCGAGGCCTCCTTCAGCTTCACATTGGACCGGATGACGGTGGAGAACAGCGCGTCGCCGAAATATCCCGTCAGGTCCTTGAGGATCTCGCGCGAGAACGACGTGCGGGCGTCGTACATCGTCGCCAGGGCGCGAACGCGCGGCGGGCGATCGCCCGCGCCCGTGACCCCCTGAATGAACTCGAGCAACTGGCTGACGCCGTAAAGCGCGAAGAACCCCGCCTCGACGGTGATGATCGTCTCGTCGGAGGCGCGCACGGCGTTCGCCGTCAGAAGACCGCCCGTCGGCGGGCAGTCGATCACGACGAAGTCATAGCTGTCCTCGACCTCGACCAGGGCGCGCCGCAGGGTCTCCTCGCCGTGCGGCATCAGTCCGAGACGCTGCTCGGCCAGCACGAGGCGCGGGTTCGAGGGCGCCAGCTCCAGCCCGGCCGACACCGGACGCACGACGTCCGGCAGGCCGCCCCCGTTGGTGAGAGCGTCGTAGACGGTGGCCCCCTCCAGGGCCGGCGCGCCGCGGCTGAGTCCCAGCGATGCGTGAGCCTGCGGATCGAGATCGATGAGAAGCGTCGAGCGGCCCTTGCGCGCGAGCGACGCGCCGAGATTGATCGCCGTCGTCGTCTTGCCGCTGCCCCCCTTCTGGTTGGCGATCGCGATGACGCGCATCAGGTCGCACCGCCGGCCAGTGAGTCCGGTCCCCGGAGACTCGTGTTCCTCCGGACGTTGAGGAGGAGCCCCCGGCCGATGGCGCGGATGCAGGCGGCCGCCGGGGCCGCGGGCTGGTTCAGCAGGATCGGAATGCGCGCCGCGACCGATGCCGGGACGCGCGGATCGTCCAGGACGTGTCCCAGGTAGAGGATCGACCGCTCCAGGAACTTGCGGCAGATCGAGTCCATGCGCCCGTAGATCTCGAGCGCCTCGACGGGGCCCGAGGCCCGGTTGACGACGAGCGAGACGCGCGCCGTGGCGTTGTTGTGGGCGACGTTCTTGATCACGGCGTAGGCGTCGGTCATCGCGGTCAGGTCCGGCGTCGTCACGACGACGATGTCGCCGATCGTCTGCAGGAACGACGTCGTCGCCCGCCCGATGCCGGCTCCGGTGTCGACCAGCACCGCCTCAGTCCTCCCGTTCACGCAGTCCATCGCGGCCACCAGGCGGCGCAGGCGCGGCGCGTTCAGATCGGCCATCTCGGGCAGGCCCGAGCCGCCCGCGGCCAGGCGCATCCCGACCGGGCCAATCTCGGCGACATCGTCGAGGGTGGCGCCCCGCTCGATCACGTCCGCGATCGTCCTTTTGGGCCGCATGCCGAGAAGCAGGTGGAGGTTGGCCAGCCCCATATCGGCGTCGACGGCCATCACGCCCACGCCCGAAGCGGCCAGGTGCACGGCCAGGTTGCTCGTCAGCACCGATTTGCCGGTGCCCCCCTTGCCGCTGGTGACGCAGACGACGAGCGGGCGCGGACCGGCATCGGCGCGGCCCTCGAACCCCGGCCGTGCGCCCTCCCGGACTCCGGGGTCGCCGTCCGCCGCGCCACCGCCGGCCGCCGGCCCGCGACGGTCGAGCGCTTCGAACGGGGCCGCGAGTTCGCGCAGCCCGCGTCCAAGCCGGCGCCGCCTCGCAGTCATGGACGTCCCCGCCCGCGGCGGCCCATCAATCGGCCTCCCCGCCGCGATCGCGCCGCATGCGATCGAAACGCGCGAACTCCTCCAGCTCCTCGGCCGTCAGCGTCTGCAGGGTCTGCGCGGATTCGATCTCCTCCGTCGCCTCCGCGGGGACCGGCCCGTCGTCGGCGTCGCCCGCGGCGGCGGTCCCGGCCGCCGGGTGCACCAGTCCCCTGAGATCGCCGGGGGATTCGAGCAGCGGATTCCCGTCCGGCCAGACCGTGACGTCGTCGTCATGGTGCGGGCCGGAGCCCGGGGCGGATTCGAGGCCCCGCGTCCGCGTCTCCCGGGCTCTACCGATCGAGACGGCGGCTCCCGCGTCGTCCTGCCGGTTCTCGGGGTGCCGGCCGCGTCCGCGTGCGCTGCCGAAGATCGCGTCGGCCGGCTCGACGACGACGGCGGTCTCGCCCCGCACCGACACCATGAGCGCCAGGTAGGCCGTGACGTCGAAGCGGAGCAGCGCCAGCCGTCTCAGGATCGCGGGCGTGAGGGTGGAGGCGACGAGCACGCAGCGGATCGGCCGCCCGCCGCGTACCCCGGACCCGGCGTACAACCGTTCGAGAAGCGCGCGCTGGTCGAGCGCCCATCCGTACTGGTCGATGAGGTGGGGCAGGGCATCATCCGGGCAATCGCCCGCGATGGAGGCGATCACGATCGAACCGGAGGGGTCGGCCGCGACGAGATCGATGCGGCCTGACGGCCCGGCGTCGAGACCGGCGTCGAGCAGCCGCAGGCCCGGCTCGATGATCGAAGGATCGGAGAGAAGGAGGGACTTCAACTGATCGGGATCGGCCGCCTGGCTACGATCGATGCGCGCGTGCATCGCGCCCCTCGCCGCTCACGCCGGAGCGAGAAGGCCGGGCTCGAACAGCGTCCCGACTGGCCGGCCGCCGGCGGTGGCGCGTTCTTGGGGCTCGATGCGATGAGGACTGCGGCACCGCTTTCGGGTCGCGGCGTCGCGTTCGACAACTCGAATCGAACACGCGGCGCGGCTCCCTCATGCGCCGGCAACTCCCATGCCGGCCCCAATCGTAGGCGAGCAGCGGCCCACAAGTCAAGCAAATACAGGGGCTTCAAGCGGCATTTTCGGACGGCGCGGGGAGACCCGGGTGCTCGACCGGCGTCGAACCGGCGGCGCAAAAAAGCCGGGCCGGCGTGAGCCGGCCCGGCCGATGACACGGAACGAATCGAGTCGTGACGATCGACCCGCCGTGCGCGACCTCGCACCGCGCGCGACTACGCGCAGATCCCCCCGCGTGGCGCTACTTGCAGGTCCTCGAACCCGGCTTCCCCTTGCAGTTGCCGGAACAGCACTGATCGTTGGTGTCGCAGGGCGACCCGGAGGGGAGCAGCGTGCAGACGCCTCCGTTCCCGCCGGCGCAGTTCAGAAGGGTCCCCGCATCGGCGCAGATCGACGACATCGAGGTGCCGGAATTCAGGCACGGGTTGCTGCCGACGCCCCCGAAATGATGCAGGGCGATGACCTCGCCCGAGGCCGGATCGACGATCGGCGAGCCGGACGATCCCCCCTCGCTGTCGCAGCCGTAGGCCGTCTGGCTGCCCACCGCGGATCGGCCGTAGGTCTGGTTCACGTCGTCCACCCGGCAGAGCGTCGTCCCGGCCGCGTCCTCGAAGAACCCGACCTCCTTCTCGTTCCCGCCCGGGTGTTGAATGAACCAGATCTGTTCGCCGGCGGACACGGTGCGGGCCGTCGCGACCAGCTCGCCCCAGGTCGCCTCGGGGTTTCCCTGCAGCGTGAGGAGAGTGTAGTCGAGACCCTCCTTGCTACCCCGGCGATCGACGTTGTTGGTCTTCAGAAGCGTGCCGCCGGCGTAGGTCGAGGTCTGCGCCAGCGTGCCGCCGCCGCAGGTCGTGAACTGGAAGTTGAACGTCGCCTGCAGCGTGTTCGTCTCGGTCTGCGTCGAGATGCAGTGGTTGTTGGTCACCAGCGTGTTCGCGTTCGAGCCGTCGACCAGCCACCCGGTGCAGACGTAGAGGAACGCGCCGCTCTGGTACAGCAACCGGGATACGGGGCTCTGGGCCGTGGAGAATCCCGCGTCGTTGATGTGGCACGCGACGTCCTCGCGCCCGTCGGTGCCGCAGACCACCTCGGGAGTCGGGTTCAGGCGGACCGTGCCGTGCCCGACGCCGCTGACCCGGTAGCCGTAGCCGGACCGCCGGCCGCCGTGCACGGTGACGATCGCGGTGTCGCCGTCGACGGCAAACGCCAGGAAGTTTCCGTCACCGCGCGGGCCGCGGCCCGTGTAGGTCCAGACCTGCCGGCCGTCGGGGCTCGCGACCGTGACGCGGTCCCCCGCGGCGAGGTGGAACCCGGTGAATTGCACACGGATGAAGGTCGCGCCGGGCGAGAGGATCCGGTCGGTCCAGACCGCCGGCCGGGCGTCCGTGCCGAGCGGGTAGGGATGAGGCGTCTCGGCCCTGTACGGCCGCATCTCGCCGACCTTCAGGGGCGACGCAGCCCAGGCGGACGTCGTCGCGAGAACGACGGCCACCGCGAGGAAGACGATCATCAGACGTGCGGCACTGCGCATGAGGCTGCCCTCCCGGCCGCGCGGAGTCGGGGCGCGGCGCTTCACGAGGTTGAAGTTTCCGTGATCGGCTCACGGACGAAGACAGAACGGCCCGCCGTAGATACGTGCCTCGCGCGGGTCTGTCAAGGAGAATCTCGGACGTGTCCGGGAATGCGTCCGCCTGGAGCGCGACGAATGCCGTGAAATCAGGCCCCTACAGCTCGATCGCGCCGCCCAGGTGCGAGAAGGTCGGGATCGTCAGCTCGAGCCCCGCCATGTGGTAGTAGCTGCCCGCCTTCCCCGGCGGGACGACGTAGCGCATCTCCACGCCGGCCCTTCGCGCCTTGTGGTGGGCCTCCGGGGCGGCCGAGGCGACGCTGTCGTCCGCGAGGTGGGCGCCGGTCAGGTCGACCACGATCCGCTTCGCGCCGTCCTTCATGGCGCGATCGATCTCCTCGTGGAATTTCCTCTCCGGGTCACCGGCGCAGAATTTTCCGTTGACCTCGAGGACCGTCCAGTCGCCGACTTTGCGGGAATCGATGCGGTATGGGCCGTGACGGCTGAACCAGGAAGTCGCTGCCATGGGCCGTCCCTCCTGAATCTCGGGAGGCACCGCCGGGCATTCGACGGGGACACGGGGACCCGGGTCGAATGGGGCATGAGTGGTGGCGGCGCCACCTTCAAGATATTGAATACCCCGCCGGGCCGGGCCGCGTCAAGAAGATTCGATCAGGGAACCGGCCGCCCATGGGACCAGCCGCCACCGTCTCCCGGAAATGCGGGAAAAGCATGGGCAGGTCGCGACCGACGCAAACTTCAGGCCCTCGTGGCGCGGCCGAAGCCGATCGGGATGCCGTGAACGCGCATGCGGCGATACAGTTTCGGCCGGCTCCAGCCAATGAATCGGGCGGCGCGCGTCTTGTCACCTTCGAAATTGTGGAGGGCCTTCTCGATCATCAGCTGCTCGCCCCCCTTGCCAGCCGACGAGTAGCGCGGCGGCTCCTCCGTGATCATGACGTGACGTATCCGATCGGGAAGATCGCTCGAATCGATCCGGAGCGTATCGCTCAGGGCGACAGCGCGCTGTACGACATTCTCCAGCTCCCGGATGTTGCCCGGCCATTCGTGCCCTGCGAGAAGAGCGAGGGCGCCCTCCGAGAACTCCTTGCGTGGCAGCCCGCTCTCGTTCGCGATGCCTTCCAGGAAGTGATCGGTGAGAAGAGCAATGTCGTCCTTGCGCTCGCGCAGAGGCGGGAGTTTGATGGTGATGACATTGACTCGATAGAAGAGATCTTCGCGGAACAGTCCTTCCCTTATCAGGCTTCTCAGGCTGCGATTCGTGGCGGAGATGATCCGGACATCGACACGCACCGACTCCTTCGCGCCGACGGGCCGGAACTCGTGTTCCTGCAGTGCTCGGAGCAGTTTGCTCTGCATTCGCAGACTCATATCTCCGATTTCATCCATGAAGAGCGTGCCGCCGTCCGCCAGCTCGAGGATACCCTTACGGTCCCGATCGGCTCCAGTGAACGCGCCGCGTACGTGCCCGAACAGCTCCGACTCGAGAAGGCTCTCGGAAAGTGCGGAACAATTCTCGGAGAAGAAGCGGCGGCTCCGGCGATTGGAGCGGCCGTGAATGGCGCGTGCCACGAGTTCCTTGCCCGTGCCGCTCTCCCCCTGAATCAGCACCGGCAGGGTGCAGGCCGCGGCCTTCTCGATCAACTGATGGACGCGGCGCATCGCCCCCGTGGAACCGATGATGCCGTGCTGACGCTCGACGGCATGCACATCGGTCCGGGAGCGCGTTTCCGTGGTTCCGGATGAATACGTGCGTTGATCCGACGCTCCGCCAGGGATCGGCATGCGCAGCGTGCCAGCACGGCCCGAAGCGGCGGGCTCACCGAATGGGCGGGATTCACCGGATACGATGGGGATGCCGTACAGGGACCCGTTGCTGAGCGACACGATCAGTCTCTTTGCGGCCTCCTCGAGCATCTGCAAATCGTCAATCTTCATGAGCGCTTCCGTCGTCGCGCCCTTTTCGGCGAGGGTGCGGGCCTGGCCGCCGATCCGCTTCAAATCGGCGAGCCAGGAGCCCAGGTCGAAGCGCTTCCCGGAGGACATTTCCATACGTGCACATCTCCTTTCGACACACCGTAAGAAACGCACCCGGTATGTTCGGGAAGCTCATGTCCAGAGCAAGAGGAATACCAGGTCCCTGAAGCGCCGGTTCGTCAGAAACCGGACGCGCTCAAACAACTGAAAAAGCGGATCTTTCGAGGATGACCGGGAGGGCTGACACGGCTTGGCAGGGGAAGGTTGCGGACGAATGCTGTCCCGTTATGAAAACGGGGGATGCCATCTGTCACACAGTGTCACGCGGCCTTTCCATACTTCACGGAGATTCCATATGCCTTCATGCGCCGGTATAGCTTCTGACGATTCCAGCCGATATAACGAGCGGCCTTGGCCTTATCTCCCAGGCAGCGTCTCAGGGCATCCTCAATCATGAGGTGTTCACCCGTTTTCGAGCGGCCCGGCGGAGCGCCGGCCAGCCGCTCACGCACGGTCAAGGAGGACGAAAGCACCTCGTCAAGTGTCTCGGCGCCGATCACGGGGCCCGATGAGAGAACGATGGCACGTTCGACTGCGTTCTGCAGCTCCCGAACGTTGCCCGGCCAATCGTGCCGCTGCAGGGCCTTCATGAGGTCCGGAGCCAGGCGCAGTGAAGGGCGATCGTCCGATGCGCCACGGTTTAGAAAGTGAGCGACCAGCAGAGGAATATCCTCACATCGCTCGCGGAGAGGGGGAACCTCGATGGTGACGACGTTGAGACGATAGTAAAGATCCTTGCGGAAACGACCCTGCGTCAACAGTGAACGCATGTCGGCGTTCGATGCCGCCACGATCCGGACGTCCACCCGCCGCGGCAGATTCTCGCCGAGACGGCGGACCTCGCGCTCCTGAAGGACTCTCAGGAGCCGCGCCTGCAGGGCGATCGATGTGTTCGTGATCTCGTCGAGAAACAAGGTGCCCCCGGATGCCTCCTCAATGAGTCCAATACGATTCCGATCCGCGCCCGTGAACGCGCCCCGTACGTACCCGAACAGCTCCGCTTCCAGAAGATTCTCCGGGAGCGCGCCGCAATCGACGGCGACGAACTTCCCGGAGCGACGAGGACCGTTGTGGTGCAGCGCTTTCGCCACGAGCTCCTTCCCCGTGCCGCTTTCTCCCAGCACCAGAACATTGCAATCGCTATCGAGGATGCTTGCCATACGCCGAGCCATCCGTCGCATCACGGGGCTCCGGCCGATCAGATTCTCGAATCGATTGCGATCCTGAACCTCCCGACGCAGGTGATCGTTTTCGGCCCGCATGTCGCCGAAGAGCCGGGCATTCTCGATGGCGATCGCGGCCTGACTGGCGAAGGACTCCACGAACGACTTTTCCTTCTCTGAGAAAAGTTGAGTGGCGCGGCGTGTGTCGAGGTAGATGACACCCGTAACCCGGCCCCGTGCCCGCATCGGGACGCAGAGAATCGATTTGATCTCGTGAATGACGAGACTCTCATAGGCAGACAGATCCGGGTCCTTGCTGACGTCGACCGTGAGAATGCTACGCCCTTCTCCCGCCCTGCGGATGACAGACCGGCTGAAGGAAGAGACCTCATGAAGATCCGAGCGATTCACTCCTCGTGCGCTTGCCGGTCTCATCTCTCCGCTGTCCTCATCGAGCAGGAACACAATTCCTCTCTCAGCATGGACGTTTTCGATCGCCAGATCGAGAATGAGGGAAAGAAGCGCGTTCATCTCGAGCGTCGACGATAGCTTCTGACCAATTGTGCTCAGGGCGTTCAGCATCCCCCGCGAGACTTTCTCTTGCCGATGCATGAGAGCAAGGTCTCGCCGAACTCGTTTGCCAACCTGACTCCTCATCCGACCGTGGCGTTCGAGAACCTCGCGAACGAGCGGTTGCGACAGGAATGAGTCCCGATATCTCTTGTCCTCGAGACCCATAGCCATCTCCCGAACCGTCAGGCTTGCGATCCGATAGCACGCCAGCGCCTGTTCATAGCGCAGCAGTTGCTCATAGGCGCGACCTTGATAATAGGTGGCGCGCCAGAACGAAGGCCGGTCACCCGACCGCCTTGCGACGGACGCGGCCTCCTGGAGCGGATTAAGCGCCTCCTCAGCTCGATCAGACCTGAGCAGCGCTTCCCCTTCGATCATCAAAGCCATCGCCAGATGCCAGCGCATCTTTTTGCTTCTGGCTTCATGTAGTAACCGCTCAATCCTGAATGCCAACTGAGGACCGATATCCATCTCATATGCCATCATTCTGACTTCGAGAAGATTGGCAGATAATCGCGATTCACATGGTGAGACTGGACCATAGGAAGTGATGGAGTCTCGTATGACTGTCTGAGGTTTGATAGCAGATCCAAGATGGGAAAGACATCTCGACATCATTATTTTGGAGTCAAGTAATACGTGGGATAATCCAGAACGCTTGGCCAAATGGTACATATGAGTTGCAACTCTGTATGATGCGCGGTATCGGCCAAGCGAAAATAACAGCTTACTCCACGCTATCAAAACGTGGCAGGCAATGGATGCAGAATGTGTCTTGTGTGCTTGGCCAAGAGTATGTCGCAATAATACCAAGGCATCCTGATAGTAACCGGCGGATGTCATCACGACGGCACAATTGGCCAGAGCACTAATGAAGACGTGCCGGGCCCCTACGCGCTGCCCCTCCATGACACCAGCTCTATAGTTTCTGTAGGCATTCCGAAGACGTCCTTGGTATCGATCTGGCTCGCCGAGATTGTTTCTCAACCGAGCATATAATGGATGTAACCCACGTTGTTTCGACATCAGAATGGCTTTTTC
>JBFGDZ010000011.1:0-36911 GCA_041580375.1 Candidatus Polarisedimenticolia bacterium
GCGTCTGGATCTCACCCGCGACCCGGCGCATCAGCACGGAGCTTCCCTCGACGTTGCCCGACTCCAGCTCGCGCCCCGCCAGACGGATCTGGCCTTCGATCGACTGCAGGGCGTGAAGATCCGCTTCCAGGCGCTCGCCCAGCGCGGCGGCGGCGCCATTGAACGCCTCCTCCATCTCCTTGAAGTTGTCATTCTTGCGCAGCGACAGCCGCGTGTGCCAGAGGCCCGCCTCGATGTCCCGCAGGCCGCGCGTCACGCGGTAGACGACGCCGGCGGTCTTGTGGGTCTCGAGGATCTCGATCCCGAAGATGGCGACGACGAAGAGGATGCCGGCGCCGAGGATAAACAGCACCGTGCGCAGGTCGCCCGCGGTCAGGCCGCGGGTCAGCGCCGGCGACGTCTCCAGGAGCGCCCGGGCGCGATCCAGATTGACCAGGTACACGAGGGCGCCCGAGAGGATGGCGAGGCATGCCATCCCGAGGACGGCGACCATGGCGGTGCGGATCTGATAGGCGCGATCGACGAGGTAATTGCGGCGACGGCCGAGGAAGCCGCCGTGACGGCGACGCCCGAGCCGGCGGGCGTCCGTGGAGCGATCGACGCCGGACATGACGGGCCGCAGCGGCGCGGCATCCTGTTCGGGCTGGGGTCCTTCCATGCGATCTCCGGGACGAAGACGGTGCCGTCCGTCCCGAGGCCCGAATATAGGTCCCGTGCCGGTGCTTGTCAATTAAGTGCCATCGCTCGAACGACATGCGCGGCGGCGCTTTCCCGGCATCGGCTTCTCTGCTACATTGCGGAACCCGGGTCGCTGGCGGGCTCGGGGCGGCGGCGCTCACGGGAGGGCGCGCCCCGATGTCCCGATCGGAGGCCCGACCGGTTTTCCTGCGGAGGTTGACATGAGATCGCGACTCATCCGGCGTTTCTCGGCGCTCATGTGCGTCATTCTGGGTTGTCTGGCGGCCGGCGCGCGGGACGGGTCCGCCTCGGGGGCCGAGGAGGAGATGAGGAAGCGGCTCGCCGCCTACGCGCCGGTCGCGCTGCGCGCCGACCTCTCCGCGCTCACCCCCTCCGATCGCGCCGCTCTGGACAGGCTGGTGGAGGCGGCGCGGATGATGGATGAGCTGTACTGGAGGCAGATGGGACGGCAGGCGCTCGCCGCGCGCGCCGCCTTTTCGAACGCCGTGACGCCCCTCGATCGGCTGTACAGGGATTTCATCCTGATCAACTACGGACCTTTCGACATCCGCGACGGAATGCGCAGGTTCGTCGAGGTCGACGGTGATGCGGGGCCGCGCCGGCCCGGCGCGGGCTTCTACCCGGAGGACATGACGAAGGCGGAATTCGAGGGATTCGTCGGCCGCCACCCGCATCTGAAGAAGGAATTCGAGAGGCACAACACCTTCATCCGGCGGGTCGACGGCGCGCTCGTGGCCCTGCCCTACGAGACGATCTTCCTCGAGGACCTCGAGAAGGCGTCCGACGCGTTGAAGGAGGCCGCCGCCCTCGTGCGCAATCCGACCCTGCGCCGCTACCTTTCCCTCCGGGCCGAGGCGCTGACGAGCGGCGACTTTTACGCGTCCGACATGGCCTGGCTGGACGTCCGGGACAATCTCCTCGATATCGTCATAGGGCCGATCGAGACCTATGACGACGCGCTCCTGGGGCTGAAGTCCTCCTACGAGGGCGCCGTCATGGTGAAGGACGTGGGCGAGTCGAAGATGCTCGACGTCTACAAGCAGAACCTCGACGGCATGTCGCGCGCGCTTCCGGTGGACGAGCGTTACAAGAAGGACAGCGTGCCGGCCGGGAACGTCCTCGAGGTGGTGAACATCGTCGTCTTCACGGGAGACTTCAACGCGGGGATCAAGACGATCGCGGCATCCCTCCCGAACGACGAGAGGGTGATCCAGGAGAAGGGAGCCAAGAAACAGATCTACAGGAACGTGATGGAGGCCAAGTTCGAGACCATACTGGAGCCGATCGCGCGCCTCTTCCTGGCGAAGCGGGACCAGAAAAAGGTCACCCGGGAGGCGTTCATCACGAACGTTCTGATGCACGAGCTCGCCCACACGCTGGGTCTGGACTATGTCGAGGGGGATCCGAACCAGACCGTCCGCCGCGCCCTCGCCGAGCGGTACTCTCCGATCGAGGAGGCCAAGGCCGACGTGGTCGGGATCTACAATCTGCAGTACCTTCGCAACAGGAAGATCCTCTCCGCCGAGGAGGTCGAGGAAAGCTACATGACGTACCTCGCGGGTATCTTCCGATCGATCCGGTTCGGCGTCGAGGAGGCTCACGGGCAGGGAACCGCCCTGCAGCTCAACTATCTGATCCGGGAGGGAGGCATCCGTTTCGATCGGGAGAGGGGGACGTTCGCGGTGCACGGGCGCAAGTTCGAGCCGGCGATCACGTCGCTGGCGGCCGAGCTCCTGAACGTCGAGGCGACCGGGAACTACGAGCGGGCCGGCGAACTGCTCTCCACTCTCGGGGTTCTCGATCCGGACATCCGGAGCCTCCTGGAGAAGACCGACGGCATTCCGGTCGACGTGACGTTCACCTTTGCGATGTGAGGACCGACGCTCTTCGGGCTCGCAAGGTCAGCGCGAACGCTTGCGCGCCTCGGCGAGCTCCTTCTCGAGCTCCTCCTGCCGCTCCATCAGCGCCGACACGTCCTCGGTCGTGTCGAGCCCCGTCATGCCGGCCGAGCGTCCCGCCTGGGCGATCTTCGCGCGCACCGACGCGAGCTCCTTTTCCAGCTCCCGGATGCGACTCTCCTCCTCGCTCACGGCGGGGGGCATGAACGCGAGCCGGCCCGCGCGCATCGACTGGAATCCGACCCAGGCCACGGCGAGCACGACGACGAGCATGAGCAGTTTCTTCATGGCGACCTCCGCGGAACGGGTGAACGTCGACGACGGATGGCGGAAGCGTGTGGGAATCGAACCCACCGAAGCCGGGTTCCCCCGGCTCCCAACGGATTTGAAGTCCGCGCAGGACACCAGCCCCGATGCGCTTCCGGACCGTCGCGTAGTGTAGGGGACATGAGGGCGGCCTGTCCACCGGCGCGCCGACGGACGGCGTGCTATAGTCTCCGCCGGAGAGTTCCATGAACGAAGAAGCGCGCGAGAGCCTCGACGTCGACGTGCTGTTCGTGGGTGGAGGGCCGGCCGGCCTCGCCGGCGCCATCCGCCTGCGCCAGGCGCTGAGCGCGCACAACGAGCGCGCGGCTCAGAAGGGCGGGAAGCCTCTCGATCTCTCGATCGCGCTGATCGACAAGGGGCGCGAGATCGGCTCGCACGCGATCTCCGGGGCGGTCCTCGATCCGCGCGCCCTGCGCGAGCTCTATCCCGGGTTCGAGAAGGACGGCTGTCCCCTCGAGTCTCCCGTCACGTCCGACGGCGTCTGGTTCCTCACGCGGCGACGCCGGATTCCTCTGCCGATCGTGCCGCCGCCCCTGCGCAACCACGGCAACTACGTCGCCTCCCTCGGCAAAGTCGTGCGCTGGCTGGCCGCCCGCGCCGAGGCGGAAGGAGTCGATCTGTTTCCCGGATTCCCCGCGACCGAGCCGATCATCGAGGGGGATCGGGTCGCGGGCGTGCGCACCGGCGACAAAGGCATCGCCCGGGACGGAGCGCGGAAGGCGAACTTCGAGCCCGGGATCGACATCCGCGCCAAAGTCACGGTCCTGTGCGAGGGGCCGCTGGGCACCGTGACCAAGCGGCTCGTGGAACGGTTCGATCTCGGCTCCGGACGTCATCCCCAGGTCTACGCGCTGGGGGTCAAGGAAGTCTGGGAGTGTCCGAAGGGGAGCCTGTCGAGCGGACGCGTGATCCACACCATGGGGTTCCCGCTCGATCGCGAGACGTTCGGCGGCTCCTTCATCTACCACATGGGAGACGACCTGCTCGACATCGGTCTGGTCGTCGGGCTCGATTACCGCAATCCGCGCCTCAGCCCGCACCACGAGTTTCAGCGCCTCAAAACGCATCCGGTCATCGCGCCGATGCTGAAGGGAGCGAAGCTCGTCTCCTACGGGGCGAAGGCGATCCCGGAGGGAGGGTGGTACGCGATCCCGAAGGCGGCTCTCGCGGGCTGCCTGATCGCGGGCGACTCGGCGTCGATGCTCAACTCCATGCGCCTCAAGGGCATCCACACGGCGATGAAATCCGGCATGATCGCCGCGGAGGTGATCCTGGAGGCGCTGATCGCGGGGGACACCTCGGCCGAGTTCCTGGGCCGGTACGAGCGGCGCTTCAGATCCTCGTGGGCGGGTCGTGAGCTGCGGCGCGTGCGCAACTTCCACGCCGGCTTCCAGGGCGGCCTCATCCCGGGCCTGCTGCACGCCGGGGCGCAGATGCTGACGGGCGGTCGGGGAGTGAAGGACCCGCTTCCCTCGATTCCCGGCCACGAGCGACTGCGGACGCTCGAGGAGCAGTTCGGCGGGCCGGCGCCCGAGGCCGTCGCGCCGGCCTACGACGGCGTCCTGACCTTCGACCGGCTCACGGACGTGTTTCATTCGGGCACGAAGCACGACGAGGACCAGCCCTCGCATCTCCTGGTCCGCGACACGACGATCTGCGAGACCCGCTGCGCCGAAGAGTACGGCAATCCCTGCCAGAACTTCTGTCCGGCCGCCGTGTACGAGATGGTCGGAAAGGAGGGGGGCGGCCGGCGGCTGCAGATCAACGCCAGCAACTGCGTGCACTGCAAGACCTGCGACATCATGGACCCCTACCAGATCATCACCTGGGTTCCCCCCGAGGGAGGGGGCGGGCCCGAATACGTCAAGCTCTAGAATCCGCTACCGGTCGTCCGGCGAACGCGCGCCGCGGCGCGGGGATCCCGATCGGGGATGAAGAGGTTTCGATGGATGCTCACATCTACCTGTATCTGATGCTGGCCTTCCTCCTCGTCGCGGGAAACGCCTTCTTCGTCGCCGCGGAGTTCGCCATCGTGAAGGTGCGCCGCACCCGCATCGAGGAGATGGCGGCCGCGGGGCTTCCCGGCGCCGCCTCGGCGAGGGTTGTCGTGGGCCGACTGGACGAGTACCTGTCGGTCTGCCAGCTGGGAATCACCATCGTCAGCCTGGGCCTCGGATGGGTGGGGGAGGACGCGTTCGCGGGCCTCCTGCTGTCGATCTTCCATGGGCTCGGCGCGTTCGCCGCGCCGGCCGCGCACGGCATCGCGGTCGCGGGCGCATTCGTCATCATCACGGTGCTGCACATCGTTCTGGGGGAGCTGGTTCCGAAGTCCATCGCCATCCGCAAGCCGGGCCGGCTGGCGCGGCTGTCGGCGCTGCCCCTGCGGCTGTTCAACCGGATCTTCTATCCCGCGCTGTGGATCCTGAACGCGTGCGCCAACGGCGTCCTCCGGCTTCTGGGCCTGCGCCGTCTCGAGGAGCCCGGCGTGTCCGAGGAGGAGCTGCGCCTCCTGTTCCGGGAATCGATGAACCGGGGCTTGATCACGACGAGCGAGGCCGAGATCATGGAGCGCGCGACGCGCTTCGCCGACAGGACCGCGAGTGACGTGATGGTTCCGCTGAAGGACGCGGTCGTCTGGTCGCTCGAACGGAGCCTGGAGGAGAACGTGGAGCAGGCGCGGCGCTCCCGTCACACCCGGTATCCCGTCTATGATCCCGGGGCGGACGATCTGGTCGGCGTGATCAACGTGAAGGCGCTGGCCCTGCGAAGCCGCGACGAGGCGGAGATTCGGGAGGGCTCCGGGGCCGTCAAAAACCTCATGCGGGTCTCCCGGGACCGGCGCATCGACATGGTTCTGAGGGACATGAGGCGGAGCCATCAGCACATGGCGGCCGTGGTCGATGACGATGATCGCCCCATCGGCATCCTGACGATGGAGGACATCATCGAGGAGATCTTCGGCGAAATCGAGGACGAGTTCGATGCGGCGAAGGGCGGCGGATCGCAGGGAGTCTGAGAGCGCCGTCGCGTGCGCGGCGATCCTGGGGCTCGCGTTTCTGGCGGCCTGCGGGAACGGGGAGCGCGTCCGCGACGCCGTCACCTCGTCCGATCGCGAGGACCGCCCCGCCTCCAGGCTGATCGTGCTGGGCGTGGACGGCGCCGACTGGTCGTGGATCGACCGTCTGATCGAGGGCGGAAGGCTGCCGGCCTTCGCGCGCCTGAAGCGGGAGGGGGCGAGCGGCGTGCTGCGCTCGATGGAGCCGTCCGCGTCGCCGTCGCTCTGGACCACGATCGCCACCGGCGTGCGACCGGAGAGGCACGCCATCCACGGCTTCGTCGTGCCGGTGGAGCACGGGGAGGCGGGTCCGCCGGTCCGGCCGGTCACCAGCACGATGCGCCGGGCGCCGGCGTTCTGGAACATCCTGTCGGGATTCGACAGAAGCGTCGGCGTCGTCGGGTGGCTGGTGACGTGGCCCGCCGAGCCGGTTCGCGGGTACGTCGTCTCGTCCTACCTTCCGTACATCTACAACTGGTCGACCGGCCGCCCGCTGAAGGGGACCGTCGTGCAGGGGATTCCGCGCCAGACCTACCCGGAGGGGCTCGTCGACGAAGTGGAGCGGCTGAAGGTCCGCCCGTCGGAGCTCGAGGAGAGCCTCCTCGAGCGCTTCCTCCCGTCGTCGCGCCTCTCCGAGCTGTCGGACGACGACCGCGCCTGCGTGGAGGGGTTCCGCTGGAGCCTGGCGGCGGACGAGACGTACAGGCGAATCGGCCTGAGCCTGTACGATCGGTTTCCGGTCGATCTGTTCGCGCTCTACCTGGGGGGCGTCGATGTCGCCTCGCATCGCTTCTGGAAGTTCGCCCGGCCCGGCGATCGGGACTACGGCGTCGGAGAACGGGAGGCGCGGATCCTGGGGCGCGTGATCGAGGAGTACTACGTCTGGGTCGACGGGATCGCGGCCGGGTTTCTGGAGAGAATGAACGAGAACGACTCGCTCGTGGTCCTGTCGGACCACGGCTTCCGGGCCGTCTGGTCGCCCGAGCGGCCCACGACGTCGGGGCATCACAGGCCGGAGGGGATCCTCGCTCTGCTCGGACCGGGCATCGCTCCCGGGCGGACCATCGACGGCGCGGGGCTGCTCGACGTCCTCCCGACGCTTCTCTACCTGCTCGACCTGCCGATCGCCTCCGATCTCGAGGGGAAGGTGCTGATCGATGCGATCGCGCCGGCCCTGCTCCGGGCGCGGCCGCCCAGGACGATCGACTCCTACGGCGATTCCGGATCGGCGGCCGGACCGGTCGACTCGGAACTCGACCGGAACATCCTCGAGCGCCTGCGCTCGCTCGGGTACATTCAATGAGCGCGCCCCGCAGCGCGCACGGGCGAGCGGCCCCGCGTGGCGACGCGTTGACCCTCTCCGAAAGCGCGTGTTATATTGCGGCCCCTGCCGCACACGATACGGGGCGTTAGCTCAGCTGGGAGAGCGCGAGGCTGGCAGTCTCGAGGTCGGGGGTTCGATCCCCCCACGCTCCACCAACTTTCCGCGGCGCCGTTCCCCGATCAGTCCGTCACGCCGTCCGCATCCCGCTTGCGGTGCTTCGGAGGCTTGCGCCGCCGGTCCTCGTGGCGCTGGTGGGGCTTGCGCGGCAGGGGGATGCGCACCCCGGGGCGGCCCCGGATCCGCCGCCGACTCCGCTTCCGGCGCGGCATGGGCGGGATCAGCGGGAGCGCGGATCGCTCGCTGCCGCCTTCGGGTTGACGCGATCGCGGCGCCTGGCGGATGGGCCGCGCTGACGCGCCCGTCCCGGGGCGCCGTCCGCCGCGACGTGGGAGCGTTTGGCGGCGCCGACGAGCGCCGCCGAAAGGACCTCCTCGATCAGCCGCACCTTCACGATCTTCAGCTGTTTGAGAATGTGCGGCGGTATGTCGACGAGATCCTTCTCGTTCTTCGATGGAAGCAGGATGGTGCGGATGCCGGCGCGGCGCGCGGCGAGGATCTTCTCCTTCACGCCCCCGACCGGCAGGACCTTGCCCCGCAGGGTGATCTCGCCCGTCATGGCGAGGTCGTGGCGGACGGGACGCTGAGACATGAGCGATGCCAGGGCGACGGCGATCGTGATCCCGGCCGAGGGGCCGTCCTTGGGGATGGCTCCCGCGGGCACGTGGATGTGGATGTCGTATTTGTTGAACAGCTCGCTCTGGATGCCCATCTCCTCCGCGTGCGCCTTGACGAACGTCAGGGCGGCGTGCGCCGATTCCTTCATCACCTCGCCGAGCTGTCCCGTGATGACGAGGTTGCCGGTTCCGTTCATCCGGGTGGCCTCGATGAACAGGATGTCTCCTCCCGAGGATGTCCACGCCAGTCCGGTGGCCACACCGACCTCGTCCGTGCGCTCCGCGACCTCGGGAATGTGCTGGATCGGGCCCAGGAACTCCTGCAGGTCGCGGGAACGGATCGTGCGGGGGTTCTTGTCGCCCATGGTGATGTTCTTGGCGATCTTGCGGCAGATGGTGGCGATCTGCTGCTCCAGGCGGCGGAGCCCCGAGTCGAAGGTGTAGCCGCGGATGATCTCGGAGAGAGCCTGATCGTCGATCGACACCTGCTCCTTCGTGAGCCCGTGATCGGCGATCTGCCTGGGGATCAGGTACTGCCGGGCGATGTCCATCTTCTCTTCCTCGACGTATCCCGGCAGGTGAAGGATCTCCATGCGGTCGCGCAGAGGATCCGGGATGGTGTCGAGCCGGTTGGCCGTCGTGATGAACATGACGCGTGACAGATCGAAGGCCACGTCGAGATAGAGATCGGTGAAGGTGTCGTTCTGCTCCGGATCGAGGACCTCGAGCAGCGCCGAGGCGGGGTCCCCCCGGAAATCGACGCCGATCTTGTCCACCTCGTCGATCATGAACAGCGGGTTTCTCGACTCCACCCGCCGCAGGTTCTGCACGATCTTGCCGGGCATGGCGCCGACGTAGGTCCGGCGATGACCCCGGATCTCCGCCTCATCGCGCATCCCGCCGACGCTCATCCGCACGAACTTCCGTCCCAGGGCTTCGGCGATGGACTTGCCGAGCGACGTCTTTCCCGTCCCCGGGGGGCCGTAGAAGCACAGGATCGGGCTCTTCAGGTCCTTCTTCAGCTGCCGGACCGCGAGAAACTCGAGAATGCGATCCTTGACCTTCTCCAGATCGTAGTGATCGCGGTCGAGGATCTTGGCCGCCTCGCGGACGTCGAGCCGGTCCTCCGTCAGCTGCTTCCAGGGCAGGTTCGCCAGCCAGTCCAGGTAAGTCGAGATGACCGTGTACTCCGCGGAGGCGGGATTGACCATCTCGAGCCGGGACAGCTCCTTCTCGGCCTCCTTGGTGGCCTCCTCGGTGAGCCCCGCCCCCTCGAGCTTTTCGCGCAGCTCGCGCACCACGGTCGCCGTCTCGGTCTCATCGCCGAGCTCCTTGCGGATGACCTTCATCTGCTCGCGCAGGAAGTACTCGCGCTGCGACTTGCGGATCTCGTCCTCAGTCTGTTCCCGGATCTCCTGGCCGGCCTTCACGGTGCCGATGGCCTTCTCGATCAGCTTGATCGCCAGGCGCAGCCGGCCCATGGGATCGATCGTCTGGAGGATCTGCTTCTTCTCGTCGAGCTCGAAGTTCAGATGGTTGGCCACCTGATCGGCGAGATTCCCCGGACCGGTCAGGTTGTTCTTGATGAGGGTGAGGATCTCACCCGGCACGCGTGCGTCGAGCTGGATGAGGTTCTCGAGCAGGTGCAGGGCGTTGCCCATCAGGAGGTTGGCCTCCATCGACTCGGTTTCGCGCTCATCGATGCAGGCCACCTGCGCGCGCAGGTAGGGCTCGGTCTGGTCGTACCCCGTGATCCGGAATCGCCGCAGGCCCAGCAGGATGATCTGGATCGTGTTGCCCGAGACGTTCAGACGGTTGACCAGGCGCGCCGCGACGCCGATGTTCGAGAGATCGTCGACGGGGGGAACCTCGACGGATGTGTTCTTCTGGATCACTAGTCCGATGATCGACTCCGACTCCATGTCCCGGATGAGGCTGAGGTTCTTCTTGCGCACCACCTGGAGATTCACGACCATCTGGGGAAAGACCACGGTGGAGGCCAGCGGAATGACCGGGATCACCGCGGGGATGTCGCAGGAGAGCATCTCCACGCCGCGGTGATCGGCGCTGGAGATCGACGGGCTCTTGGACTTCTCGCCGCGATCGGAGCCGTTCTTTCTGGAGGTGCTCATCGGCACGCGCCCCCTTCACTGAGGGAAACGTTCGCGGGACCGTGATTCTTCCACCGCGGGCGGACCCGCGCGGGTGGCGACCTCGGGGCGAGCGCCCCGCGCTCGGCCCCCGGGCCCCGATCCCTGGGCCCGGCCCGGCCGCCCCTCGATCTCGGCGTCGTCGTCCGTAAGGTATATCTGGGCGCCCTGCCGGTCAACCGCGTCCGCGAAAGGGTGCCGACTGAAGGCCGCGCCGGGCGGGGGGGACGGGCGCCGTCAGGGGATGAGGACGGCGGCCGCGACGACGGTGGTCCACCAGCCGCGCTTGTCGCCGACCGCCGACTGGGTCACGTTCATGGTGCGGTAGATCTCGCCGCTGATCTTCCAGAGCTCCTTGCGCTCGTCGTAGGACGTCTCGGGATCGAACTCCACGCCCGAGATGGTCGCGAGCATCTGGGCGGCCAGATCCTCCGCATAGTCCCCGGCCACCTCCTCCGTCTGGCCGAAGGAGTGATGCTCGCTCAGGTAGCCGTTGCACCCCGGCTTGGCGGGGATGGCCACTCCGATCGACGCGGCGCAGAGCCGGTGCGGCTCGTTCGTCTCGGCCTGGCTCATGACGCAGAAGACCACCTCGCCCGTGCGCAGGTACTTGAGACCCTGGCTCTTCGGGATCGTCTTGCATCCGGGCGGGAAAATGCTGCTCACCCGGACCAGATTGAAGGTCGCGATCGAAGCGTCCCGCAGGGCCATCTCGAAGGAGTTGAGCTTCTGCGGGTGCCGGCCGACGCCCTTGGTCAGGAAGATCTTCTTCGACACGAACATGATGGGCCTCTCGGAAGACGGCGGCCGCGGCGCTCGAGACGGATCCTGCGAACCGGCGAAGTTATACCGGATCGCGATCGGCAGGGTCAAGCATGGAAAATCCGCGCGAAGCGGCCGGACACCCGGGCGGAATCCCGGCCGCCGCGCGCGGCGCACTCGCTCTTTCGAACGATGCGATCAGGCGCTCTTCTTCTTGCTCCACTTGACGCTGCAGCCGAACGCCTTCGTCTCGCTGACCGGCACGGGCCGGCCATTCACGAGAGCCTGCATGGCCAGCTCGAAGTCCCGCGACGTCACCTCGTTCTCCTTCACGGAGTCGTCCACGCGGCCGCGGTAGACGAGCTTGCCGTCGGCGTCGAGCAGGAAGATGTGGGGCGTCACACGGGCGCCGTAGGCGGCCGCGGTGGCCTGCGTCGTGTCGACGACGTACGGGTAGGGGAACTTCTTCTTCTTGGCCCTGGCGACCATCTGCTCGAAGCCGTCGCCCGGAACGACCGCCGGATCGTTCGGGTTGATCGCAACGAAACCGATGCCCCGGCTCTGGTACTTCTTCGCCAGGGCGATGAGCCTGTCCTCGTATCCCACCGAGAAGGGGCACTCGTTGCAGGTGAAGATCAGCGCCGTCCCCTTCTCTCCCGAGACGTCCGCGAGCGTGTACATCTTCATATCGGTGCCCTTGAGCTTGAAGTCCGCGCCGCGGGCTCCGATCGCAAGCTCCGGGGAACAGAGAGCCGGAGACGGAACAGCCAGCGTGAGCGCCGCGACGAGGGCGCCCGCGCCGGCCGTGATGAGCATCGAGCGTCTCGATCCTGACCTGCGCGACATCACAGTCCTCCACGAGAAAGCCGGTCCGGGACTTCGTGTCGCCGGGGGGGTCCCGAGGCCGAGCCGGCGCGTCCGGATCCGACGGGTTGAGAATCGTTCGGACCGCCTACTCTACAACAGGACGTCCGCGCCGCCCACGCGGCCCGCGCCTACAGACGGATCCGCCTGAGGCGGAGAGCGTTGCCGATGACCGTGAGGGAGGAGAGGCTCATGGCGGCGCTGGCGATCATCGGGTCGAGCAGGAGCCCGAAGACGGGATACAGAACGCCCGCAGCCAGGGGAACGCACAGGATGTTGTAGGCGAACGCGAAGGTGAGGTTCTGGCGGATGTTCGCCATCATGGCACGGCCGAGCCGCCGGGTCCGCAGGATGCCGTCCAGGTCGCCCCGCACGAGCGTGACGGGGGCGGTCTCCTTGGCGATGTCCGCTCCGGTTCCCATGGCGATGCCGACGTCCGCCTCCGCCAGGGCCGGCGCATCGTTGATGCCGTCGCCCGCCATCGCCACGACGGCGCCCTCGGACCGCAGCGCGCGCACGATCTCCGCCTTCTCCAGCGGGCTCACGCCGGCCCGGACCTCCTCGATGCCGAGCCGGCGGGCGACCGCCTCGGCGGTCAGCCGGTTGTCCCCCGTCAGCATCAGGACGCGCAGTCCATCCCGGCGGAGGACGTCCAGCGACCGGCGCGCCGTCGGCTTGATCCGATCGGCGACGCCGAACAACCCCGCGTGCGCGCCGTCGATCGCGGCGTGCAGCACCGTCTGCCCCTCGCTCCGGAGGGCCCTGGCGTGCTCCTCCAGACCGTCCGCCGCTGGGGAGCCTCCCGAGACGAAGGCGGCCGTACCGAGCGCCAGCCGCCGACCTTCGACGGTGCCCGCGACGCCGCCGCCGGGATGGGATTCGAATCCGGTCACCCCGGCCGGAGCCAGCCCCGCCCCCAGGGCGCCACGCACGATCGCGTCGGCCAGCGGATGCTCGCTGCCGCGCTCAAGCGAGGCGGCCAGGCGGAGGAGATCATGCTCGGGCATCAGGGTGGAGACGATGGTGGTCACCTCGGGCTTCCCCTCGGTGAGCGTCCCGGTCTTGTCGACCACGAGCGTGTCGACCCGCTCCAGAAGCTGCAGGCTCTCCGCGTCGCGGATGAGGACGCCTGCCGCGGCGCCGCGGCCGGTGCCGACCAGGATCGACATCGGGGTCGCGAGGCCCAGCGCGCAGGGGCAGGCGATGATCAGGACGGCGATCGCGGCGAGAAGCGCGTGCGCCATGCGGGGCGCCGGCCCGAGGACGCTCCAGGCAACGAAGGTGATCAGGGCGACGAGAAGAACGACGGGGACGAAGACGGAGGAAACGCGGTCCGCGAGGCGCTGGATCGGCGGCCGGCTGCTCCGCGCCTCGCTCACGAGCTGAACGATCCGGGCCAGCAGCGTTTCCTCCCCGACTCGTTCGGCGCGCATGATGAACGATCCCGTTCCGTTGAGCGTGCCGCCGATCACCTCGTCCCCGGGACCCTTCTCGGCCGGGATCGACTCTCCGGTCACCATCGATTCGTCGACCGCGCCGCGTCCTTCGAGCACGACACCGTCCACCGGCACCCTCCCGCCGGGGCGCACGCGCAGCCGATCCCCGGGCGACACGAGCACGAGCGCGACGTCCTCCTCGCTTCCATCGGCGCCGATCCGCCGGGCCGTCGGCGGCGCCAGATCCAGAAGGGCGCGCAGCGCGGCCCCCGTCCTCCCCCGCGCGCGCAGCTCCAGCACCTGGCCCACGAGCACGAGGACGGTGATCACCGCCGCGGTCTCGAAATAGACGGGGACCTCCCCGTGGCTCCTGAACGCCTCCGGGAAGATCCCGGGCGCGACGGTGGCGGCGGCGCTGTAGAGCCAGGCGATGCCGGTGCCGCCCGCGATCAGCGTGAACATGTTGAGGGCGCGGAACCGGATCGAATCCCAGGCCCGCACGAAGAAGGGCCAGCCGCAGTACAGAACGACCGGCGTCGCGAGGACGAGCTGCGACCATGCGACCGCGCCGCCGAGGCTCGTCCGCAGGCGCCTGAGAGGCGGGATCAGATCGGCCATGGCGATAAGGAACACGGGGAGGGTCAGGATCAGGCCGATCCAGAGCCGGCGCTGCATGACCGCGATCTCGGGGTCGGGCTCGCCGCCGGCCGCCGGCGCGAGCGGCTCGAGAGCCATCCCGCAGATGGGACAGGATCCCGGCCCGTCCCTGCGCACCTCGGGATGCATCGGGCAGGTGTGGATCGTCGCCGCCGCGGCGGGTCGCGCGGCGGGCGGCCCCTCGGAATGGCAGCCGGGCCGGTGCGGGCTCACTCAGCGCCACCTCGAATAAAGATCCGCCTGCATCGTATCGAGCGGGATCGGTCGGCCGCGAATCATCAGGTGGCGCAGCCGCGAGAGAGGCTGCAGGGGGTCACCGTCGGTGACGATCAGGTCGGCCTGCAGGCCCGGCTTGAGACGGCCGATCCGATCGGCGACGCCGAAGATCTCGGCCGGATGGACCGTCAGGGAGCGCAGCGCCTCATCCCAGGGCAGACCGTACGCCACCGCGAGGGCCGCCTCGTAGGGGAGCATCCGGGCGCCGTGGGTGCGCGCGGTCTGCAGGGCGATCCGGACGCCGGCGCGGTGGAGCCGGGCGGCGTTCTCGTAGATCGCCCCGGCCGTCTCGATGCGCTCCGGCTGGGTGCTCACCGGGCCGACGAGAACCGGGATGTTCTTGGCGGCCAGAATGTCAGCGATTTTATAGGCTTCCGTACCATGGCTCAGGATTAACTTGAGGTCGAACTCCTCCGCCAGCCGAACGGCGGTCATGATGTCGTCCACGCGATGGGCGCGCGCGATGAGCGGGATCCGTCCCTCGAGCACCGGCAGCAGAGCCTCCATCTGGAGGTCCCGATCCGGCGGTCCGGTCGGCCGATCGCCGCCGCCCCGCCGCGTCCGGCCGGCGCCGGCCGACTTTTCGTAATGGGCCCATCGGGCACGGTAGTTGCGCGCCCGCGTGAACGCGTCCCGGACGAGCGCCGCGATCCCCATGCGGGTGTCCGGCATGCGTTGCAGCAGCCCGTACCGCTCCTTCGGCGGCTCGCCGAAATTGGCGACGAGAGCGGCTTTCTGCAGGATCAGGGCGGCCCCGGGCGTGATGCCCGCGAGGCTCACGACGGCGCCGTGTCCGGCCAGCACGTTCGACTCCCCGGGGGAGACGAACGCCGAGGTGATCCCGTGCACCCGGGTGACCGGGATGATGGCGCTCTCGGCGTTGAAGGCATCCATCACGTCGAGCTGGGGCAGGAGCGGATCGGTCGCCTCGTCCTCGTCGCGCGTGACGTCGACCCGGTTGATCTCCCACAGCCCCAGGTGCACCCTGGAGTCGATGAGCCCCGGCAGCACCCAGCGGCCCGTGGCGTCGATCACCGTGGCGCCGGCCGGCACGCGCACGTCGCGACCCACCTCCCGGATGATCCCCTTCTCCACGACGACCGTCCCCCCATCGATCGGCGGGCCGTCCATGGTGAAGACACGGCCGCCGGTGACGGCGTAGAGCCCCTGCGGGTGGAGTGGGGCGGCGGGCGGCAGCAGGTCTTCCGCGGGCGGGGCGGACGGACCCGCCGGCGGCCGGGGAGGGGCCGGGAGGCCGGCCGGCGTCGGCACGGCCCCGCGCTCGAACACGACGGCGCCGTCGATCAACGTCCACTCGACGAGCGCGTACACGTCCAGCGGATGACGGGAGAAGACGGCGATGTCGGCATCCTTGCCGGGCTCGAGCGATCCGATCCGGTCGTCCACGCCGAGCGCCGAGGCGGCGTGCATGGTGATCGACCTCAGCGCGTCCTCGGCCGACAGGCCGTAGCGCGAGGCGACGGCCGCCTCGGTGTACAGCCGCTGCACGAGATCGCCCGAGTCGGAGTGGATGCTCACGCGGACGCCGGCGCGCGCGAGCAGCGCCGCGTTGTGGGGGATCCCCTCCCACGCCTCGACCTTGTACCCCCACCACTGCGCGAAGGTCGCCACGGCGATGTCGCGCCTGCTCAGTTCCTCCGCGATCTTGTATCCCTCCAGGCAGTGCTGGAACGACGCGACGGAGAACCCGAATTTATCCGCCATCTCCAGGAATCGGAGGATGCCCGCCGGGCGATAGCTGTGCACGTGCACTCGGATCGCCCCGTCCAGAACGTCCAGCAGGACCTCCATCTCGAGGTCGCGATCGGGCGGCGCCCCGCGATCGGCGGCCCGTCGCGACTCCCAGGCCTCCCGACGGGCGCGGTAGCCGAGCGCCCGGGTGAACGCGTCGCGGAACAGCGCCATGTTGCCCATCCGCGTCGAGGGCAGGAGGTTCCGCTCGCCGTAGCTGCGCTTGGGGTTCTCGCCGAGCGCCATCTTGATGCCGCGCGGCGCCCCCTCGAACCTCATGCGGTCCAGGTCGACGTCCGGGCGCAGCTTCACCGTCAATCCCAGCCCGCCGATCAGATTGCCGCTGCCGGGGATGATCTGCACCGTGGTCACGCCGCCGGCGCGCGCCCGCGCGAACGCCGGATCCTCGGTCCAGATGGCGTCCGCCGCCCGCATGTTGGCGCTGATCGGGTCGGTCATCTCGTTGCCGTCGGAGTTCGCCTCGACCTCCGGCCACGGGTAGACGCCCATGTGCGAATGCGTGTCGACGAGGCCCGGCATGACGAACCGGCCCCGGACGTCCATGACCCGGGCGCCGGGAGGCGCCTCCAGGCCGCGCCCCACGGCGGCGATCCGGCCGTCGCGGATCAGGACGTCGCCGTTCTCGATCGTTCCGTTCGTGATCGTCAGGAGCGTCCCGCCGCGGAGAAGCAGGGTCTCCTCCGCGAGCATGGCGCCCGGGATGGCCATGACGAGGAGTCCGAGGACGGCGAGGCGCGCGAAGGGGCGGGCGGATCGGAGCGGCATGTCGTGACCTCCTCCTCCGGGAGCCGATCCGCGCCGCGCGGCGCGTGCGGTCTCCGCTTGTCTGAATGAGAGGGGGGATTGTAGCATCGGCACGCGGCGGTCCGTGTGAGGCGATGACGTGCGACGTTGGGCGCGGTGGATCCCGATCGCCATTCTCGTGGCGGGTGTCGGCCTGGCTGTGTCGCCGACCGGCCGGCGATGGGGCGAGGCGGTCGTGCTCCTGGCCGACGTCTTTCGCGTCGGCCGGGAGCCGCCCGCGGAGGACGGGGCGGGAGCGGCGGTGATCCTGCCGTACTCCGGGCCGGCGGGGGCGGCGCGCGTGGCCGATCTTTACTGCGACGAAGGCGCTCCGGCCGGGGCGCGGCTCCTGCTGGCGCACGGCTTGGTGGAGACGGGCCGGCGCGATCTCCGGCTCGTGTCGCTCGGGCGCGCCCTGGCGCGGCGACGCTTCCTCGTGATGGTGCCGGACTTTCCGGGCATGCGCGCGCTGCGCGCCTCGACGGCAGACGTGGCCGAGATGCGCGCCGCTCTCGACGCCCTGGGAGGGATCGCCGGATGCAGCCGCGGGCGGCCGCTCACCGGTCCGTCGATGCCGACGGGAGCGGTCGGCATCAGCTACGCGGCGGGGCCGCTCCTGCTCGCCCTCGATCGGAGGCCGCCCGGCGCCGATTTCGCCGTTCTGTTCGGCGGCTACTACGACCTTGCCGAGGTGATCCTGTTCCTCACCACCGGCCGGCACCGCGACGCCGGTCTCGAGGAGGATTCCGAGATCCTCCCCCGGGGGCGGTGGATCCTCCTCCAGTCGAACGCCCGAAGCATCGCCGACGGCGAAGACGCGCGCAGGCTGACGGACATCGCCCGGAGACGTCTCGACGATCCGGGGGCTGAGATCGGCGATCTGGCCGCATCCCTCGGACTGGAGGCGAGGTCCGTGCTCGATCTGCTCACGAACGAGGACCCCGATCGCTTCGACGCCCTGTTCCGCTCCGCCGGGGAATCGTTGCGCGCCGAGATCGAGGGTCTGTCACCCTCGAAGAGCCTGAGGCGCCCCCTCGAGGTCGACCTGTATCTTCTCCACGGCCGCTCGGACGTGGTCATCCCGTACACGCAGAGCCTCAAGATGCGGCGCCTGCTGCGGACGAACGGCGCCGTCCGGCTCGTGATGGTCGGAGGGTTCCGGCACGCCCGCGCCGCGGAGTCCGTAGGCGAGGGATGGATCGCTTCGGTTCTGCGCCACCCGGCGGACTCGGCCGGGCTTCTGAGCGTCCTCTCGGAGATCCTGGCGCGGAGGCGGCCGTCCGCCTCGTCAGATCGCGACGACGGCGCCGCTCCGCAATAGCAGGATCTCGCCGCGCACGCTCGCCCCCGGGAGGCCGCGGCGCAGGGCCTCGACGTAGATCCGAATCTGATCCCCGTAGCGCTCCGCGAGGGTCCGGCCGTCGGAGCCGCCGGCGTCGGTCTTGTAGTCCGCCGCCACGATCACGTCGTCGTCGCGGTAGACGAGATCGATCGCCCCGGTCCAGGTGACCCCCGCTTCGTCTCGGAAGAGGAGGGGGACCTCGCGCCCCAGGATCGTCAGGCCGCGCAGGCGGGATGGAAGATCGGTGGCGAGGAACTGATCGATGATCTCCTCGACGATCGCGGAGACCTCCGCGGAGAGGGTGCGCCCGCCTCGCCCGGCCTCCGCCTCTCCGGCCGGCAGACGGCGCGTCTCGCGGCGTGCCAGATCGCGGAGCCGCTCGGGACTGGAGAAATCCCAGCGCTCGAGCGCGGCGTGGACGATCGTTCCGGCCAGGCGCGCGGCGTCGCGCGGAGCCCCGCGCGGTCGTCGGTCCAGCGGCGCCCCCTCCTCCGACGGGTCCTCACCCGCGTGCCGTCGATCCCCGCCGCCGGCCGGCCATCGCAGCGGCGCGCCGGCGGAAGCGCGCGCGGACTCCGCGCCCTCGCGCAGTCGCTGAGCGGCCTCGGCCCAGAGCGGTTTTTCGCGGCGCGGCCGCGGCCCGGGACGGGGCGCCGCGACCGTCCCGATGCGCAGGTGGCGAACGCCGGGCGACGGGGTCCCTTCGGGCGGAATCCCGTCGTGCACCGTGTAGCCCAGGGCGGCCAAAGCGTCCCGCCAGGGAGCCGCGTGGCGGGAGACGCGGCTGTTGATCAGGATGAGCTGTTCGCGGGCGCGGGTGCACGCGACGTAGAAGACCCGTTTCTCCTCGGCCTCCTCGTGGGCGCGATCGAGGAGGCTGCGGCGGACGGCCGCCGCATTGAGGGGGCCGTCCTCGAGGCGCACGGCGAGCGCCCCGCCCGCGCGCGCGAGCCAGGCGGCCTCGAGCCCCCGGGCGCGCGCGCGATTCGGCTGGCGCCCGAGGTCCGGAACGATGACGACCTCGAACTCCAGCCCCTTGGCCTTGTGGACCGAGAGGATGCGGACGGCGTCGAGGGTCTCGTCCGCCAGGGGGCTCTCGCCCTCCGCGCGTTCTCCACTGAACTCATCGGCGATGATCCGCAGCGTGCGCTCCAGCGACAGGCCTTCGCGGGCGAACTCCGAGGCCCGGGCGATGAGCTTGCGCAGATTGGCGACCCGTTGCGCCCCCTCGAAGTGGGAGGCGTGCAGAAGACCGAGCGGGGTCTCCGTGAGGACGGCGCGGACGACGTCGTCGCTCGCGCGGCCGACCGTCCGCTCCCGGAACGACCGCAGCAGGGACAGGGCGCGCTCCACGCGGGGAAACGCTCCGGGCTCCGCGATCCCGCCGTCGGCCCGGTGCAGTCGCCCGCCGGCCGCCGCGAAGCGGGCCAGCTCCTCGTCCGGCACCGCGCCGAGCGGGCCGCGCATCACGGCGAGGACGGCGGCGCCGTCGTTCGGGTTCGCGACGGCGCGCAGAAACGCAAGGAGATCGGCCACCTCCCGCCGCTCGTAGAAATCGCGCCCGCCCTCGACGAGATAGGGGATCCCGGCGCGGCGGAGCGCCTGCGCGTAGAGGCCGGCTTGCGTGAGCGCCCTCATGATGACGGCGTAGGATCGATAGCCCCGTCCGCCGTCCCGGGCGCGCGATGGAGCATCGCGCGCGATGAACGCGGCGATCGCGCCCGCCTCCGCGGCGCGGCCGTCGTCCGCCGGGCCCGGCCCGGCGACGGTCCAGATCGCGACGCGGGGCTCCCCACCTCCGGAGGGCCCGCGCGCCGAAGTGATCGGATCGTAGGGCGGACCGAGGAGCCGCTCTTCGTCCGTGCGCGGATGGATGAGGGGGCGGAACAGCCGGTTCACGGGCTCGACGATCTCCTCCGGGCTGCGGAACGAGGCGCTCAGCGTGATCCGCTCGCCGCCGCACTCCAGCACGCGGCTCACGGCCCGCTCGTACGCCTCGATGTCGGCGCCGCGGAACCGGTAGATCGACTGCTTCGGATCCCCCACGATGAACAGTCGGCCGGGGGCGAGGCCGAGCGCGTAGGCGTCCGCCCCGGATCCGCGTCCGGCGCCGGACTCGTCGTCCGCCCCCGCGATGAAGAACAGGATCTCGTACTGCAGCGGGTCGGTGTCCTGGAACTCATCGACCAGGATGGCCCGGTAGCGCGCGGCCAGTTCGCGGCGCACCTCCGGAGATCGGGAGAGCATGTCCCTCGTCAGGCGCAGCAGACCGTCGAACGAGATTTGGCCCGAGGCCAGCATCCGCTCGCGGCAGGCTCGCGCCAGGGGAGCGGCCGCTTCGACGAATGAGGCGATGATCTCCTCGTCCACGCGCTCGAGCATCGCGATCAGCCGCTTGCCCCGGGTCGCCGTGTCGCTGACCTCGTCGGCTGCGACCCCCTTCAGCCTCGCGCCTGGGCGCGGCGGATCCCACTCGAGGTATCTGTCCAGGGTCCTGGGGGCGGTCGCCTCCCGCATCGCGCGGGGGCCGGACTCGAGGGCGGCCCGCAGAAAGGCCCGGGTCGACTCGAGATACTCCACCATGTTCGGATTCATGTCTTTCGCGCGATCCAGGATGTCGCCGCAGGATCGGAGGAGCGCGCCGATCGGATCGCCGAGCAGTTCGTCGAGCGGGGCCGGCCGGTACGCGCCGCCCGCCACGGCCTCCTCCGGGATGGCGTGCGCGGCCAGGGCCCGGCCGAGGCCCGCCACCGCCTCGAGCGCGCCCGGCAGGCCGAGAACGCGCTCCCACGTCTCCGTGCGCCCGGCCGGGGATCCGAGCTCCGTCTGTAGGAAACGAGCGTACTCGTCCTCGAAGGCGCGGTCGAACTCGGAGCCCTCGTCGATCGTGAACCCGGGATCGACCAGCGCCTCGCGGGGATGGCGCCTCAGGATCTCCGAGCAGAACGAGTGGATCGTCGACACCGTGGCGGCCTCGAGATCGACGAGCGCGTCGAGCGCGCGTTCGGCGATCGCGGGGGGCGCCGCACCGGCCGGACCCGCGAGCCACCGGTACGCGCGATGGGCCTCGCCCTCGGCGGAGGTTCCGCCGGCCGGCGAGGCGCCCGCCGCGAGCAACCGCAGTTCGTCCAGCGCGGCGGCCAGACGCCGCTGCAGCTCGGCGGCCGCTTTTTCGGTGAACGTGATGGCGACGAGATCGCCGATGCCGAGGCGTCCGGAACCGATCAGGTTGAGCGCGCGTTCCACCAGGATGGCCGTCTTCCCTGTCCCCGCCCCGGCGGTGACGACCAGGTTGCGATCGAAATCGGTCACCGCGCGGGAGCGTCCAGCCGCGTCCGGGAGGGTCATCCGGATCTCTCCCCGCCGCCTGCATCCTCCATGAGCGGCTTTCTCGTGTTCTTCCTCGCGAGCCTGCGGTAGTCCGCGCCCGCCGGTGCGGCGTCGAGCCGGGACCGCGTCGGTGGGTGCGCCCGCCGGCAGGCCTCGGTGTAAGGACAGTGCCCGCAGACGGACGGCTCGGAGTCGTTCAGCGGGTAAAACCCGGTGTCCGCCAGACGGACGAGCACGGCGAGCGTCTCGAGCAGGCCGTCGCGCACGCCCTCGATCGCGGCCGGCTCGATCGCGCCGCGTTCCTCTCCGGACTCGAAGCCGGGGCCGACGCCGATCACCTCGGCCCGGACGGCGGAGGGCCGGCCGCCGAGCCCGGACTCGGCCAACAGGACGTACAGCGGCAACTGCAGCCGGCGTCCCTTCAGCGCCCCCGCGAGGTCGACGTGACGCTCGGGGTGACCGCCCGATTTGTAGTCCGCGACGGTGACCTCCTCGCCGCCGGAGGAGACGACGCGATCGAAGCGGCCGCGCAGGCTCAGAACCGGGCCGCCCGCGGCGAGGGGGATGCGGGCCTCGACGTCCTGCTCGACGCCGAGGATGCGGATCTTCCCGCGCACGATCGCCGCCACGTCGCCGGCTAGGAACTCCCGCAGCGCGGCCAGCCAGAGATCCGAGAGCATCCGCCAGAGCAGCGGATGACGCGGCCGCATCCTCCGCTCGATCGGCCGGGCGTGAAGGGACCACGCCGCGTTTGCGAGTTCGTGGGCGCGGTCGACGGCGTCGCCGGGGTCGCCGTCCGCGCCTGCGCAGAATCCCGCGTCCAGGAGGCCCCGGTACACGTCGCGCAGCGCGGCGTGCACGATGCTTCCCATCTGCCGCGCCTCGACCTCGTGATGCTCGAGCACCTCGGGGAGCTCGTCCGCGCGCAGGACGCGGCGGAAGAAGTAGCGCTGTGGGCAGATGCCGAGATCCTCGAGCCGCGAGGGCGACCAGAGGCCGGGGGGAGGCGCCGCGCCGCCGACGGCGACGTCGTGCCGCAGGTCGCGGCCGTCGAACGCTTCGATGATCTCCAGCATCTCGAGCCCGGCTTCGAGCGCGCCGCCCGGATCGATGCGCGCGGGCAGGGGAAGACGGGGGAGCGCCGCGCGCACCGCCTCCGGCGCGCCGAGCTCGAGGGCGGCCCCGAGCGAGGCCTCCATGGGGCTGAGGAGACCGAGCCGGCGTGCCGCGTCGAGACCGGCGGCCGCCGGATGTCCCGGAACGCGGTCGGCCCCCTCGACGGCGCGACGCAGGTCGGCCGCGCCGAGGGCGGCACGCGCCACCTCGCGCAGCGCCAGGCTCGGGATCTTCGCGCGTCCGCTCTCGTCGGCGTGCTGCCAGGAGACCGTGAGCGCGCGTCGGGCGGCGCCGAGCAGGTGCGCCATCAGCAGCCGCTCCTCGTCACGGCCCGCTGCCTTGATCGGCAACGGGGCCGCGAGGGAGGAGCGGATCAGCCGCCGATCCCGATCGCGAAGAAACGGATCCTCGCGCGGGCGCCGGGGCACGAGATCGGCGTTGAATCCGATCAGGTAGACCGCGTCGAACGTGAGCCCGCGCGCCTGCATGGCGTCCAGCACGCGCAGACCTCCGGACTCGGCGTCCGCTCCCGAGGCGCCGGACCGGGACGACGGCCGCACGGTGAGGGTGGCGTCGCCGAGCGCCGACTCGAGAAAAGCGAGCGCCCGGGACCGCTGGAAGGGAACGGCGGCCAGGTCGAGATCGCGCATGTCGGAAAGAAGGCCGGCGATCGGATCGTCGGCCTGATCCGGACCTCCGGCATCCTCCGGCCGCGCCGATGCGTCCGGGAGCACCGCGCGGACGAGAGCCTCCAGTCCAGCGGCCCACGCGCTCCACGATCGCGCGCGCCGGACCGGCGCCGCGGCGCGCCGCAGCGCCCGCACGATCGAGGCGAGCGATCGCGCCCGGGACAGATCGCCCTCCCTGCGGGCCCGCGCGTGCTCGATCGCCTCCGGGTCGCCGGGGTCGGCGCACTCCGGAGCGCTCGATTCGATCCAGGCCGGCAGGTCCGAGGTCCACGCGGCGAAGCCTCCCGGCACGGCCCACTCGCGGCTGAGGCGATCCCAGGCATCGGCGTCGGCGAGGACGCGGCGGCCGCGCACGCTCAGCAGGCCGCTGCGGCAGAGGTCGAGGAGCGGCTGGCGCTGGAAATCGCCGAGCACCGAACGCACCAGGTGCAGGACGGCTAGGACGCGGGCCTCGCGCTGCGCGCCGAGCACGGCCGTCGTCTCGAAGGGGAGCCCGTGCTCGTCGAAGACGGGTCCCAGTTGCGCGGCGTACGGCTGGAGCGATCGCGCGATGACGGCGATCCGATGCAGCGGGACGCCGGTGTCGCGGTGCAGCGCCACGATGCGCAGCGCCGTCTCGCGCAGCTCGGCCGCGGCGCCCTGGGCGCGGAAGAGCCGGATCCGCTCCCGCGACGGCGGGGCGGGATCCCGCGTCTCGTCGTAGAGGAACGGCAGGCGGTCGGAGAGGAGGTGTCCGCCGGCCGGGCCGCCGGGAAGCGCATCGGGCGCGCTCCCCAGCATCTGCTCCCAGAACGCGCGCGCGTGTGCGTGAGCGATCGACTCGGGATGCGAGGGGACGAGGTAGACGACGCGATCGGCTCCCGATTCCACCGCCTGCATGAGCCGAAGATTGACGCCGATCAGCTCGTAGGCTCCGTAATGGAGCACCAGCCCGAAGCGCCGCGCGAGGACGGGCGCGTGCGGCGCCGCCGACAGCAGGACGCCCGCCCGGTCGGAGACGCCCGACCCGCACAGACTCTCGAGCCGCGACGCGTAGGCGGAGCACAGCCGCAGGATCTCGCGCCCGCCGGGGCTGAGCCCCGGCAGCCGCCCGGCGGCCGCCGGCTCGACGCCCGCCTCGCGGAGGTCGTTCATCGTCGACAAGAGCGCGCGCACGGCCCCGGGCCGGCGCGAGGCGAAGGCGGCCAGCTCGCCGCCCGACTCCTCCAGCACACCCGCCAGGATCTCCCGGCGCACGGCCGAAGAAAGCGCCCTGAGCGGCCTCTCGCCGGCCGCGGAGACGGCCTCCCGTGCGAGGGCGTCGTGGTGAAGGACGTGGACGCCCAGGAGCCCGGGAAAGGCTTCGGCGAGGCGCAGGCGGATGTGCGTGATCAGCCACCGCGTCGGCGCGATCACGAGCACGGGCCTGAACGGATCGGCCCCCGGACCGGAGCGCGCCTCACGGATGCGCTCGATCAGACGGCCCTCCAGAAGGCCGAAGTCGTGATGCCCCTCGATGACACGCATGGCGAGGAGACCCCCGGATCGCGGCGTCGATCATAGCCTCTCTGACATCGGGATCGGGATGGGCGGGGCGGTTCGGTGGTGTTCAGGACGGATCGGAATCGTCGTCGGGAACGAGAGCCTGGCGGCCGCTGTTCATGAACTCCTGCACCTCCTCCTCCAGCGTCTTCGGGCGCTGCGCGGCCCGCGCGGCCTTCTTGTTGTCGGTCCCCGGCTTCTTGCGGCGCGGCGGCGGAGGGGGCTCGGCGGCGGCCCCGCGCTCCTCGAGCCGCGCGAGAAAAGCCGCCTCCTCCGGCGACGTGGCGGGGAGCGGCGGCGGGGGCGGCGGCGCGACGGTCGACGGCAGGGATTCGGCGGGAGGCAGGAAGGCGTCCACGAGCAGGCGCTTTTTGGGGGTGCGCACCTCGATCTCGAAGCGCTGGTAGATGTCGAGTCCGGGCGGAATCATGCGGCGCTCTGGCTGTTCCCGGCTCCGTCCTGCTGGAACATCCGCAGGCCGCGCCGGGCGTTCTCGTTCATCGGGTCGAGCTCGAGGGCGCGGGTCCACGCCTGCACGGCCTTGTCGGGCTGCTGCATCTTATAAAAGGTGTTGCCCAGGTTGGTGTAGGCGATGCTCGAATCGGCGGCGTTCTCGATCGCCTGATCGAACATCTGCACGGCGCGTTCGAACTGGGCCGACGTGTGATAGAGGAACCCCAGGTTGTTGTATGCCTCGCCCATCTTCGGATCGAGCTCGAGCGCCTTCTGGAACGCCTCGACCGCATCCTCGCCGCGGCCCATCCGGCTGAGGGCCAGGCCGAGGTTGTTGAACGCCTCCGCGTAGTCGGGGTGCAGGTGCACGGCCTGGCGGAAGGCGCCGACGGCCGCCTCCAGGGCGCCGCGGTAATAGAGGACCACCCCCCGATTGTTGAGGCTCATCGCCTCGTCCCGGTGTCTGCGGCCGAGCTCCTCGCGATCGCGCCGGAGCTGCGCCTCGATGGCGTCCAGGACCGTCCTGTTGCCCTCGTTGATCTGCCGCAGGGCGGCGTAGGTCCGCTCCGTCTCGCCCTTGACGAGCGTCATGACCTGGGCGAGATTCATACCTTCGCTGGCCGAGGCCTCGATCTTCCGGTCCACGGCGGCGACCGTCTGCTCGAGCTTCTGCAGCGTCGCCCCCACGAGAGAGAGTTCCTCGAGGACGCGCTCCGCCGCCTTCTGCTGGGTCTCCGAAAGCGCATCGACGCGGGACTTCAGATCGGCGCAGGTCGAGGCCGTGTTCGACACGTCCTGCATCGCCTCGTCCAGCCGCGCCGCGAAGGTCAGGCCCTGCTCCTCGATCGTCGTGCGCAGCGGGTCGGCGCTGTGCGCCGCGGCCTCCTCGACCTTCTCGAGGCGCCTTTCCAGGCGCGCCGCCAGCGATTCCTCGAGCGCATCCTGTTTCGACTCGAGCGCCGCCATCCTCGCGGAGATCTCGGCGGAGGAGTCGCGCAGCGCCTCCCGCACCTCACCGGTCACGCGGCCCAGCTGGCGGTTCATGTCCTCGACGCGGCTCTCGAGGCCGGCGCTCTCACCGTCCGTGCCGGCCGCCGCGGGCCCGCGCGAGTGGTCGTCGGCCATCCGCAGCATGGCCCGGCTGGCCAGCATCAGCTGACAATCGCGACGTTCGAGATCGAAGAAACGGCATTGCTCGTAAATGCACTCCCGATCGACCGGACGTCCCTCGTCATCCTGCGGTTTGAGGGCGGTCAGCATGGGACAGAGAATCGTGCTCATGACGATTTCCCTTCTCCGAATGTGAGGATCGTCTCGGCCTGCAGGCGCCGGCTTCCACCCGTCAGATCGGCGGCGACCCGGGCCCGGTAGACGCGCTGCAGCGACCTTCGCAGACCCGGCTCGTCGCTGCCGGCAGCGAGCGTCTCGAGGGTCCGCGCGGCCGTGGCGTGATCGCCGGCGCGCTCCGCCCCGAACGCCAGCAGCGGGCTCGGCCCGAGCGTCAGGAGGTTTTCGCAGGCGCGCGGGTAATCACCCCGTCGCAACGCCAGCTCGGCCCGCAGGCGCAGGGCGGCCTCCGTCTGGAGGACCTCCGCGCCCCGATGGAGCTCGGCGTCGGCCTCATCCATACGGCCCAGCTCGATGAGCGCCCTGAGCGCGCGCTCGAGATCGGACGATCGCCGCGAGCCCTCGGCGACCCGCGCGCGGAGCGCCGTCGCCTCGGCGGCCAGGGCCGAGATCCGGACCTGGTGCACGCGGCTCAGGAACTGATCCCGATCCGGGGCCAGGCGCAGCGCCTTCTCGAGATGCGCGCGGGCGTCCTCCTCATCGCGTCTCGACAGGGCCAGGCGCCAGAGCCGGATCGTGACGGCGAGATCCTCCTCGGGTGAGCGGGGCCGCGTCGACGCTTCCTCGAGACGGCGTTTCGCGTCCTCCTCGCGTCGCGCCGCGATGAGGAGATCCGCAACGAGGACGGCGCACGGCGCCGACTCCGGAGCGCTCGCGTGGAGGGTCTCGGCCACCTCGAGGATCTCGGTCAGCCTGTGGGGGGCCAGCGTGAAGGCTCGATCCAGGTCGGCGCGGGCCGGTTCGAGGCGCAGCCGGGCGGCGTGGATGCGGGCCCTCTCCAGGAACGCTGCGCCCTGATCGGGGCGAGCCTCGATGACCCTGTCCAGCCCCTCGAGGGCCTGCTTCTGGAGACTCCCGTCCTTGCGCGCCGTGTCGCCGAAGGCGGCGGCCGCCTTCTCGTGCTCGCCGGCGGTCAGACACGCGTCGGCGTAGACGAGCGCGACGGAGCCGCTGGTGCGCGCCTGCTTCCAGATCTCCTCCAGCCGTGGCAGGAGGCGCGCGGCGAGGTCGGGATTCGCAGCCATCGCCCGGGACAGCACCTCGGCGGCGGCCTGGTGCTTGCCGCGGGTCGCGTGGATGGCGCTGGACGCCAGATACGGCTCCGCCGTGGAGGGGGACTCCTTCATGCTCTCCTGGAGCCGGCGCTGGACGGCCGCGGCCATCGAGTCGTCGCGGCGGAACGCGTTGAGAAATGCGGCGGCGCTCCTGGCGTGGAACCCGAGGATCTGGAGCGCGCGGCCGAGCTCGAAGTGAGCACGGCCTTGATCGGCGCGATCCTCGACGATCGTCTCCAGAGGTCCCGCGAGGTGGCCGGCATGCTCGGGATGATCGTCCAGGAGGCTCGAGGCGATCTCGAGAGCCTGGTGCATGTCCCGCACCTCGAGCAGCAGTCCGATCGCCATGAGGCCCGTCTCGGGATCGCCGGGGCAGGTTCCCATGAGCGCGCGCAGCTCGGTGAGAACCGTGTCGCGCAGCCGCGGTTCGGCCTGGCAGGCCGCGCCGAGCGATTCGCGTGCCTCGGCGGCCCGTCCCTCGGAGGCCATCATCTTGCCCAGGGCGAGCGAGGCGAGCGCGTGGCTCCCCTCGTCGCGGACGAGCCGGGTCAGCCTCTCGGAGACGTCGCCGGCGAGGCTCCGGTCGCGGCTGTAGGCGGCGTAAAAGCGCTTGGCGGCGCCGTCGCGATCCCCTTTCTCGCGCATCGCCTCGCCCATGAGCATCATGATCCGTCCGGCCCGGCCGTCGTCGATCGCCTTGATGGTCTCGTCGCCGACGGACAGTACCTGATCGTACCGGCGGGCCAGCAGCAGGGCCTGGACGTAGCCGCAGCGCGCCGCGGCGTCGCCCGGCGCCTCCCGGAGGATCTGCTCGTATCGGGCGATGATGCGATCCAGCAGGGCGACGTTGACGGCGCCGCCGCGCGACAACTCGACGAGCGCCGCCTCGTGGTCCTTGCGGTCCAGATGAATGAGGGCCAGCAGATAGGGCACCTCGACCGCGCGTGAGTCCTTCCGGTCGAAGCGCTCGAGCGCCTCCCGGATCTCCTCCACGCGTTCCGGCACGGCGGCGAGGACCTCGCGGTACGCGGCGGTCGCCGCGGCCGGATCGCCGCCGTGGAAGGCGGCGTCGCCCAGGGCGAAGCGAACGGCATGGGGCAGGGGCGATCGCGGCTCCAGGTCCCTCAGCAGCGCAGCGATCCCTCGGTACTGATCGGGCGCCGCCTCGGCGAGCAGCCCGACGGCGTGAAGGAACTCGGCCGTCAGGTCGGGATGCGACTCCGCCACGGAGCCCAGATGCTCGAGCGCGCCCCCGTGATCGGCGAGCGCCAGGCAGGCCTCGGCCGCCCCGACGCGAGCCCGAGGGGAGGACGGGCTCCTGCTCAGGATCTCCGTGAGGCGCTCGAGGGCGGCGGAGGCGCCGCCGGGCGCCTCGCGGACCAGGTGGCGCAGCAGGACGACGGCGCGATCGATCTCGCCCGCCGCGATCTGGATGTCCGACAGGAGCAGGTGCGCCTCTGCCGAGTCCGGGTGATCCTCGAGCAAGCGCGTGATCCGCGGGACCATCAGGCTGTCCTCGGACGGCGCCACGGAGCGAGCGCGGCTCAGACAGGCGACCGCCTCGGGCAGGCGCGCTTCGGCCAGGTTGAGATCGGCCAGCATCAGGTGAACGCGCGCGATCTCCGGCTGCGCCTCCGCGAGAGCCTCGAGCGGCGCGCGGATCGACGGCAGCCCGTCGCTCTCCGCCAGCGCCAGCAGCGTCTCCAGCGCCGACTGGTGTTTCCCGCTCTTCAGGAGGGCGTGCGCGAGGAGCCGGCGGGCGGGACGCCCGTCGTCGCGGGCGGCCATGCCGTGGAGGAGCTCGATCGTCTCCTCCAGCCGCTCGCCGGCCTCGATGAGCCGGCTCAACTCCGCGAGGGCGGCCCCGGGGGAGCCGGCCGCGAGGTGGGAGAGCGCCAGGATCCATCGCATCGCCGGGCGAGCCTCCGCCGACCCTTCCAAGAACGGCGCGAGGTCGCGCACGATGGCGGCGGCGCATCGGCGGTCCGTGTCGAGCGCGGTCTGGAACTGCTGGCCGGCGTCGTCCTCGCGACCGGACTGCAGGAGCAGCCCCGCGACGGCCACCCGCAGGGCGACGTTCTGGTAGTCCTTGTTCAGCAGAGCCTCCAGACGCGTGAGGATCCGCTCCAGCTCCTCGGGGTTGTTGCGCGCCAGCGAGCGGTAGATCTCGGCCGCGGGGCCGTAGTCGCGGAGATGCTCGTGCGCCAGGGCCAGATAATAAGCGGAGTGAAGCGAAGGCTTCGTCAGCTTCGCGTCGGGTGCGCCCTTGCGCACGGAGTCCCAGCGCGCCTGGTGGCGCGCCATCAGCGCCTTCAGATCCTCGGCTCCCGTCCGCGACAGGCTCTCCAGGGCGTGCTTGAGGTCGCCCGCGCGGATGTAGTGATCGGCCAGCGCGTCCTGCAGCGGGGAGACGTTGGCCCGTTTGGCCTTCGCCTGCTCAATGATCTCCATGATCCGCGGGAGGCACTTCCGATCGCGGCGCAGGATCTTGCGGAGCGTCTCTCCCGACTCCGGACCCCGGCCCGCGTACACGAGCATCGGCACGAGTTCGAACAGGATCTCGTTGTTCTCGGGCGAGCGCGCGTGCGCTTCCTTCAGCGTGTCGATCGCCCTCGCGAGATCACCCTTGGCGAAGGTCGCCAGGGCGCGGGAGATGGCGCGCTGTTCGGCCGACTGGCCCAGGCTGCGGAGGATCCCCGACAATGCGCCCATGCTCTCCCGTTCCCAGCGCGGAGGCGCCGCCACGGCGCGCCGGGAGGGCTGCGGGCGCACGCGTCCACGTGCTTGGGAATATAGGTTCCCCGGACCCGGATTCAAGTCGGGGGGTGAGTCTAAATACCTGTGATCATGGAGGGTGTACCCGTCGGGGGGCAGGCGATCCGGGGGTCCGGGCGGGGCTTCGCTCCGGCCGTCCCCTTGACGAGAGGAGATCGGTCATGGCAACGTCATCCGGTTTGGACGCCGGTCCACGAACCGCCTACGGGAGAACCCTCATGCGCGCCGCCGATCTCATGACCCGCGAACTGATCACCGTGAACCCGGAGACCACCGTCGAGGATCTGTGCGATCGGTTCCGGGATCATCGCATCACGGCCGCGCCCGTCGTGGACGCCGAGGGTCGACTGGTCGGCATCGTCTCGAAGGACGACATCATCTTTCACGGGCGCCGGGACCAGGCTGACCACGTGGGGGCCGACATCAAGCGCCTGCTGAGCGCCGGGTTCGTGGGGTTCGGTCCGGACATCGTGACGAGTCTGCGCGTCTCCGACATCATGACCCGTGACGTCGTGACCGCGTCGGAGACGGACGGCATCGAGGATCTCTGCCGGCTGATGTGGGACCGAAGGGTGCACCGCATCCCGATCGTCCGGGACTCCCTGCTGGTCGGCATCGTCAGCGCGCTGGACGTGTGCCGGAGCGTGGCCGGGGGCGCACTCAGGCCCCGCTGAGGCCCGGACGGTCCACCGAATGCCTCGTCCGCCGCAAAGTGCCCTGATCCTGGACACCCGTGTCCACGAGCCAACACCCGCACGCAAGGTGATGAGCCGCCAGCACTAGAGGCCCCGGCGCCGCTACGGCAGCCAAAACGTGTCGCGCAGCCGGACACGGCGCCCCGACGGCCGCCCCGATCACAATTCCGCGTCACCCTCCCAACCGACTGACCCGCAAGCGCTTCGCTCGCCTCTGACGAAATCGTTGGTGGCAGCGGCCTTGCGAGGAGAAGGTGCGTCCCGGACGGCACAGGGTCCGGCCGCAGTCGTTGAGGAGGTCGATAATGTACCGGTCCAGAGCTTCGGAACGCCGCGGGGCACGCGTGCTTTCAGGCGTTCTCGCGGCCCTCGCCATCCTGTTCTTCCAGGTCGCGCCTCCGGCGCAGGCCGAACCGAAGAACAAGGTTTCGCGCGGGCTCGAGCAGAGGATCCGGGACCATGCGCCGGACGATCAGGTGCGCGTCATCGTTCAGACGCACGCCGCGCCGTCGTCTCCGCACTTCAACCGTCTACACAGGAGGGGCGGCGCCGTCAAGCGCGGTCACAGAGCGATCCGCGGCTACACGGCGACCATCCCGGCCTCCCAGATCGCGGATTTCGCCGCCGATCCCGAAATCGAGCGCGTGTCGCTCGACGTGCCGGTGCAGGCCCATCTGGATCTGGCCTATCCGGCGGTCAACGCCGGTTCGTTCTACGCGACTTCGAGCGGGCTGACGGGCCGCGGCGTCGCCGTGGCGGTGATCGACACGGGCGTGCAGGGGCATCCTGATCTCGTGCGCGACAAGGGCGTCGCGCGCCTTCTCGAGGTCGAGATCGTCGGCTCCGAGAAGGGCCTGGCCGACTACTACGGCCACGGGACGCACGTCGCCGGGATCGTGGCCGGCAACGGCGCCGAATCGAGCGACGCGCGCTCGTTCAGGACGTTCAGGGGCATGGCGCCCGAGGCGGACATCATCTCGCTGCGGGCCCTCTATCCGGACGGCAGCGGCTACACGTCGGACGTGATCGCCGCGATCGACTGGGCCATCGCCAACCGGGAGAAGTACAACATCCGCGTCATCAACCTGTCGCTCGGCCACCCCGTGTACGAGTCGTACACGACCGACCCGGCCTGTCGGGCGGTCCGGGCCGCGACGGAAGAGGGGATCCTGGTCGTCGTGGCGGCGGGCAACGACGGCGCGCTCGGCAGCGGGTTCGGGACGATCACATCGCCCGGCAACGAGCCGACCGCGCTGACCGTCGGCGCGATGGACGACAGCGGCACGGTGGCGATCGGCGACGACGTCCTGGCCTGGTACTCGTCGCGCGGCCCCACGCTGATCGACTACGTGGTCAAGCCGGACCTGGTGGCGCCGGGAACCTGGATCGTGTCGACGCGGGCCTCCGGATCCTACCTCGACACCGCGCACCACGACCTGGTGCTTCAGATGAGGGACTACAGGGACGATCCGGCCAAGGCCGCGCGGGACGGGGCCTACTCCGTCCTGTCGGGCACGTCGATGGCCGCGCCGGTGGTGGCCGGCGCCGCGGCCCTCATGTTCCAGAAGGAGCCGGATCTCGGCCCCGGCGACGTCAAGGCGCGGATGATGGCCTCGGCGCGCAAGGACGACACCTACCTGATCTTCGAGAGGGGCGCCGGCTACCTCGACGTCGACGCGGCGCTGCAGGCGACGGGCCGCTCGGATGAGGCCCCGTCGCCGCACGCGGTGCTGCACGACGACGGCACGGTCAGCATCGAGGACACGGCCGATCTGTGGGACGGTGACTGGAGCCAGGGACTGATCTGGGGTTTCCTGCCCGGCTACACGCCCGTCTGGAGCGCCTACGCCCTCGACAACAACGAGGTCACCGCCTCCGGGGCGGTGTGGAAGGGCGGCGGCTCCAACCGGACCAAGAGCACCTCAACCGTCGACATCCTCGGCGCCATCTGGAAGGGTGGCGGCGGCCGCAAGAAATAAGGGGAGTCCCGTGAGCGCCTTCCTGGCAGCCGTCGTGGCTTTGGGCGGCATCGCAGCCCTCGAGAGCCTCATGCACGGCGTACTGACGCTGAGCGCGGAGCTTCTCCTGATCACCGTCCTCGCCTGCATCACCGCGCCCCACTGCCTGGAGCTGGGGCACAATGCGCGCATCGCCACGCTCCATCCCTTCCTCATCGCGGCGATCGTGCTGTTCGGCATCCGCGAGGCGATGATCGTCGCCGCCGTGAGCATGACCTATTTCTGGATCGTGTCGCGGCCGCGCTCCGCGCCGCACAAGGCGCTGTTCAACCTGTGCAACTACGTCCTGGCGACGTGGCTGGCCGCCCACGTCTACTACGGCACGGGGGGGCTGGCCGGCGACGTGACCTCGCCGGCGTCGCTGACCTCGATGCTGTACGCGGTGCTGACCTTCTTCGCCATCAACACGGGCCTCGTCTCCCTGGCGGTCGGGCTGGAGCAGCGCATCAATCCCTTCCGCATCTGGTACGAGAAATACTCCTGGACGCTGAACAGCTACCTCGTGGGCGGCTCGGTCGTCATCCTGGTCGGCATGCTCAGAGAGCGGCTCGGCGCGCAGGCGCTCTTCCTGTTCCTGCCCGTCTGCCTGCTCCTGTACCACTTCTACAAGGTGTTCTTCGTGCGAGCGGCCCACCGCGCCCACCGGACCTGATCGAGACGCGACTTCGCTCGCACCAGACGGCCGCGCCGCCCCCTCCCCGGCGCGGCCGTCGATTTTTAGGGCCCCGTCACTTCCCTCCGCGCACCCGGGCGAACCTTGCTATACTGCCGCCCCGGCACCCCGGGTGCCTCAGGACACGGACGCAACCCTTATCCAGCGGTCGATCATCACTAGGAGGGGCCCCGATGTCAGCGTTTCTGGATCAGCTCTCCGAGTTGCTCAGCGGGTACATGCCGAAACTCCTGCTTTCGCTGGCCATCCTGGTCGTCGGCTGGCTGCTCGCGGTGATCCTCGCGGCGTTCGTGCGCGCCATGCTGCGCCGCACGACCCTGGACAACAAGCTGGCGGGATGGATCCTGGGAGAGAAGGGACGGGGCCTGGAGGTCGAGCGCTGGATCGCACGGGGCGTCTACTACCTGGTCCTGATCTTCGTCCTGATCCTGTTTCTCGACACGCTGAACCTCACGGTCACGGCGGAGCCGCTGAATCAGCTTCTCAACGAGATCTTCCAGTTCGCGCCGCGGCTCATGGGCGGAGCCGTGTTGCTCCTGGTCGCCTGGGTCGTCGCCACGTTCCTCAAGGCGCTCGTCGCCCGGGGGCTGCAGGCGATGCAGTTCGACGAACGGGTCGGCGGCAAGGCCGGCCTCGACGAGGCGAAGCGTCCGCCGATGAGCGCAACCCTGGCGAACGCCGTCTACTGGCTCGTCTTCCTCCTGTTCCTGCCCGCGATTCTGGGGGCGCTGGCGCTGGAGGGGTTGCTCGACCCCGTCAAGGGCATGACCGATCAGATCCTGGGGTTCCTGCCGAACCTGTTCGCCGCGGGTCTCATTCTGGCGGTCGGATACTTCATCGCGCGGATCGTGCAGCGGATTGTCACGAACCTCCTCTCCGCGATCGGGGCGGACGGCCTGGGCGAGCGGCTCGGCCTGCAGCAGGTGATCGGCGAGCGCGGGCTCTCGGGCCTCATCGGGCTCATCGTCTACATCCTGATCCTGATCCCGGTCGTCATCACGTCCCTCAACGCCCTGAAGCTGGATGCTCTCACCGGTCCGGCGACGGAGATGCTCGCCCGGGTCATGGACACGGTGCCCGCCCTGTTCGCGGCCACCATCCTGCTCGGCCTCGCCTACGTCGTCGGCCGCCTGCTCGCCGGTCTCATCACCAACGTCCTTCACAGCGCCGGCTTCGACAGGATGTTCAGCAACCTCGGCCTGGTGAAGGTGTCCCAACGGGCGGATCGGACACCCTCCGCCATCGCCGGGTACCTAACCCTCGTCATCGTGATGCTGTTCGCCGCGATCGAGGCGGCCCGTCTTCTGGGCTTCCAGGCCCTGGCCGAGCTGGTGTCGCGATTCACCGTCTTCGCCGGTCAGGCGATCCTCGGCGTGATCGTCTTCGGCGTGGGCCTTTACCTGGCGAACCTGGTGGCGGGGACGATCCAAGCGAGCAGCGCCTCGCAGGCCTCATTCCTGGCGCTGGCGGCGCGCGCCTCGATCACCGTGCTGGCGGGCGCCATCGCCCTGAGGCAGATGGGGCTCGGCAGCGAGATCGTCAGCCTGGCCTTCGGGATCCTGATGGGCGCGATCGCCGTGGCGGCGGCGCTGGCCTTCGGCCTGGGCGGACGGGAGATCGCCGCCAAGCGGCTGCAGAAGTGGCTCGATTCCGTGGACAAGAAGGGCTGAGCAGCGCCCGCGCGCACCGGGGGACACCCCGGCCCGCGCGGACGGGATCCTAGGGCGATCCGACGGACATGGCGTCACGGGTGGCGCGGAACTCCGTGCCCTCGCGCCAGTTCGGAAACGCCGTTTCGTTCGCCAGCCGGTACCCGATCCGGAACAGCAGCCGCGCGTCGTCCACGGCCCCCGACAGATCCCAGGCGGGGTCGTACTCGTCCGAAGGCTTGTGGTATCGCTCGGACGTGTAGGCGTCGCGCTGCGCGCGCGACCATTCCTCGCCGTGCTCCACGTGGTCGATCCCCGCGTCGGTGTAGAGAGCCGGGATGCCCTGCTTGGCCAGCGTGAAGTGATCGGAGCGGAAGTAGTAGCCTTTCTCCGGCTCCGGATCGGGCCGCACGACGCGCCGCTGGGCCCGCGCGGCCTCCTCGACGTAGTCGTCCAGCTCGGAGAATCCGTAGCCGATCACGGTCACGTCCCGCATGGGGCCCCAGATGTTGGCCCCGTCCATGTTGATGGCCGCCACGGTCTTCGCGGGAGGGTGGACGGGATGGTCCGCGTAATAGGCCGATCCGAGAAGCCCCTGCTCCTCCGCCGTCGTGGCCAGGAAGAGGATCGAGCGCTCCGGTGAGGGATCGAGCGAGGAGAACGCCTCCGCCAGCTCGAGGAGGGTGGCGATGCCCGAGGCGTTGTCCAGGGCGCCGTTGTAAATCGGGTCGCCCTCGAGGGACGGATCCCGCCCCAGATGATCCCAGTGCGCCATGTAGATGACGTATTCGTCCGGGCGCTCGCTGCCGGGCAGGAGGGCCAGGACGTTCCGGGAGGTGGAGCGCCGCGTCCGGTTCTGCAGGGAGAGCGAGGCATCGAGGCGCATCGGCACGGGCCGGAAGCCGCGCCGGGCCGCCCCGTCCCTGAGCTCCTCGTAATCGAGCCCGGCCTGATCGAAGAGGGTGCGCGCGGTCTTCGAGGTGATCCAGCCCTCCACGGCGGCGCGCGACATGTTGTTGTCCTCGGGCACCAGCCCGAACTGGGGCCCGCTCCAGCTCCCCTCAACCACCTCCCACGGATACGCCGCCGGCGCCGTCTCGTGCACGATCAGGGCCCCCGCCGCCCCCTGGCGCGCCGCTTCCTCGTACTTGTAGGTCCAGCGCCCGTAGTAGGTCATCGCGTTGCCGTTGAACAGATCGGGATCCTGCGTGGCGAAACCCGGATCGTTGACCAGCATCACGACCGTTTTCCCGCGCACGTCGAGCCCCTCGTAGTCGTTCCATTCGTATTCCGGAGCGACGATGCCGTAGCCCACGAAGATCATCTCCGAGCCGTCAACGCCCGCGCGCGGGACGACGCGCTTGGTCCAGGCGATGAACTCCTTCCCGTAGCCGAAGACGTTCGTGCCCTTCCCGCCGCGCACGGTCAGAACGGCGTCGGGTTTCGCGGTGATCTCCACCAGGGGGACCTCCTGGAACCAGCTGTCGCCGTTGCCCGGACGGAGGCCGAA
>JBFGDZ010000012.1:0-36752 GCA_041580375.1 Candidatus Polarisedimenticolia bacterium
CCGCCCTACTTCGTGGCCGGCGCGATCTACTCGGGCTTCGCGATGGTGATGACGCTCGCCATCCCGCTGCGCGTGCTCTACAAGCTCGAGGACTTCATCACCATGCGCCACCTCGAGAACATGGCGAAGGTCCTGCTGGCGACCGGGCTCATCGTCGCCTACGGCTACCTCAACGAGATCTTCCTCGCCTGGTACAGCGGCAACGCCTACGAGCAGTACATGACGCTCAACCGGATGTTCGGCCCGTACTGGCCTGCCTACTGGTGCCTGATCGCGTGCAACGTGCTGGCGCCGCAGCTCGTCTGGTGGCGCCGGTTCCGAACCAACGTCACCGCGCTGTTCGTCCTGTCGCTGGTCGTCAATCTGGGCATGTGGATGGAGCGCTTCGTCATCGTCGTCACGAGCCTGCACCGCGACTTCCTGCCGTCGTCCTGGGGCATGTACTACCCGACCTTCTGGGACTACGCGACGCTGTTCGGATCGATCGGGCTGTTCCTGGCGCTGATGTTCCTGTTCATCCGCTTCCTCCCCGTGATCTCCATCGCCGAGATGCGGGGCCTGGTGGCGGAGCGCGAGGAGGAGGGATCGTGAGGGGCCGCCGCACGGTCTACGGCCTGCTGGCCGAGTTCGAGGACGCCGAGCAGCTGGTGCTCGCGGCGGAGCGGACGCGGGACGCCGGCTACAGGAGCGTCGACGCCTATACGCCGTTCCCGGTCGAGGGGCTGTCCGAGGCGATCGGCTTCCGCCACACGCGGCTCCCCCTGATCGTCCTGGGCGGCGGGGTCCTCGGGGCGCTGGGCGGTTTCTTCATGCAGTACTACGCGAGCGTGCACGCTTACCCGCTCAACGTCGGTGGCTTCCCGCTCAACTCCTGGCCGTCGTTCATCCCGATCACGTTCGAGATGACGGTGCTCGGCGCGGCGCTGTCGGCCGTCCTGGGAATGCTGGCCCTGAACGGGCTGCCGCAGCCGCATCATCCCCTGTTCAACGACCCCCGCTTCGAGCTGGCGTCGCGTGATCGGTTCTTCCTGTGCGTGAAGTCGAAGGACGTCAAGTTCGACCCCGCGGAGACGCGCCGGTTCCTCGAGGGGCTGTCGCCGCGCCAGGTCACCGAGGTGCCGCTGTGATCCGCGCCGCCTCCGTCCGCAGAGCGGCCGGCGCTCGCGGCGCTGCCGGAAGGATCCGGCTCGCCGCCTGCGTCGTCGCCGCCCTCCTGGGCGCCGGGTGCCACAGCGACATGTACGACCAGCCGAAGCTCCGCCCGCTCGAGGCGAGCGAGTTCTTCGCCGACGGCAACTCCTCGCGGCCTCTGCCGGAGGGCACGGTCGCGCGCGGCCAGCTGCACGCTCCGGACGCCATGCACACGGGGCGCGCGGGCGGCGAACTCGCCCCGGACTTCCCCGTCGCGATCACGGCCGATCTCCTGGCCCGAGGCCGGGAGCGCTACGAGATCTTCTGCTCCGTCTGCCACGACCGCGTCGGGGACGGCGAGGGGATGATCGTGCGGCGCGGCTTCAAGCCGCCCCCGTCGTTCCACATCGACCGCCTGCGGGCCGCGCCTCCGGGACACTACTTCGACGTGATGACGAACGGGCTGGGCGCGATGTACCACTACCGCACCCGCCTGAGCCCGGAGGAACGGTGGGCCGTGGCCGCCTACGTGCGGGCGCTGCAGTGGTCGCAGCACGCACCCGTCGCCGATCTGCCCGCCGCGGACCGCGGCGCCCTCGAACGACGGAAGGACGAGGAGCCGTGACGGCGCGCGCGGTGGGGACGCCGGGGCCCGGCACCGGCCGGCTCGGGGCCGTATCGATCGCGATCGGAGCGGCAGCGCTCGCCGTCTGCGCGATCGGCGGCCTCTCCGCCGCTCCACAGTTCTTCCGCTCCTATCTGATCGCGTACCTCTTCTGGCTCGGGATCGCGCTGGGGAGCCTCGCCATCCTGATGCTGCACCACCTCGTCGGCGGCATGTGGGGCCACCTGATCCGCCGCCCACTCGAATCGGCGACGCGCACGCTGTGGATCATGGCCCTGCTCTTCCTGCCGCTGGCGTTCGGCCTGCGCGCGCTCTATCCGTGGGCGCGGCCCGGCGGGCTGGACGCGGAGATGCTCCACCACAAGGCGATCTACCTCAACGCGCCGTTCTTCATGGGGCGGGCCGCCCTCTACCTGGCGCTGTGGATCCTGCTCGCCTTCCTGCTCAACAGGTGGTCGGCCGCGCAGGACGGCGCCGGCGACGGCCATGCCATCGGGAACCGGATGCGCCACCTGAGCGGGCCGGGTCTCGTGATCTACGTCCTCACGGTCACGTTCGCCGGCTTCGACTGGCTGATGTCACTGGAGCCGGAGTGGTGGTCGACCATCTTCGGCATGACCGTCATCGTGGGCCAGGGGCTCTCCGGCATCGCCTTCATGGTGATCGTCGCCCGCGCCCTGTCGCGGGACGGGCGCTTCGCGCGCGTGGCCAGGCCGGCGAACTTCCACGATCTCGGGAACCTCATGCTGATGTTCGTCATGCTTTGGGCCTACCTCGCCTTCTCCCAGTTCCTGATCATCTGGTCCGGCAACCTGGCGGAGGAGATCGGCTGGTTCATCCCGCGCGTGCAGACGAGCTGGGCGATCATCGCCGTCGTGCTGATCGTGTTCCACTTCTTCGTGCCGTTCCTGTTGCTCCTGTCCCGCAGGACGAAGCGCAGCATGAGTATGCTGACCGGCGTCGCCGTCACGCTCCTCGTCATGCGGCTGTTCGATCTCGTCTGGACGGTGCAGCCGTCGTTCCGGCACGACGGGCTCGCGATCCACTGGATGGACCTGCTGGCGCCGGTCGGCATCGGCGGCATCTGGTTCGCCGCGTTCCTGTGGCAGCTCGGCCGGATGCCGCTGGTGGCGCGCCACGAGCCCGCGGAGGAGGGCGCCCATGGGGAGGGATGAGGCATGAGCGCGAAGCGGGGCCACGAGCCGAACGTCGTCGACTACCGGTTCGTCCTCGGTTTCGGGCTGGTGCTGCTGGTCGCGACCGGCCTCCTAGTGCTGCTGGCGCAGGTCGTGCTGGATTATCTGGCGGCCAGCCGGCCGCGCCGCGTGCCTCCCCCCGCGGCGGTGGCGCCGGCCGTCCTGCCGCCCGAGCCCCGGCTGCAGGTGTCGCCCGCGGAGGATCTGCGCAGCCTGCGGGAGCGGGAGGAGGCGATTTTGAAGAGTTACGGCTGGGTCGACCGCGACGCCGGCATCGCGCGCATCCCGATCGAGCGCGCCCTGAGCCTGGCCGCCGAGCGCGGCCTGCCGGTCTTCCCGCCCGTGGCCGACGCGCCGGCCGGCGCGCCGGCGCCGGGCGGCGATCGCCGCGGTCAGGATCGAGGGAGAAGGGAGCCGTCGCCATGAGATCCCCTGTCCGTTCCGCCGCCCTGCTCCTCGCTCTCGCGGGGATCGCGCCGTCGCTTCTTTTCGCCCAGGCGCAGGATCCGCCCCGGGGAATCCTGGCGGAGGTCGGCATCGATCAGAATCTGGACGCAGCGCTGCCGCTCGACCTGGAATTCCGCGACGAGGAGGGGCGCGCCGTGCGGCTCGGACACTACTTCCGGGATCGTCCGGTCCTGCTGTCGTTCGTCTACCACTCCTGTCCGATGCTCTGCTCCTACGTCCTGTACGGGCAGGTGCGCGCCCTGCGCGCGATGGCGTTCACGCCGGGGGACGAGTTCGAGGCCGTCACGGTGAGCTTCGATCCGTCCGACACGCCCGCGATGGCCCGCGACGCGCGACACAAGTATCTGCAGGCCTACGGCCGGGAGGGCGCGACCTGGCACTTCCTGACCGGCGATCAGAACGCGATCGATCGCCTGACGGAAGCCGCCGGCTTCCGTTACGCCAGGGACGAGGAGACCGGGCAGTTCGCGCACGCCGCGGCGGCGATGATCGCGACCCCCGACGGGCGCCTGGCCCGCTACCTGTACGGCGTGGAGTACTCGGCCCGCGATCTCCGCCTCGCGCTCGTCGAGGCGTCGCAGGGACAAATCGGATCGCCCGTCGATCAGGTGCTCCTCTACTGCTTCCACTACGATCCGCTGACCGGACGCTACGGGGTCGTGATCATGAATGTCCTGCGCGTGGCGGGCGCCGCGACGGTGGCGGCCTTGGTCCTGGGGATGGTGCTGATGTCGCGCGCGTACCGGCGCGGAGGCCGCGCGGACGCACCGGGGGCGTCGACGTGAGCGCCGGGACCCCCGCGGGCGCCCCCCTCTTCCCCGAAGCGGCCTCGACGCTGGCCGGGCGGGTGGACGATCTCTACCTGTTCCTGGTCGGCGTCAGCGTCCTGATGACGGCCCTGATCTCGCTCGGCATCATCTTCTTCGCGGTCCGTTACCGGAAGGGGGCCGCCGCGGACCGATCCAACCCGCGGCACCACTCCTGGCCGATGGAGATCGTCTGGATCGTCGTGCCGCTGATCGTGTTTCTCTTCACGTTCGCCTGGGGCGCGGTCCTCTTCTACGAGGGATTCCTGCCGCCCGACGACGCGCTGCCGATCTACGTCGTCGGCAAGCAGTGGATGTGGAAGATCCAGCACCCGGGCGGCAAGCGGGAGATCAACGAGCTGCACATCCCGGTCGGGCAGCCGATCAGGCTGACGATGACCTCCGAGGACGTCATCCACGACTTCTACGTCCCCGCGTTCCGAGTCAAGCGCGACGTTCTGCCGGGACGCTACACGACCCTGTGGTTCGAGGCGACCCGGACGGGCGAGTACCACCTGTTCTGCGCCGAGTACTGCGGCACGAACCACTCGGCCATGCGGGGACGCGTCATCGTGATGGAGCCGGCGGCGTTTCAGACATGGCTCGCGGGAGGGATCGCCGGCGAGACGATGGCCGAGGCCGGCGCCCGCCTGTTCGAGCGCTACAACTGCGACACCTGTCACCGGCTCGGGGGGCGCGGCCCGCTTCTGGCGCGCATTTACAACAGCCGCGTGCGCCTGCAGGACGGGAGGTCGGTGATCGCGGACGAGACCTATCTGCGCCAGTCGATCCTCGAGCCGGCCGCCCGGATCACCGCCGGCTACAAGCCGGTGATGTCGACCTTCCAGGGCCAGCTGAGCGAAACGCAGGTGCTGCAGCTGATCGACTACATCAAATCTCTCGGAGAGCCCGAGGAGGAGCCGTCGGAGCCATGAGCGAACGATCCGCCGCCGCGCCCGCCGGAAGCCCGGCCTGGCCGCGCGAGCATTATCTGAACATCGCGTACGGGCTGCGATCGTGGCTCCTGACGAAGGACCACAAGCGCATTGCCCTCTTGTACCTGGCCTCCGTCACCCTCTTCTTCTTCATCGGGGGAGCGTTCGCCGTCCTCATGCGGCTCGAGCTGATGACACCGCAGGGGGATCTCCTCACGGCCGACGGCTACAACCGCTTCTTCACCATGCACGGCGTCACGATGGTGTTCTTCTTCCTCATTCCCGGCGTGCCGGCCGTGCTGGGGAACTTCCTGATCCCGATGATGATCGGCGCGCGCGATCTCGCCTTTCCGCGGCTGAACCTCCTGTCCTGGTACATCTACGTCCTCGGCGGGCTGTTCACTCTGGGGGCGATCCTGGGCGGCGGGGTCGACACCGGCTGGACGTTCTACACGCCGTACAGCAGCACCTACGCCAACAGCCACGTGATCATGACGGCCCTGGGCATCTTCATCACCGGGTTCTCGTCGATCCTGACCGGCCTCAACTTCATCGTCACCGTGCACACCATGCGGGCGCCGGGGCTCTCCTGGTTCCGGCTGCCGCTCTTCGTCTGGGCCCACTACGCCACCAGCGCCATCATGATCCTGGGCACGCCGGTGCTCGCCATCACGATCGTGCTGGTCGCCCTCGAGCGCGCCTTCGGCCTGGGGATCTTCGACCCGGCGCTCGGCGGAGATCCCGTCCTGTTCCAGCATCTGTTCTGGTTCTACTCCCATCCGGCCGTCTACATCATGGTGCTGCCCGCGATGGGCGTCATCAGCGAGCTCATCACCTGCTTCTCCCGCAAGCGGATCTTCGGCTACACGTTCATCGCCTTCTCCAGCGTCAGCATCGCCGCGCTCGGCTTCCTCGTGTGGGGACACCACATGTTCATCAGCGGGCAGTCGATCTACGCGGGGATGATCTTCTCGGTGCTGAGTTTTCTGGTCGCGGTCCCCTCCGCCATCAAGGTCTTCAACTGGACGGCGACGCTCCACAAGGGGACGATCTCCTACTCGACGCCGATGCTTTACGCCTTCGGTTTCATCGGCCTGTTCACCATCGGCGGCCTCACGGGCCTCTTTCTCTCCGCGCTGGGCCTCGACGTCCACGTGCACGACACCTACTTCGTCGTCGCGCACTTCCACTACATCATGGTCGGCGGCACGGTGATGGCGTACCTGGGGGGCATTCACTTCTGGTGGCCGAAGATCTCCGGCCGCCTCTACCCCGAGGGCTGGGGCCGGCTGACGGCGCTCATCGTCTTCATCGGGTTCAACCTGACCTTCTTCCCGCAGTTCGTCGTCGGCTACCTGGGCATGCCGCGCCGTTACCACGCCTACCCGGAGGAGTTCCAGATCCTCAACGTCATGTCGACGGCCGGTGCCTCGATCCTGGGGGTCGGCTACGTCGTGCCGCTGATCTACCTGATCTGGTCGATGCGCTACGGGCCGGCGGCGGGGCCGAATCCCTGGAATGCCCGGGGTCTGGAGTGGCGGACGGCCTCTCCGCCGATCACGGAGAACTTCGAGACGACCCCGGTCGTCACGTCGGAGGCCTACGACTACGAGTCGGCCGAGCCCGGTCCGGCGACGGAGGCGCGCCATGTCTGAGACGCACGCGACCTTCGCACATCAGTTCGACGACGCGTCGCAGCAGACCGAGGCCGGCCTGCTGGGCATGTGGACCTTCCTCATCACCGAGGTGCTCTTCTTCGGGGGGATGTTCACGGGCTACGCCGTGTACCGCTCGGCGTTCCCCGCGGCGTTCGCCGAGGCGAGCCTCCACCTCGACTACGTCGTCGGGGGCGTGAACACCGCCGTTCTCCTGCTGAGCAGCCTGACGATGGCCCTCGCCGTGCACGCCTCCCAGACCGGGAGGCGCCGGAGCCTCATCGTCTTCCTGATCGCCACGATGATCCTGGGGGCGGCTTTCCTGGGCGTGAAGGTGTTCGAGTACGCCCACAAGTACCACGAGCATCTGATCCCCGGACCGGCGTTCGTGCACGAGGGCCCGCACGCGAGCCAGGTCGAGCTGTTCTTCTCCTTCTACTTCGCCATGACGGGGATGCACGCGCTGCACATGATCATCGGGCTGGGGATCCTGGCCGTGCTGGTGGTGATGGCGTGGAGGGGTCGCTTCAGCCCCGAGTATCACGCGCCGGTCGTGATCTCGGGCCTTTACTGGCACTTCGTGGATATCGTCTGGATCTTCCTCTACCCGCTGCTCTACCTCGTGGGGGCCCACCCGTGAGCCACCGCATCGTCCCCCCGCGCGTCTACGCGATCGTGGTCGTGATTCTGATGATCCTGCTGGGCGCCACGGTCATGGCGAACCGCGTCGATTTGGGTCCGCTCAACATCGTGGTGGCGCTCGTGATCGCCGGCGTCAAGGCGGTGCTCGTCGTCCTCTACTTCATGGAGGTGCGATATTCCTCGCGCCTCACCTGGATCTTCGCCGGAGCCGGCTTCTTCTGGCTGATCATCCTGATCGGCCTGACGCTGAGCGATACGCTGAACCGGGACGTCGTCGTCTCCCCGTTCCCCTAGGAGCGGAGCCCGAGGACCCGCCGACCCGCCCCGCACGCCGCGCGCTCCCGCCCGCTCAGTTCCCCAGCTCTTCCAGCAGCGACACGAGATCGTCGGCGTGCTCCTCCTCCATGGCGAGGATCCCCTCCAACAGGCGTCGCGTGGTGGGATCCTGGGTGCCGAGGTAGGCGATGATCTCCCGGTAGCTGTCGATGGCGATCCGCTCCGCGACGAGATCCTCCTTGATCATGTCGACGAGCGACTCTCCCTCGACATACTCCGAGTGGCTCCGCGTCAGCAGCCCCTCCGGGGAAAGGTTCGGCTCGCCGCCCAGCTGCACGATCCGCTGGGCGATCTGATCCGCGTGCGTCTGCTCCTCGTTGGCGTGCTGGAGGAACTCTTCCGCCACGCTCTGCGCGTTGATGCCGGACGCCATGAAGTAATGCCGCTTGTAGCGCAGGACGCAGACGATCTCGGTGGCCAGCGCCTCGTTCAGGATCTTGATGACGTTCTCCCGATCGGCTCGGTAGCCTTCGGTGACGGCGCCCTTCTCGATGTGCTTGCGGGCGCGCTCGCGCAGGGTCTTGACGTCGGTCAGGAACGGTTTTTCGCTCATCCTCTGCTCCGTGCGTTCGGGTTGGCCTCGTCCGCGCGATCCGGCGCACCGACCCCGCGCGGGGCGGTCCGGTGGGGCGCGGGTTCAGATGTGGACGGCGCAAGCGTATCACAGCCGCGATCCGCCTACCGCCTCGTCCGGATCAGCCCGGCGGCGAGCGCCGCGGCCGGGATCAGGACGACGAGGGCCAGGTATCCGATCACGAGAGAGCCCGGAGGCGGCGCCGTCGCCAGCCGCACGAGCAGCCAGACGTAAGCGGCGTAGCAGGCCAGGAAGAAGCACCCCTCCCAGCGCGCGATCCGCCCGCCCGTGAAGAAGATCGGCAGGCAGGCCACGGCCGCTGCCAGGGCGAGCGGCAGATCGAGGCTCAGGGCGGGCGCCGGGACGTCGATCCCGCGCGGCGCCAGCAGCGCCGCCGGCCCCAGGATCCCGAGAATGTTGAAGATGTTGCTCCCGACGACGTTGCCGACGGCGATGTCCCGTTCGCCGCGCAGCGCGGCGAAGAGCGAAGTGGCGGCCTCCGGCAGGGAGGTCCCGGCCGCGACGATCGTCAGCCCGATCAGAAGCTCGCTCATCGACAGCGCCCGGGCCACCGCCGAGGCGCCCTGCACGAGCCAGCGGGATCCCAGGACCAGCAGGGCCACGCCGGCGACCGTCAGCGCGCCATGGATGAGCCACGCGCGCCCGCCGCCGCCGGTGGACGTCTCGCCGGGGGGCGCGGGATCGCCGCCGCGCGCCCCGCGAATCGTCATCGCGGTATACAGAAGAATTGCGGCCGTCAGAACGGCTCCGTCCGGGCGGCCGAGACGGCCGTCCAGCCCGAGGGCGATCAGAAGCGCGCTCGCGCCGATCATGATCCAGACGTCCCGGCGCACGAGACGCAGGCTCACGACGAGGGGCCGCAGGAGGGCCGAGGCGCCGAGAACGAAAAAGACGTTGAAGATGTTGCTGCCGACGACGTTGCCGAGCGCCAGGCCGGATTGATCCGACGCCGCGGCGCGCAGGCTGACGGCCAGCTCCGGCGCGCTGGTGCCGTAGGCGACGAGCGTGAGGCCGACGATCAGCGGGGGGACGCCCAGGCCGGCGGCGAGTTTCGAGGCGCCGCGGACGAGCAATCCGGCGCCGGCGACGAGCGCGGCGAGGCCGGCGGCGAGCAGGACGGCGATCATGATCCGCATCCGGGCGCCGCACCGGGCGCGCGCTCCGTCAGGCCGAGAGCTTCTCCGGGTAGACGACGCTCAGGTCGCGCTCGACCTTGCGGAGGAACTCGAACCTCGCGTTCGACGCGCCGAGCGACCGGCAGATCGCCCGCAGCGTCGTCTCCGCCGAGCCCTGCACGTCCGGCTCGTAGTTCTCGATCAGCTTGAGCGCCTGCTGCTCGGCGTGGGCCCTCGCGGCGCTCACGAGGCGGTTCTTGTCCTCCTCGGAGAAGCCCGTGGGCAGGAAGCTGTTGAGCAGGTCCGGCAGCAGCCACGGCAGGAGCTTCGCCCCCTGCTCGTCGTAGAAGTAGATGTTCCGGATCTGGACGTCACAAGTCGGCGGCGGCATCGTGATGACGAAGTCCCCCGGCGCCGACTCGTGGATGGCGAAATCGGCGCTTCTCAGGTCGTACTTGAGGTCAATGGCGAACTCGAAGATCATCGCCATCTTCTTCCTGGAGAGGACCCAGCTGAGGTACCGCTTCCCGATCTCGCCCCAGGAGTGATCGGTCTGGGTGACGATCTCCTTGGTGAAGATCTTGTAGGCCGACAGCTGGCCGATGGAGCGGACCGACTGGACGGTCGAGTGGATCGTGGGGGCCGCGCCCGGGCGGGGCCGCCGCCTGATCCCGAGCACGACGCCCAGGGCCAGCCCGGCGGCGAGCAGGATGATCGCGATCAGGACCGTTTCCATCTCTCTCCCCGCAAGCCCTCGTCCTCGCCCCGCGGGCCCGGCGCCCGGCTCCGTGGACGGCGCATCGCCTCTCCTACTCCGTCTCCGTGAGCGATCCGTAGTCGACCCACACGAGCCCCAGGGCTCCGAGGCTCGTCACCCTGCCGTCCAGCGTCGTGTAGGAGCAGACGATCAGGGAATGATAATCCGGGAAGCGCGACTTCAGAAAGCCCAGCCCGAGCGCGCCCGCGACCGGCTCGCGCTTCGCGATCGCCTCGCGGATGCTCCGGCGGTGCCGCTCGGGACCCGGGTTGCTCGCGGCGAGCGCGACGCCCAGAACGAGGCCGAGCGCGACGAGCCGGAGCCCGGATCGTGGTCTCGCGCCGCTCACGCTTCAAGCGTATACCAGATCGCCGGAGCCGGGGAGTGGCGGGTGCAGGCCGTCAGTCGAGGATCTCGGTGAGCCGGAGGTTGCAGATCACCTGGACCGTCCGCCCCAGGATCGGACGCCCGCCCGGCAGGGACTCCATCCCGCCCAGACCGAACGCGATCCGATCCAGCGTTCCCTTGACGGTGTAACCGGGGCTCCCCCCGGGAGGCTCCCCGTAGCCGTTGAAGGCGGCCTCCCAGCGGACCTCGCGCGTCACCCCTTTCATCGTGAACCGTCCGCGGACCGCGTATCGCTTCTCCGAGATCGACTCGATCGCGGTGCTTCGGAACTCGGCCTCCGGGTGGCGGGCGGCATCGAACAGGAGATCGCGCGCGTTGGCCGCCATCTCCGGGTTCGGCATCCGGATGCTGTCCAGGCGCACGCGCGCGTCGATGACGGCGTCGCTCAGATCGCCCTTCGCGGCGCGGACGGCGACGTCGAAATCCTCGAACCAGCCGACGATGTCGACGATCCCCCAGTGGGAGGCGCGGAACTGGATCGACGAGTGGGCCTTGTCGGCCACCCAGGTGCGGCGTCCGGGCTCGCCGGCGGCCGATCCCGCCCGCCGCGTCGCGTCCGCCGCGGGTCCGGACTGTGCGAGTCCGGACGGTCCGGCGCCGAGGGCCCCGACCAGGAGGATGAGCACGCCCGTCATCGCCCGCGACACCTCGCGGTTGCTGCGCCGCGCGCGACGCGGCCCGGGCCTGCTCAACGGGCGCCCAGATCCTGGCCGACCGTGCGCGCGCAGTCCGGGCAGACGCTGTGTGTGAATTCGGAGTCGGAGTGGTCCGCGATGTACTCCTCGACCTCCAGCCAGTAGCCGCGGTCGTCCCGGATCTTCTTGCACCAGGCGCAGATCGGCAGAAGGCTCTTCAGGAGCGCCACCTCCTTGAGGGCCTCCTTGTGCCACATCTGCGTGATCCGGATCAGCTCGATCTTGATCCGCGAGTAGCGCAGGCCGGCCACCACGGTGACCCAGATTGCGAACAGGGCCAGCCCCCGGTTGAACAGCACGATCCAGGTCGCGCCCCCCGGCGGCGAGAGGAAATACCCGATGAGCGTCAGGGCCGAGCAGCCGGCGGCGACGCTCAGGACGAATCCCCGGCTCATCGTGTAGAGGGATGCGAAGACGGCGGCGATGTAGGGGACGCCGCCCGCAACCCCGAGAGGAGTGCGCACGTCCACGAGCAGCGTCGCCAGCGCCAGAAAGAGACAGAGCAGCGCCGGACGGACGCGCAGCGGACTGTGGCCCGGCCCGCCCGAGGTCATCGATTCAATCCGAATTCGTTGATGTCGAGCGTGAACCCCGCGCCGTCCGTGACCTTCAGCCGTCCGTCGATCTGCAGGTACTGCAGCGACTTGATCCGCACGCCGCGCGGCAGGATGTTGATGATGTGTCCGGCGCCGGACGTCGAGAACACCCTCACCCGCGTCTCGGGGCGTCTCTCGTAGGCATTGTTTCCGGGATCGAAGACGAACACGTACCCCTCGGCCCGGAACTGATCGTCCTGCACCGCCGTGATCTCTCCGGTGAAATGACGGCGGAGATCCTCCTGGAAGGATCGCCGCGTGATGATGTGGACCTTCTCCCCCACCGCCAGGACCGTCTCGCTCAATCGCGCCTCCTCAGGATCCGCCGCCCTCCAGCTCGACGTGGACGCCGCCGACGAGACCGGCCATGACGTTGTAGAGGGCCGCGGCGATGATCGCCCCGACGAACCCCGCGACCCCGTATCCGATCGGCAGCCAGATCACGGCGCCGGCGCCGAACAGGCGGGCGACCGCCGCCTGGGTCCCGGCCTCCGGCGGGATCGGCACGACCATGGAGACGAGAGAGAAGACCGCGCCGATCACGAGCCCGATCAGCGCGTACAGCAGGCCCGTGATCTTTCCGCAGGAGAGCGGCCCGATCCGTTTCAGCACCATGATGACCTCCTATCCTCCTCCGCGGAGGAACTCCGTCAATGCGTCGTTGAACACGGCGGGAGCCTCCATGTTGACGAGATGCCCCGCGCCCGGGACGGAGATCTTCCTGGCGCCCTGAATGCCGGCCGCGAGGAGGTCCGCCACCCGCCGGGTGTCCGGCAGATCCCGCTCGCCGAGGATGACGAGCGTCGGCACGCGAATGGCGGACAGGCGATCGATGGCGGGAGGCTCGGCCGGTTTGACAGGGTTCGACCGGAGGGACCAGACACCCGCGTTGGCGAGGACGATCTCCCGCATCTTCGCGTGTGCCTCCGGATCGCCCTGGATCTTCATGAGCGGCGTCTCGGCCCAACGGCGCGCCCCTTCGTCGAAATCCCCGGCCCGGATCGACTCGAACACGCCCGCCATCCACTCGAACGACCCCTCCGGCCGGTAGCCGCTCAGCCCCGGGGAAGCGAGGACCAGGCGGGTCACCCGATCGGGATGGGCGAGCGCGAAGTCGACCGCCGCCTGCGCCCCGGCCGACAGGCCGACCAGCGCGGCCTTCGGCACGCCCAGGGTCTCGTAAACCGTGAGCAGATCGTCATGGTTCGAGTAGGGTGCGTCCGGCGCCGCCGACCGTCCGTGTCCGCGGAGGTCATAGCGGATCACGCGATGGCCGCCCTCGAGCACGGCGCTCTGTCCATCCCACATGCGGCGATCGAGGCTGAAGCCGTGCAGGAGGATTACCGGGTCGCCGTCCCCGGTCACCTCGTAGAACAGGCCGCCCCTCGTCGTGCCCGAGGCCGGTCCGCCTGCGCATGCCGCGAGCAGGGCGAACGCCACGTGCAGGGCCGCGAGAAGCGCCGCCGCGGTCGGGCGGCGATCAGGCGTCACAGGACCCGCCGCCCTGCCCGAATGCTGCCCCGAGCGCCGCGCCGATGCCGGCGCCCGCGCCGGCCCCCACGGCGACGTTCCCGAAGGCAGCGCCGATCGCCACGCCGATGGCGATCCCGATGACCATGCCGACCGCGAACCTTCCCGGCTTCATCCCCGAGTTTCTCCCGCGTCGGTCGGTCGCATCATGTCCGCTTGTGTCCATGGGCGGGTCCGTCGTCGACGGCGAACCGATCGACTATAGCCCGCGTCCTCGAGGGCCGCAACCCTGACGGCGAGCCTCGCCCGTCCGCTTCACGGCAGGAACCGCTCCGTGTGCTTCAGCTTCTGCGGCAGGTACTTCTCGGTCACGTAGTTGAGGCCCCATTTGGCCAGGGCCTGCTGCTCGGCGCGCACGCCCATCTTCAGAAGATGCTCGACCGCCTTCACCCACTCCCGGTGATGCTGGAAGAAGGGATCGTTCTTGATGGCGTCTCTCGCCCGCTTGACGTCCACGTCCTTCAGCGGGTGCGTGGGCAGTTTGTAGTCGACGATGTCCTGCGGCGTGATCCCCAGGTAGCGGGCCTGCGGCACGCAGAAGTACTCGTTGAGGTGGGCGGCGTTCCCGGATCCGACCTTGAGCGTGCGGTAGATGTTGGAGATGCCGTACGGGTCCCCGTCGACGAACACGTACACGGGGATCTTCTTGAAGTCGGCCAGACGGCGGATGAAGCGGCGGCAGGCGCGCGTGGGGACGCCCCCCATCGAAACGAGCACGCAGTTGGCCTTTTTCCAGTAGTTGTGCTTGACGAGCCTCTGGAACATGCCGGCGGTCTCGATGACCAGGATGAACTTCGCCTGGGTTTCGAACTTGAGGTGCTCGACGGAGATCGGGATCGAGTAAGCCCCGGAGCCGAACTTCGTGCAATCAATCCGCAGGGGCTTGCCGGTCTCGTTGTCGCGGTCGACGATGATCAGCTTGCCGGAAACCTCGCCGCCCTTCTCCTCCGGCACGAAGCCGAGCTGCTCGCGGTTGACCTCGAAGAACGCCTCCACGTCGTCCATGACGGCGTCCGATTCGGGCTGCTCCTGGAAGCGCGCCTCCTCCCAGTTCTTCGAGACGTAGTACGCCTCCCGCTTGGTGGCGATGTCGTCCCCCTCGATCAACTCCTTCGAGAAAGCCATCATGCGGAGCGTCTGCGCGAACGTCTTCACCGTCGAGACGGTCAGCGTGCGCTCCTTCTTGCGGCCGCGCATCTGGAAGTGGCCCGTCTTCAGGTCGTAGCGGACGTTGCTCAGGGAGCGCAGCGGGAAGCGCAGGTTCGGCTTGCGCTTCTTCAGGATCGCTTTGTGGATCTCGTCGGCCGTTTTTTCGATGCGGCGGACCGTCTGCGTGGCCATGGCTCGCCCTCCTGACGCGTCAGATCTTCCTCGTCCTCTCCAGCGTGTCGGTCAGCACCTTCACGACCCGGGTTTCCTCCTTGTCGGAGAGATCCAGGATCTCCTTGAGCGCGATGCCGATGTGCGGGATGTAGGCCTGGATGTAGGACTTCTTCTTCTCGGCGTCGGCCACGCGGCGGCGGTGCCGCAGGAAGCCTCCGAGCCTGCGGCCGCACTCCATGAGGCCCAGACGCAGCTCGCGGATGATCTCGGGATAGGAGGCGACCGCCTCCTTGCTCTCGGACGTGAACGGGACCCACACGCTGGCGACGTGCACGAACAGGATCATCGGACCCGCCGGCAGCGCCCCCCGCCCCTGCTGCAGCGTGTAGTTGCGCCAGTCGGTGCCGATCGCGGCGCGCGTGATGGCGCAGGCCGACTGCTGATACTGCAGCGGCACCCTGTTGGCGAACCGCCACAGGTCGATGAGGTCCTCGGCCGGAAGATCCCCCCCGTAGGCGAGGCCGACCTCCACCACGAACGGGTTGCCGCGGTAGACGGCGGGCGGCCGCGTCGTCGAGGCGTAGAAGTCCGCGTTGACGGTCTTCTTCAGACCCTCCTGGAGCAGTTCCTCGCCGATCGGGACGACGCAGCTGGTCGGCGGGTTCATGATCTTGACCTTCGGGATGGCGCGGAAGAGAGCCTCGACCTGGTGCACGTTCAGGCTGCGCGGGCGGGCCTCCGGATTGATCCCCGCGGCGCGGCAGATCTCATCCGCGACCTTGTCGCTGACGCGGGAGAAGTCCCCCGTGAGCGCTCCCCGGACGCTGCGCCCCCGGGTCTCGCGCAGCATGGCGATGAGAGCCCCGAGCTCGATTCCGTACGGGTGGGGCTTGATCGACTGCGGCTCGCGGGGCAGTTCGTCCGTGACCCGCTCGCGATGGAACTCCTCCCCCTTCGGGGGCCGGTAGTGGATCGTGGCGTGCGGATTGGCGAGCGCCGTCTGCGTGATGTAGTCGTCGACCGACCGGCGCCCCTTCTTGTAGGTCCCCGCCAGCTCCATCTCGACCTTCGTCCCGTGCTCGCGATCCCAGTCCACCTCGCGATCTACGAGGACCTTGGGCTCATTCTTCGCCGTGTCGATGTGGATCTCGAAGTAGTGGGCCGGCTTCTTCCTGTTGCTGCGGGACGTGATGCGCACGGGCTGACCCGTGGTCAGCTGCGAGTACATGCCGGCCGCCGAGATGCCGATCCCCTGCTGGCCGCGGCTCTGGCGCAGCGCGTGGAACTTGGAGCCGTACAGCAGCTTGCCGAAGATCTTCGGGATCTGCGCCCGGACGATGCCCGGGCCGTTGTCGGTGATCGACAGGCGGAAGCGATCCTCGCTCAGCTCCTCGATGGCGATGTCGAGCGCCGGCAGGATGCCCGCCTCCTCGCACGCGTCGAGGGAGTTGTCGACGGCCTCCTTGGTGGCGGTCAAGAGCGCCTTCTGCGGATTGTCGAAGCCGAGGAGGTGGCGGTTCTTCTGGAAGAACTCGGCGACGGAGATCTCCCTCTGCCGGCGTCCGAGCGACTCGGCCGTCTCGCGGGTGCGGGGCCGCGCCTTCCGCCCGCCCGCGCCCGCGGCGGCCGCCCCGGCCGGGGGCGTCTCCGGCGCGGGCGCCGCCCCGGCCGCGGCTCCCTTCTGCTGCGCGCGGAACAGGTCCATCTGCACGACCTTGCCCGGCGCGCCCCTGCGGGCTTTCTTCCCCCCGCGGCCCTTCGCCGCCGTCTTCGTCCGGGAGCGACCGCGGACCGGCTTCGCGGCCCGGCCCTTCTTGGCCAATTCGTTCCTCCTCGATGATCGCGGGCCTGCCCCGCGCGGAGGGCGCGGGGGATCGCTCCGCACGCCGCGCGCGTCGCGCGCGCGGCGGCGATTCTAGCATCCCGGAAGCCGGCCGACGCTCACCAGGGAGCCGGCCGGCCCGCGTAGTCGAAGAAACCGCCGCTCTCCCGCGGACCGACGGAGTCGATCGTCCTGATCAGGCCGGTGATCGACTCCTCCACCGACAGGCGGCCGCTCGGGCCCCCCATGTCGGTCCGGACCCACCCGGGGTGCAGCGCGATCGACACGATGCCGGCGCCCTTCAGCTCGTGGGCGAGGTTCCTGGAGACCATGTTGAGGGCCGCCTTGCTCATGCGGTAGCCGTACGACCCGCCGCTGCCGTTGTCGGCGATCGATCCCATGAGCGAGGTGATGTGCGCGACGCGCGGCGAGCGCCCCTTCTTCAGGAGGGGCAGGAAGGCCCGCGTGACGCGCAGCGGGCCGAGCGTGTTGACCTCGAGCACGCGGCGGATCTCGTCCACGTCGAGTTCGTCGAGATCGTCGTCGCGCTGGCCGTAGATGCCGGCGTTGTTGATCAGGACGTCGACCCGATCCCACGACTTCTGAATCGCCCGGCGCGCCGCGTCGACGGAGGCGTCGTCCGCGACGTCGCACTTCTGGATGGAGAGGGCCTTCGGGTGATCGCGCCCGAGGCCGGCGAGCGCCTTCGCCGCCCCCGGGTCGCGCGTGAGCGCGAAGACGTGCGCCCCCTTCGCGAGCCACTGGCGGGTGAACTCGAGCCCGAGGCCCCGGGTGGTTCCGGTGATCAGAATGTGGCGTGGTTCGGTATCACGGCTCATGGGGAATCCCTCCTGCGGTAGGATCGCGGATCCCTGAATTACCGGCTCATCGACCGCGTGTCAACCGTTTTCACGTCCCGGTCCGGCCCGGCGGCCGGAGAGGCCGGGCGACCGGAGGTGATCATGATCCCCCGCCACCCCCCCATCCTCCCGCGACGCACCGCGGCCGCGGCGATCCTGATCGCGGCCGTCCTGACGGCGGTCCCCGCGCGGGGCGCGGAGCCTTCGGGCCTGCGTCCCGTCCACACCTACTCGATCGTGGCGCGGGATCCGGAGACGGGACAGTTGGGCGTCGCCGTCCAGTCGCACTGGTTCTCCGTCGGTTCGATCGTCACCTGGGCGGAGGCCGGCGTGGGGGCGGTGGCGACTCAGTCGTTCGTCAAGGTGGATTACGGGCCCGAGGGACTCGCCCTCATGAAGGAGGGAAGGTCGGCGCCCGACGCCCTGGCCCGGCTGGTGAAGGCGGACGAGGCGCGCGACGTGCGGCAGGTGGCGATGATCGACGCGCGCGGCCGCGTCGCCGCCCACACCGGACGCAGGTGCATCCAGGCCGCGGGACACCGCGTCGGGACGAACTACTCGGTGCAGGCCAACCTGATGCTCGACGCGGGCGTCTGGCCCGCCATGGCGAGCGCGTTCGAGTCGGCCCGCGGGGATCTCGCCGAGCGGATGCTCCAGAGCCTGGAGGCGGCGGAGGAGATGGGCGGGGACATCCGCGGCAAGCAGTCGGCGGCGATCCTGATCGTCAACGGGACGTCGACGGGCAAACCCTGGAACGACCGCGTCCTGGAGCTGCGGATCGAGGATCACCCGGAGCCGATCCGAGAGCTGCGCCGGCTGCTGCAGATGTGGCGAGCCTACGAGGAGATGAACGCGGGGGATCACGCCGTGGAGAAGAACGACATCGCCGCGGCCGTGCGCCACTACTCGGCCGCCGAGGCGATGATCCCGTCGATGAACGAGTTCGTCTTCTGGCACGCCGCGACGCTCGCCCAGCAGGGGAGGGTGGAGGAGTCGCTGCCTCTGTTCGGGCGGGCGTTCCGCCTCGAGCCGGCCTGGCTCCTGCTGGTGCCTCGCCTGCCGGCCTCCGGACTCCTGCCGGACGACGACGCGATCATCCGGAGGATCCTCTCGGTCGGACCGGCGGCGCGCTGATCCCGGCCGCGGCGACGAGGGGATCGGTCCGCCGCGCGCGATCGGCCGGGGCGCGGGCTTCTGCTATAGTCCCCGGCGATGACCCTCGCCCCGGCACCGGGCTCCGCGCGCCGCGGGGCGTCGCGGCGGGCATCCGCCGACCGTCCCGAGGAAACCGATCGCCTCCCGCCGCCGCTGAAGTGGGCCGGCGGGAAGCGCTGGCTCGTCCCCCACCTGCGGCCGCTGTGGGAGCGTCACCGCGGCCGCCGTCTCGTGGAGCCCCTGTGCGGCGGGCTGGCCGTGCCGCTCGGGCTGCGCCCGGAGTCGGCGCTTCTGAACGACATCAACCCCCACCCGATCAATCTGTACCGCTGGATGAAGCGCGGCCTGCGCATCTCGCTCGAGATGGAGAACGATCGCTCCCTCTACCTTGCCCATCGGGACCGCTTCAACGATCTGATCGCGCGCGGCCGCGCCGCCGGCCGCGAGGCGGCCGCCCTGTTCTATTACCTGAACCGGACCGGATACAACGGTCTGTGCCGCTTCAACCGGCGCGGGGCGTTCAACGTCCCGTTCGGCCGCTACGGCGCCATCCGCTACCGCACCGACTTCGCGGAGTACCGGAAGGCGTTTGCCGGGTGGGAGTTCACCTGCCGACCGTTCGAGGCGTTGCCGCTCCGGCCGGACGACTTCATCTACGCCGATCCCCCGTACGACGTCGAGTTCACCCAGTACTCGCGACAGGGGTTCGGCTGGGACGACCAGGTCCGACTGGCGCGCTGGCTCGCGGATCACCCCGGGCCGGTCGCGCTGTCGAACCAGGCGACAGGACGGATCGTCGCCCTGTACCGGGGGCTCGGCTTCCGGCTCCGCTTCCTGCGGGCGCCCCGGATGATCAGCTGCAACGGCGACCGCACGCCGGCCCGCGAAGTCCTCGCCACGCGCTCCCTGTGACGGCGGGCGGCCGCCCGCCGGCCGCCCGGCTCTGTGCTATGATTCGATTTTCCATGACTGGACGCGGGTTACGGCGCGATCGGCGCCACGGTGGCGGCGTGCCGCGGGCCCGGGTCCGGAGGCCGGTTCCGTGTCGAAGCTGATGACGATGAAGGAGGCGATCGGCCGCTTCGTCCGGGACGGCGACCTCGTCGTCATGGAGGGGTTCACCCACCTCATCCCGTTCGCCGCCGGGCACGAGATCATCCGGCAGCGGCGCCGCGACCTCACCATCGCCCGGCTCACCCCGGACCTGATCTACGACCAGATGATCGCCGCCGGGTGCGCCCGCAAGATGATCTTCTCCTGGGCGGGAAATCCCGGCGTCGGACCGCTGCACGCCTTCCGGCGCGCGGTCGAGAAGGGCCGCCCGCGGCCGCTGGAGATCGAGGAGTACACGCACTTCGGCATGGTGCTGCGCTTCATGGCCGGCGCCTCGAACCTGCCGTTTTTTCCGACGCGCAACTATCCGGGCACCGACCTCACCGGGGTGAACCCCGACATCCGAAGGGTGCGATCGCCCTACTCCGACGAGGAGCTGTGGTGCGTTCCGGCCCTCAACCCCGACGTCACCATCGTCCACGCGCAGCGCGCCGACGCCGAGGGGAACACGCAGATCTGGGGCCTCTACGGCGTCCAGAAGGAGGCGGCGTTCGCCAGCAAGCGCGTGATCGTGACGGTCGAGGAGATCGTCGACGCGGCCGTGATCCGCTCCGATCCCAACCGGACGCTCATCCCGGGGACGATCGTCAGCGCCGTCGTGCGCGAGCCGTTCGGTGCGCACCCGTCGTTCGTGCAGGGCGGCTACGACCGCGACAACGATTTCTACGTCGAGTGGGACGCCATCTCGCGCGACGAGGAGTCGTTCGCGAAGTATCTCGACGAATGGGTGTACGGCCTGCCCGACCGGGCCGCCTACATCGAGAAGATGGGCGCGCGGTACGGGGAGCTGAAGGCCGACGAGCAGATGTGCGCCCCGGTCAACTACGGATTCTGACGCGCTGCGGGGAGCCTCGAAGGACGCCATGGCGGACTACACGACCCAGGAGCTGATGTGCTCGCGGGCGGCGAAGGAGCTGAAGAACGAGGACGTCGTCTTCGTCGGCATCGGCGTCCCGTCGCTGGCCGTCAACCTGGCCTACCGGACGCACGCGCCCGGCCTCTGCATGATCTACGAATCGGGCGCCGTCGGCTGCGTGCCGACGCGGCTGCCGATCTCGATCGGCGACCCGTGCCTGGTCACCGGATCGCTCGCGGTCGTGCCGATGCTGGACGTCTTCAATCTCTACCTGCAGCGCGGCCTGATCGACGTCGGGTTCCTCGGCGGCGCCCAGGTCGATCGCTTCGGCAACATCAACTCGACCGTGATCGGCGACTACCGCAAGCCGAAGGTCCGGCTGCCCGGAAGCGGGGGCGCGTGCGAGATCGCGGCGCTCGCGAAGAAGGTCGTCATCGTCATCGGCAACAGCAAGCGGAACTTCCCCGAGCGGGTCGACTTCGTCACCAGCCCCGGCTACCTCAGGGGCGGCCGCGAGCGCGAGGCGCTGGGGCTTCGGGGCGGGCCGGTCCTGACGATCACCGACATGGGCGTCTATCGCTTCGACGAGGAGACGCGCGAGATGGTGCTGATCTCGATCCATCCCGGCATCACCGAGGCGAAGGTGAGGGAGAACGTCGGCTGGGATCTCAAGGTCGCGAAGGATCTGCAGGAGACCCCCCCGCCCTCGCCGGAGGAGATCCGCATCATCCGCGAGGAGCTCGACCCGCAGGGCATCTTCCTCAAATCGAAGGCGGGCTGACGTGAAGCGATCCGCGCCACGCCGGCCGCGCGCGAAGGGGCGAGTCCGCCGGACGGGCGGCCGCGGATCCACGCGCCCGGGCGCCGGCGGCCGCGGCGGCGGGAGACGGGGCGGAGGCGCGGCCCGCGGCGGCGGTCCCGCTCCCGAGGATCTCGTCGACGACGTGCTCGAGGAGGCGGAGCAGATCGGGCTGCTCCTGGACGACGCCGAGGAGGACGAGGAGGACCCGGAGCCCCACGAGGAGGACGAGTATTTCCTCCGCGCGCCCGACCAGGGGCCGCCCCGCCCCCGCATGCGCCCGGCTCGCTCGATCACCGCGGCCCCGAAGCGGGAGGCCGGCGGGGCCGGGGCGCCCGCGCCGGACCCCGCGATCGGCCGCCACTTCTTCCCGCGTAACTTCACGGTCCGGTATCCCGTCGCCGTCCGCGCGAGCGGCGTCTTCATCCACGACAGCGCGGGCAAGTCGTACCTGGACGGATCCGGCGGCGCCGTCGTCTCGTCGATCGGCCACGGCGTGAAGGAGATCGCCGAGGTCATGACCCGGCAGGCGAAGCGCCTCGCGTTCGCCCACTCGTCGCAGTTCGCGACGCGCGAGGCGATCGGTCTGGCCGACCGCATCGCCGCGCTCTGCCCCGGCGACATGAAGGATTCGGGCCGCGTCTACCTCGTCTCGGGAGGGAGCGAGGCGGTCGAGACGGCCGTGAAGATCGCCCGCCAGTACCAGATCGACGCGGGCCGGCCCGGCCGGACGAAGGTGATCGCGCGCTGGCAGTCGTACCACGGGAGCACGCTCGGCACGCTGGCGCTCACGGGGAACGTGGCGCGGCGCGCCTTCTACCAGCCGATGTTCGCCGACATGCCGCACATCCCGCCCTGCTACTGCTACCGATGCCCGTACGACCTGCGCTTCCCGTCGTGCAAGACGGCCTGCGTCGAGGACCTGGAGGCGGCCATCCTGCAGAACGGGCCCGAAACGGTGGCCGCGTTCATCGCCGAGCCGATCGTCGGGGCGACGCTCGGCGCGGTGCCCGCGGTGGACGGCTACTGGCGGCGCGCGCGGGAGATCTGCACGAAGCACGGCGTGCTTTTGATCGCCGACGAGGTCATGACCGGGATCGGGCGCACGGGGAAGAACTTCGGCGTCGATCACCACCGCGTCGTCCCGGATCTGATCGTGACCGGGAAGGGGCTGTCGGCCGGCTACGCGCCGCTCGGCGCCGTCGTCGCGCGCGGGGAGGTAGCCGAGACCCTGCGCGCCGGCCACGGCTACTTCGAGCACGGCTTCACCTACAGCGCCAACCCCCTGTCGGCCGCGATCGGGAGCGCCGTCCTGGACTACATCGAGCGCCACCGCCTCATCGCGCGGGCGGCCCGCACCGGCCGCATCCTGGAGAAGAAGCTCGCCGGCCTGGCGCGCAGGCACCGGATCGTCGGCGACGTGCGCGGCGCCGGAATGCTCTGGGGTCTGGAGATCGTGCGCGACCGGAAGAGCCGCGAGCCGTTCGACGCAGCGAAGAAGGCGTCGCGGCGCCTCTACGACTCCTGCCTCGACGAGGGGCTGATCATCTACCCGGGCAGCGGCACCCGCCAGGGGAAGGACGGCGACCACTTCCTGATCGCGCCCCCCTTCACCATCTCGGCCTCGGAGATCGACGAGCTCGTCGCCCGCCTCGATCGGGGCCTGGGGCGCGTCGCCCGCGATCTGCGCTGAGGAGGCGCGGCGGCACGCGCCGTCCCTCCGGCGCCCCGATCAGCGCAGACCTTCGATGTGATACAGGGTCGACAGGATGCGGCGGTAGCTGTACGCGTACGCCCGGCCGTCCGGGGCGATTGTCATGAATCCGATGTCCAGGAGCCCGGCGCGGTCGTCCGGCAGCAGCTCCTTCCAGAGCGTCCTCCGGCCCGTCATCAGATCGAGCCGTTCGATGCGCGCCGGCAGCTCCCCGAGCCGCGTCACGAACAGGCTCGCGCCGTCGGACGACCAGCGCAGGGCGCGATCCTCGGGACCCGCTCCCGGCACGGGGCGCGCGTCCCCTCCCGCCACCGGATAGAGCCGCAGGGCTTCGTCGATGGGTGACGCGGCGATGAACTCCCCGTCGGCGGAGAGGGCGTAGATCGACACGAGCCCTTCGGGACTGATCGGCCGCGGCGTCCCCCCCTCCGTGTCGAGGAGAAAGAGCCTGAGCAGACCGCCCTTCTTCCCACCGAGGAGCAGAATCCTCTCGCCGTCCGGGAGCCACTCGGCCCCCACCAGATCGAAGCCGGGGACGTCGATCGTGCGCGGCGTGCCGACGCCCCTCGGAAGGATGACGAGACGATCGGTCCGGTCGACCGGGATCGCCATGGCCCACCTGCCGTCGGGAGAGAGCGCCGTCGACGTTCCCTCGCCCAGGCGCACGGCGGGGCCGCCGTTCGTCGGCCTCAAGTAGACGGAGAACTCCGGCCCACCCCCCTGACCCTGCTCCTCGAACAGCAGCCACTCGCCGTCGGCGCTGAGGTAGCCCGGCCGCGACCAGTCGAGCCACGACAGATCCCGCTCGGTCGACTCGCCCGGGGCGAGCCCCATGATCCCGCGCCGCGCGGTGTTGCGCGAGAGGAGAACCTGCCCCGTCGGGGCGACGTCCTGCAGCGACAGGTCGGCCGGCGCGCCGTCGACGGTCCGCTGGCGACCCTCCGGATCGACGGCATGCAGCGCGCGGACGTTTCCCGTCCGTCCCGCGGTGAACCAGATCTCCTCCCCCGAGGGGGACCAGGCGAGGCCGCCCGAGCTGCTGAACGGGTCGGTCAGCATCGTGCTCCGCCCCCTGAGATCCACGAGGCCGACCTGGCCCCGGTTGTCGCCGATTCCGGGATGGTGCAGGAACGCGATCCGCTTCCCGTCGCGCGACAGCCGCGGCGAGCTGATCCAGCCGGTCGTCTCGTACAGCACGTCGCCGATCGGGTGCTCGAGGCGGTACCGGCCGCCGACGGAGCGCGCCACGATCAGGCTCTTCCCGTCCGGGCCCCAGTCGGCGTCCTGGACGTTCTCCAGGACCGGCCGCGGCACCCCGCCCGCGAGCGGAACGCGGGCGAGCGTGCCTCCGCGCATCCAGCCGATGGTGAAGGTCGGATTCATCAGGATCGCCATCTCGCCCGTCGGCGAGACGGCCAGGATCTCGGCCCGCGTCAGGCCGAGCGCCCTCGACTCGGGGCTGCCGGGCCGCGTGGAGTAGAGCTCCGCGGGGCCGCCGTCCCACGCGGCGCCGTACACGACCGACTGGCCGTCCGGCGTGAAGCGTGCGGAGAACAGGCTTCCCTGCCGGAACGTCATCTGGCTGTAGGTCGGGCTCGCGGGCTCCGGGCGCGTTCCCCGCCCGATGAAGAAGGCCGCCGCGAGCGCCGCGAGCGCCAGCGCCATGCCCAGGGCGCGCCGCGCTCGCCCGCCGCCGGGCCGCAACTCCGTGGCGGCGCTCCGCGCGATGCCGGACGGCGACGTCTCCGAGAGCGCCTCCAGCTGGAAGGCGAGGTCCCGGGCCGACTGGAAGCGCTCGTCGGGGCGCTTCTCGAGGCAGTGCTCCACGATCCGATCGAGGCCCGGGGGCGCGTCGCGGACCACGCTCGACACCTCCGGCGGATCCTGCTTCAGGATGGCGTTCATCGTCTCGACCGACGACTCTCCCTCGAACGCGCGCCTGCCCGTGAGCATCTCGTGCAGGATGGCGCCGAAACTGAAGATGTCCGACCGGTGGTCGGCCGGCTGGCCGCGCACCTGCTCGGGGGACATGTAGCCGGCCGTCCCCAGCACGACGCCGGCGCCGGTCTCCATCTGCGTCGGCGCCGCGCTCAGGTTCGCCGCGACGTCGTCGTTCCCTGTCAGCTTGGCCAGGCCGAAGTCCAGGATCTTCACGCGGCCGTCCCGGGTGACGAACAGGTTCTCCGGCTTGAGGTCGCGGTGGACGATCCCTTTCAGGTGCGCCGCGGCGAGGCCCTCGGCGATCTGCCGGGCGAAGTCGATCGCCTTGCGCGGGGGGAGGGGCGTCTCCCGGATGCGATCCCGGAGTGTCTCCCCCTCGAGCAGCTCCTGGACGACGTACGGCGCGCCTTCGTGCGACCCGGCATCGTGAACGGCGAGGATGTTCGGATGATTCAGCTGTCCGGCCGCGCGCGCCTCCTGCTCGAATCTCCGCAGGCGATCGGCGTCACCGAGAAACGAGGGCGGGAGGACCTTGACGGCGACGTCCCGCGCGAGACGCTCGTCGCGCGCGCGGTAGACCTCGCCCATGCCTCCCGCTCCGATCCGCTCCCGGATCTCGTACGGTCCGATCCTCGTCCCCTGCGTCAGCGCCACGCGCGCGCTCCTCTCACCCGGATCTTCTCACCCCCGTCGCGATAGACTGTGCGCGCGCGGCGGCGATGGCGACGAAGGCGCGCGCGACGATCGGGACATGGAACCGCCGGTCCGGCGGTGAATCTTACCATCCGCGACCCGCTCCGGGCCGCGCGGAGGGAGGGGATCATGAAGCGGACGACGCTCCTGCTGGCACTCGTTATCGGCCTGGGCGCCTGCGCACCGGGCGGCGCGGGGCCGGACGCCCCGGCGGCCGGCGCGGGCGATCGACGGGATGCCGGAGGCGCGGTCGCCGCGCGGGACGCGGAGCGGCTCGAATGGGCGATCGCCATCCACGGCGGCGCCGGGACGATCCCGAAGACGACGCCGCCTGAGGAGAGTCGCGCCTATCTCGAAAGCCTGCGCAGGGCCCTGGGGATCGGCACCACCATCCTCAAGCAGGGCGGGACGGCGCTCGACGCGGCGGAGAAGGTGGTCGTCTTCCTCGAGGACGATCCCCTGTTCAACGCCGGCCGCGGGGCGGTGTTCAACCGGGAGGGGGGACACGAGCTGGACGCCTCGATCATGGACGGCCGCACGCGCGGCTGCGGCGCCGTCGCCGGCGTGACGACGGTGCGGAATCCGATCTCGCTCGCCCGCCGGGTGATGGAATCGACGCGACACATCCTTTTGATGGGGGAGGGCGCCGAACGATTCGCCGACGCGATGCGCGTCGAGCGGGTGAAGCCGTCCTATTTCGACACGGAGTGGCGCCGCGAGCAGTGGCACCGTCATCTGGAGGAGCAGAAAACGGGGTCCCCGCCCTCCGATCGGGGCACCGTCGGCGCCGTCGTCCTGGATCGGCACGGGAACCTCGCGGCCGCGACCTCGACCGGCGGCCTCACCGGCAAGATGTTCGGGCGGATCGGCGACACGCCGATCCCCGGGGCCGGCAACTACGCCGACAACGGCACCTGCGCCGTCTCCGGCACCGGCACCGGGGAGGAGTTCATCCGCCACAACGTCGCCTACCGCGTCTCGGCGCTGATGGAGTACCGCGGGCTCCTCCTGCAGGAGGCGGCGGCGGAGGTCGTCCACCGCGTCATGAAGCCCGGCGACGGCGGCGTCATCGCGGTCGACCGCGGCGGCCGCATCGCGATGGAGTTCAGTTCGAACGGGATGTACCGCGGGGCGGCCGATTCGACCGGCCGCTTCGAGGTGGCGATCTGGGAGGCGCCCTGAACGCGCGGGGCGGAGCGCACCGCGCGAAGCGTCAGCGATCCGGACCCGGCTCCTCCGCGGCGTGCTCGAGCATGTGCATGCCGATCCAGCGGGCCATCACGTCGGCCGGCATCGGCGCGAGGGTGAGCGTGATCTCGCGATCGGCGCCGTCGCGCCGGATCGTGTACGTGACCGAGTGGCCCGGCTTCCACTGCTTGTGAAGTTTCTCGAGCGCCTCGCGGTTCTCCTTGACGATCCGGACGCCGTCGAGCGCGTACAGCAGGTCGCCGGGCCGGATCCCGGCCGACTGGGCCGGGCTGCCAGGGACGATCCCCTGCACCGTGTAGGCGCCGGTCTCCTCGTCCACGTCCAGCTCGACCCCGACGAATCCGGACGCCCGCATCTTCTTCGCCATGTAGTCCAGGCACTCCTGCAGCGGCCGGTCGCACTTCTTCCCCGCCTCGCCCGCGGCGGCTGGCGCCGCCCATACGGCCAGTAAAAGGACGGCGGCGAGCAGCCGCGTGACCAGGCCGCCGCGCCCCGTTCCGATCCATCGCTTCCCGTTCATCGAGCCCGCCTCCGAAATCTTCCCTCGTTCCGGCCAGAAATGTACACGCGCCGGGCGTAAATGTCCCGTTCCGCCATGTAAAAAGGTGTCTCGGCCGTCAAGGGTGTGTAAAGGTTCGGGACGGGGCGGCCGGTGCCCCAGTTATCTCTTCGATCCCGCCTCCGCGGCACCGGCCAGGAGTCCGGCCCGGTACGCCTTCCGGCGGCGCCGGTCGATGGTGTCGACGGCGCGGACGGCGTACTCCTGCACCGTGTAGATCTGCTTCATGACCGGCTCGTCGCGCCGCCGGGTCATGTCGCCGACGGCGAACAGGCCCGCCACGCTCGTCTCCCCGTTCCGATCCACGAGCACGTGGCGCACCTCCGGCGGCGCGTCCGTCTCCTCCAGCTCGGCGCCGAGTTTGCGCGCCAGATCGTTGTAGACGCGGTGCAGCCCCATCGACACGAAGGCCAGCTCGACGTCGACCCGCGAGCCGTCCTCGAGGGTGAAGCCGCGGAGCGTCGCCCCCTTGCCGGCGCCGTGGATGTCGGTCAGCCGGCCGTGCCGGATCGCGACCTTCTCCAGGGCCAGCAGCCGGTCGCGCTCCTCGCTCCATCCGGGCGGCTCGCCCGCCGTCAGGAGGGTCACGTCCGATCCGTAGCGCTCGCGGATCATCAGCGCCACCTCCGCCGCCTCGGTCCCCGCGCCGATGACCCCGACCTTGCGGCCCCGCGTCAGGTGACCCTCGCAGCGGATGCAGTAGAGCAGCGCCTCGTGGTTCGCGTACGGGAAGACCCAGTGGATGCCGGCGAGGTCCCTGTCGCCCCGCGCCTTGTGGATCACCGGCTGGCGATCCATCACGCCGGTCGAGAGGATCAGGCTCTCCGATTCGTGCGTCGCTCCGCCGGCGGTCGTGACGCGGAACGCGCCGCCGGCCTTCTCCGCCGACGCGGCGCGATCCTCCACCATCTGCACGTGCTCCGCGTACTCCGCCTCGATGCGCGCCCGGGCGTTGCGGACGAGATCCCGGGTCGAGATGTGCATGTGCGCGCCCTCGACTTTCGACGCGGAGTCCGGCGCGTCGTCGCGCAGCAGATCGGCCGCCTTCTCCTGCACGATACCGGGATGGATGCCGATCATGTTGTCGATGTTCACGACGTAGGCGGCGCGGCTGGATCTGTCCGTGCCGCGATCGCCGAGGATCCAGATCGTGTCCAGATCGTACTGCGCGGCGCGCAGCGCGGCGGCCGCGCCCCCCACGCCCCCGCCGACGACGATCAGGTGCCCGCGCTTCATGACGGATCCTCCTGGGCGCCCGCCGCCGCCTTGCTCCCCGCGGCGCTGCGCCGCAGGAGCCGCGCGGCCTCGCTCACGGTCGCCGTCCGCCGGCGCGCGGCGGCCGTCAGCGCCCCCGCCCCCTTCCGCGCGCCGTCGATGTCGCCGTCCCGCAGGAAGCCGCGCAGCCCGGGGAGCGTCTCGGCGGCGTAGGACGGCAGCGGCGCGTAGACGAGGTGGCGGAACCAGGGGCGATCCGGCAGGCCTTCGGGATCGAGAAGATCCCGCTCCGCCTTCATGAGGAGGGCATTGACCGCCCGGTGCGCCGCGGCGTTCGGACGGCCGCCGGCGAGGTGCTCCGACACCGCGCGATCGAGATCGGCCGCGGCCCTCTCCCAGGCGAGGAGCGCGGCGTCCAGATCGGCGATCTCCCGCGGCGCGGCGGCGGCATTGCCGTCCTCCCCTACCGCGGCGGCCCCCGCGATCGCGTCCTTCAGATAGCCGCGCACGGCTGCCGGGTAGGGCGACTCCTCGAACGGCAGGATGTCGGCGTTCGCCATCCGGTACGCCATCACGCCCCACAGCCTCGCCATCGCCGCGTGATACAGGAAGCCCGGATCGCCGTGCCGATCCATCCACCGGAAGTTGTCGTACATCGAATGGTACACGCCATACGGCCCGTCGAATCCGGCGTCGATCGACGGCATCCCGATGTGATTGAAGAAGACGGTGTAATCGGATCCGCTGCCGAGGACGTCGTACGCCACAGGGCCGTCGCCGGTCTCCGCGGCCGTCCGCAGCCCGTAGAGCCCCTTGAACCCCTCCCCGTCCCCGGCGGCCGCCGTCGCCGCGTAGAGATCGCGGCCGCTCAGCGGATCGGGGACGGCGCGCAGCGCCTCGGAGATGAAGCGCGCCATCGTCGGGACGGCCGAGGCCTTGAAGTCGCGCCCCGAGGTGGCGCTGTCGATGTTGAGGCACGCGACCCCGTGACGGGTCAGATCGTCGCGATGCTCCTCGCCCCACTCGGTCGACCCGGTGAGCGTCCACTCCTCGGCGTCCCAGGATCCGAACACGAGCGTGCGGCGCGGACGCATCCCCTTCCGGGCCAGATCCCCCGCGGCGCGCGCCAGCTCGAGCATGGCGACCGTGCCGCTCACCGGATCGACGGCACCGTACACCCAGGCGTCGTGATGGTTGCTCAGGATCACGCGGCGCTCCGGCTCTTCGGTGCCGCACAGGACGCCGATGACGTTGGTGATCGTACGGTTCCCGAAGTTCGAGCGGATGATCAGGCGCACGCGCGCCGGGCCCGGTCCGGTGTGGTAGGTGACCGGCAGGCCCCCCTGCCACCCCTCGGGGACGACCGGGCCGCCGAGCGCCTCCAGGATCGGCAGGGCGTCGCGTCCGGAGATCGGCATCGACGGGATGCGCGGCAGGATGCGGGATTCCTCCGGCCGGATACGGCGCGCGCCCTCGAGCGACGCCCAGCCCGGCGTGAGCGGATCGCCCGGGACGATGAAATCGTGCGCCGTCGAGCCCCTCTGCACGTGGCTGTCGGGGCCCCACGGTCCGAGCGGGTAGACGTCGCCGCGCACGTAGCCGTCCTCCGCCGGGTCGCTGTACAGGACGATCGCGGCGGCCCCCCGACGGTGCGCCTCGAGCACCTTGCCGCCGCGGTAGCCGCGGAAGTTGCGCGCCAGGACGATGCGGTCCTTCACGTCCACCCCCATCCTCTCGAGCGCATCGAAGTCCTCCGGCCGGGCGAAGTGGGCGTACACGACCTCGCGGGTGAGATCGGCCGGCGGCGAGTACGCGTGCCAGTTCAGCGCCGCGCGCGGATCGTAGGTGTCCTTGTCGTCCTCGATCCCGTCCTCAGGGTTGGAGACGAGCCGGGCCGGGCCGGGCTCCACGAGCTCCAGACGCGCCTCCTCGACCGTCCCCATGTAGACGTCGTATCGCGCGAGCGTCACCTCGAGCCCCGCGTCTTTGAACCGCGCCGCGATGTAGCGGACGACGGCGTCGCTTCCGGGGGTTCCGGCCACGTGCGGATCCTCGGTCAGGATGCGCGCATGGCGCCGGGCGCGGGCGGGATCCGGGATCGCGACGAGCGCGCGCTCGAGGCGGCGCTGCGCCCCGACGGAATCGCGGTGGAAGCCGTGGATCGGGCCGGCGCCGATCGTCGCCAGCGCGGGATCGCCGGCCGGCGCGGACGCCGCGTCCGGATCCTCCACGGCGCCGCCGGCCGGGATCGCGGCCGCGGCCAGCGCCGCCGCCGCGGCGAGGCCGGCGAGCCCGATCGCACGCAGCACGGACGGGCCCTCCGCGCCGCTGCGCGCGGGGACGGACCGGGTCGGTGCGCATCGTGATCTCATGAGACCGGAGGGCGCATTATACGCGACCCGGCGCCGGTTCACCCGCGGGTGGACTGCGCGATGTGGCCCGCGCTGGAAACGCGACCGAATGCTACGGGCAGGGGAAGTTGTTCGGCCGGATGTTTCCGGCGCCGTCGACACCCAGGATCCCCTCGACGCCGCCGAACGTCCCGACGGCGAGGTAGGCGAACGCCGTCCCCGGCGGAGGCGGATCGGGATCCGTGAACGAGGCCGTGGGAAGACCCTGCAGGAAGCAGGCGCCGTAATTCGACGACGACAGTCCGGGGATGGCGGCGCGGTAGACGTTGTACCCGTCGACGAAGGGGCTTGAGGTCGCCGCGAACGATCCGCCGCCCGAGGCGCTCAGGTCGACCACGACGGCGGCGGCCTGCATCGCGCCGTCGTCGGCGCGCAGCTTCCCGTGGCCGTAGCGGGTGTTCGGCACGGCGCCCGTGAAGGAGTCGCCCCGCGCGCCCTCGACGAGCGCCGCCTTCACCTCCGGTCCGGTGAGATCGGGGTTGATCGACAGGACCAGCGCGGCCGCTCCGGCGACGTGCGGCGTCGCCATGCTGGTTCCGCGGATGTCGCCGTGCACGCCGTCCCGCTCGGTGAAGAACGTGCCGCGCGAAGCGCCGATCCCGCCCGCCAGAGTCGAGCCGACCCACTCGCCGGGCGCCGCGAGGTCCGGCTTCAGCCGGCCGTCGCGCGCCGGTCCGATACCGGAGAAGGAGGACTTCGCGCCCACGGCGGCCGAACGCGGGCAGCAGGTCTGGCTGCCGCTGCTGTTGATCCATCGATCCTTGCCGACGTAGGACGCGGCCGCCATGGCGTGGCGCGCCGTCCCGGGGACGGCGACCGTGTTGTCGAGCGTGAAGCTCGACAGCGGGGCGTAGAAGGGCGACATCGTCGCCTCGTTCCATAGATGGAACGTGTCCTCCCCCGGCGCCACCGCATCGGCGGCGACCTCGATCGTCCACGCCCCTGCGCCCGGAGGAGCGACGGGGTCGCAGCCCGAATCGTCCCAGATCTGCACGAACACCTCGTTGTCGCCGTTGGCCGGATCCGGCGCGTTCGTCGCGTCGACGATGATCGCGCCGTCGGCCGTGCAGACGATCCCCGAATCGTTCCCCCGCGCGGCGCTGACGGTCACGCCGTCCGGCGTCGTGATGCGGAACTCCGCGCTGGCCGAGCCCGGGTACCAGAAGTCGATCCAGATGACGTCGTTTTCGGCGCCCGGTTCCGGCGTGTAGGACGACACGGTGAAGCCGTTCGAGGAGGAGCCGCCCTGGACCAGTGCGCCGGTCCAGTGCATCGACCGCGAGCCGGAGTTCCCGGCCGCGATCGCCATCTGCGCCCCGCGGCGCCCCGGCCCGACCGCGTTCGCGATCGCGATCTCGTCCGGATCGCTGCCGTCGTGCGCGCCGATGTCGGTGCCCAGGCTCATGTTCCCCACCCAGGGCTTCGCCTCGGCGGCGGCCGTCTGCCGGATGAACTGCACCCCGGCCGTCAGGTCGCAATCGAAGCAGAAGGCGCCGGCGTCGTCGAACACCCTCACGATCAGCAGGTCGGCCGCGGGCGCGACGCCGGCGAAGGTGCCCGCCGGGACGCCCTGGCCCGTGTGGCGCCCGTTGCCGGCCGCCGTGCCGGCCACGTGGGTGCCGTGACCGTGCCCGTCGCCGGTCATCAGGGAGCCGCCCGAGGAGAGCGCCGCGTCGATGTCGGCGCGCGTGTAGTGGGCGCCGAACGAGAACCCGGCGGGCGGTCCGTGGCCCGGATCGGTGAGGGTCTGATCCCAGATGCCCAGAATGCGCGTCGTGCCGTCGGCGTTGCGGAAGTCCGGGTTCGTCCAGTCGATGCCGGTGTCGACCACGGCGACGATCACGCCGCTGCCGTCGACGCCGAGGCCGGCGTTCACCTCGTCCGAGGCGACCTGCGCCGCCGCCGTGCTCACGTCGTTCAGCAGATGGTAGGTGTGCGCCGCCTTGAGCCAGACCACGGACGGATGCCCGGCGAGCCGCTCGAGAGATGACACCGGCACGCTCAGCGAGACGATGTCGTCCACGCGGCCGCGGACTCCGGCGCCGATCTCCTCCAGCGCCCGGGCCACGGGAGCCCGCAGGCCCTCCGGCGAGAGCGCGGCGTGCGCGAAGCGGGCCCGGATCCGGATCGTGGCCTCCGGGGCGGCCGCGTCCGCCTGAATCCGCCGCGACAGCGTGCGGAGGACATCGCGCGAGCGCGCGGCCACCGGGGCGCGGAATCGCCCCTCTCCGCGCGTCGTTCCGATCGCGATGCGACGGAGGTGGGGATCGAGCCTCGAGAGCCACGTGGGATCGATCCGGTCGCCCGCGCGTCCCTGCCCCCGGATCGGTCCCGTCGGGGCGATCAGGAGCAGCGCGAGAAGGGTCGATGCGGAGACGGCTCCGCGGATCGGAAATGACATGGGCCGTAAGAATACCGTCACATCCGGGCCCCGGCAACGAAAAGCCGGGGCTCAGAAGGAGAATCGACCCCCGATGGTGATGGTGTTGACGGGGCTCGACAGATCTCCGGTCGTGTAGTGGAAGAGGAGCTCGCCGCGCAGGGCGAAGAACCGCAGCAGCTGGATGTCCAGGCCGCCTCCCCAGTTGGCTCCGAGCTCCAGCGAGTTGGAGGTGTTGTTGTTCTCGGACAGTCGCAGGCTGTAGACGCCGACGCCGAAGGTCAGAAACGGATGCAGCGTCGTGAAGCGCGCGGAGAGGACCATGTTGCCGGCCACGAACAGGGCGTCGGCGTCGGGCTGGGTCGGTCCGATCCCGCTCGATGTCCGCGAGTCGACGGTGAGCAGTCCCGCCCAGGCCCGGTAGGCGGCCACGCGCGTCTTCTGATACTCGAACGAGAAGGTCAGCGCGCGGTCCGTCTCGTACGCGCCCTCGTTGCGCGCGTCCGCATAGCCGACGCTGGCCGTGAATCCCTTGTCGCCCGGTTGATTCGCGGCGATCAGGTCAGAGGGAAGGAGGAACAGCACGAGGATCGAGGAAAGGAGAACGTAAGTCGGCGACCATCGCATCGCGACTCCCCAGCGGTCCCGCCCGCCATCGTTCATCCCCACACGCCCCGGATGCTAGCACAGGAAACTTTTTTTGGGGCCGGCGAAAGCGCTTGCGGATCGGGCCCTCCCGGGGCCCGCGCGCCCATCGTTCCCGAGCGTGGCCGAAAACGCGGGACCGGGTCCGTGAACTCCCCGCCGGAAGGAGACTTCATCGCCGGACGCGCCTCGAATGCCCTGTGGACGCGTATTCGAGGGTTTTCCACAGGATGTTGAGGGATTGTGGATCCCGGCTCACCATATCTTGCCCGACCGGGACCACCCGGTGGACCGGGACCGTCTATCTGATTCTGATCGAATGATTTCCCGGAGCGGCGGGAGGGAAAGATCGCTTGACAAGATGGGGGGGGCTCTGTATATACGGGCGGTGGAGCAAAGTGGACTAAAGTGGGCTTACCAACCCACGAGCCCCGAGACACCTAGCAGCACTCAGAAATTCGCCTAGGCAGCATCCGATACCGGGGGGTGGGATGTCAACGTCCTTTTTTCGCGCGGCGCGGGCGACCGATACGGGCCGGCCAGCAGGTGAATGAAGGGTGCTGAGGGGGAATTCTCCCGCCAAGCTCGACGACAAGGGGCGCCTCAAGATCCCCACCGGCTTCCGCCGGCACATCGAGGAGCGCTACGGGCGCGAGTGCTTCGTCACCTCCCTCACAGGCGAGTTCGTCCGCGTCTACCCGATGCCGATCTGGATCGACATCGAGAAGAAGCTCGCCACGCTCCCCTCGATGCATCCCACGATCACGCGGTTCATGAACTTCGTCAATTACTTCGGCCAGGTGAACGCCTTGGACGACCAGGGGCGGCTCCTGATCCACCCGCTCCTGAGGCAGCGCAGCGAGATCGACGGTGAGGTCGCCGTTCTCGGCCATCAGATCTGGCTCGACATCTGGAACCGCGAGAAGTTCGAGGCGAAGCTCGCGGCGCAGCCGTTGACGGAAGAAGACCGGCAGATCCTCGCTTCGCTCGGGATCTGAGGGAATCGTGCTCGCGAAGACGCCATGGAACAGGCGGCCCATCAGCCCGTCCTCCTCCGGCAGGTGCTGGAGTCGCTCGCCTGCCGTCCGGGAGGCGTCTGGGTGGACGGCACCATCGGGCCGGGGGGACACGCCGAGGCGATCCTCCTGGCGACGGCGCCCGACGGCCTGCTCGTCGGCTGCGATCGCGACGGCGCCGCGATCGAGCGGGCCCGCCTCCGGCTGGCCCCGTTCGGGCGCCGGGTCCGTCTCGAGCGCATGGATCACCGCGGCCTTCCCGATCGGCTCGACGCGATCGGGTGCGGGGCGGTCGACGGCGTCCTTCTCGATCTCGGCGTCTCGTCGGCGCAGCTGGACGATGCGGAGCGCGGCTTCTCCTTCCGTCTGGAGGGCCCTCTCGACATGAGGATGGACCGCACCCAGGAGACGACGGCGGCCGATCTGGTCAACCGGCTGGGCGAGCCGGAGCTGGCGGAGATCCTGCGCCGCCACGGCGAGGAGCCCCGCGCCCGCCGGATCGCGCGCGCCGTCGCGCGCGAGCGGAGCCGCGAGCCGATCCGGACGACGACGCGGCTGGCGGAGATCGTCGCGCGCGCGTGCGGCCCCGCGCGAGGGCGGCGCATCCATCCCGCCACGCGCACGTTCCAGGCCCTGCGGATCGCCGTCAACGGCGAGATCGACGGGCTCGGCGATCTGATCGAGAGCATGGCCGCGCGCCTGCGGGGGGGAGGCCGGCTCGCGGTGATCTCGTTCCACTCCCTCGAGGATCGCATCGTCAAGCGGACCTACCGGGCGCTGTCCGGCCGTTGCGTCTGCCCGCGCGACCTTCCGGTCTGCGCCTGCGGACGGCCCGGCCTCGTCCGGCCGCTGCACCGCCGGGCCGCGCGGCCCGGCCCGGAGGAGGTCCGCGACAACCCGCGCAGCCGCAGCGCCCGCCTGCGCGCGGCCGAGCGACTTCCGGGAGGTCGTGCATGAGATCGCGGCTCGATCCGAAGCGTCTCCACCTGAACGCCCGTCTGGTGCGCGAGAAGGATCGCGCCCGCGCCCGCGAGCTCCGACGGCTGCTGCTCGCCTGCGCCGCCATCGCCGTCCCGCTCCTCGTCTACGTCTGGCAGCGCGTCGACTTCATCAGGGTGTCGTACGAGATCGAGGACCTCGAGCGGCAGCACCGGCTGGAGCGCGAGGCGAACGAGGAGCTGCGCGTGGAACGGTCGCATCTCCGCTCGCCCGGGCGGATCGAGGGGCTGGCCCGCCGCCAACTGGGACTCACGGAGCCCTCGCCGCAGGACGTCCGGCGCGTGGTCCTCATCGACGGCACGATCGACGAGCTGGGCGGCCCCGTCGCCGGCCCCGTGCCGCGGCGCCGCGGGGGGGTGATCGCCGCGTCCGCCGCCGTCGCTCCGGTCGATCGGGACGCGGAGGCGCGCCCATGACCCCGCGGCGCGTCACGGGGCGTCTCCCCCGCCGCCGGGCGGCGCGGCGGCCGCGCCGCGGGACCCGCGCCGCGGCGCCACCGGTCGCGGCGACCCCGCGCGCGCGACGCGCCCGACTGATCCTGCTGATCGTCGC
>JBFGDZ010000013.1:0-36748 GCA_041580375.1 Candidatus Polarisedimenticolia bacterium
CGCGCCCGGCTGGAGGAGATCGGGGATGACCTCGCCGCCGCCCTCGTCGGACTCCGCCTCGCCCATCCCGCGGGGCGGCCGTTCTCGGCCTCGCTCTCGTTCCGCGAGGAGCCGGAACAGGGACGCCCCGCCCGGCGCATCGACCTGGGAGTCGTCGAGACGGACGAAGGGGCGCTCGCGATCGAGCCTCGCCGGCAGCGCGCGGCGCGGCCCCGCCGGCCGGACGCGGTGCGGCGACGCATCCCGGCCCGTGTCGTCTGGCGGACCCTCCGGCTCGGGTCTCCCGGCACGGGCGCCGCCGTCTTCCCGCAGGCGGGCTCGCGCCTCCGGACTTCCGGGAGCGGCCGGGACGATGCCGGCTCGATCGGCGAAACGTCCTGGAGGCTCGTCCGCCGCGAGCGCATCCCGGGCTCGTCGATTCTCATCGCTCCCGCCCTTCTCTCGAGCGCGCGCCGTCTCCGGGTCGGCGAGCCGGTGCGCGCGCTGGGCCCCCGCCTCGCGCGGGCGCTCCGCATCGTCCGCGCCGCCTGGCCGGAGGCGCACCGTGAGATCGCGAGCCGGACCCGCATGATCGTGCCCGTGCGCGAACGGGGGCTCGTCAGCTACTCGCTCGCCGCCCGGCCCGGGATCTCGTTCATCAACGTCCGGGGCAAGTCGCTTCTCGAACTGGCGGACGACCTCCTGCACGAGACGGCGCACCACCGTCTGCACGACATCGAGGAGGTCTCGCCCCTCCTGCGCCGCGGCGCCGCGGCCGGGGAGACGCAGGCCTTCGAATCCCCCTGGCGCGGAACACGGCGCCCCCTGCGCGGCCTGCTGCACGGGACCTACACGTTTCTCGTCCGCGCCGAGCTCTTCCTCCGGATCCTGCAGATCGCGCGCGAGCGACCCGGGCTCGAGGGGGGGCGCTTCCGGGGCGGCGGGGCGCGGTGGCTGCAAAGCGAGGCGATGCGGGAGATACGCGCCGTCGGCGGAGCGCTCGCCGATCTCGCGCGCGCCGCCCGATCGGGTCTCATGACGGGAGAGGGGCGGCGGCTCCTGCGCGCTCTCCGTCGCCGCCACGCCACCCTGCGCGCGCTCGCGGGACGGACGCGGTCGGGGCGCGCGTGAAGGGCGTGGCGCCCGATCTCAGGGGGCGGCCGGCCGCCCCTGCTCGAGGACGTGCAACCGGTTCGGTTCGAGCCCCTCGAATCGCTCCGTCGAGCCGTCGGGCCAGACGACCCGGGCCGCCACGGGCGCCGCTGCCGCGGCGCCGAGGCCGAAGGTCAGGACCCTCTCGCTCTGCGACGCGTAGGACGCGGCCGAGCGGACCGTGCGCACCGCCCTCAGCGCGCTGGCCTCGAGGGTGACGGCGGATCCGATGGCGTCCCGGTTGGACGCCGTGCCGGCGAGCCGCAGCCGGATCCAGCCGTGGGCGTTCCCGCCGTCGTTCCGGAGCAGCGCCGCGGGCCCGCCGTTCACGGTCAGGGCGATGTCGAGGTCGCCGTCGCCGTCGTAATCGGCGTACGCCGCCCCGCGCGCGACCCGGGGTTGCACCAGGTCGGCGCCCGCTCCGGCCGCGACGTCCTCGAAGCGGCCTCCCGGAAGCCCGCGGAACAGGTGCGGCGGCTGCGCGTACGTGACCGACGGCTGCACGCGCTCGATGTCGTTCTCGACGTGACCGTTCGCGACGAAGATGTCGAGCCGGCCGTCCAGATCGAAGTCGAAGAAGAAGCAGCCGAACGCGAGGGTGAGCAGGCTCGCGTGGCCGACGCCGGCGGGGGCCGCGTCGTCGATGAACAGCCCGCGCCCCTCGTTGTGGTACAGCGCCAGCATCTCGTTGGAGAAGTTCCCGATCACGAGGCTCTCGCGCCCGCTGCCGTCATAGTCGGCCGCGTCGATCCCCATCGCCCCGCGCGCCCGGCCCTCCTCGCTGAAGGCGATGCCGGCCGTCGTGCCGACCTCCTCGAACGTCCCGTCGCCCCGGTTCCGGTACAGGTAGTTCGGCTGCGTGTCGTTGGCGACCGCGAGATCCGGCCAGCCGTCCGCGTCATAGTCGAAGGCGACCACGCCCAAGGACTTGCCGGTCGGCTGATACACACCCGCCCGCTCCGTCGCGTCCTCGAACGTCCCGTCGCCCCGGTTCCGGTACAGGCGGCTCGGCGCCCCGCGGTACGACTCCGGCGTGCAGTACGACTTGGTCTCGCCGTCCAGGGTGCAGTAGATGTCCGTCTCGGGCGACCACTCCACGTAGTTGCAGACGAACAGGTCCAGATGACCGTCCCGGTCGTAATCGAGGAAGGTGGCGCTCGATCCGAACGCGGGATCGGACACGCCGGCGGCCCTCGTGACGTCCTCGAACGTGCCGTCCCCGCGATTGCGGAACAGCCGATCGGGTCCCAAGGCGTTGAGGAACAGGTCGGAGTCGCCGTCGTTGTCGTAATCGGCGGCGGCCGCCCCGATGGCATAGATCGTGACCGCCAGCCCGGCCGCCTCCGTGACGTCCTCGAACGTGCCGTCCCCGCGATTGCGGTAGAGGGCCTGGCGCGCCGTCCCGCCGTCGCGCCCGGGCCAGCGGGCGCCGTTCACGAAGAAGAGATCGGGCCGGTCGTCGCCGTCGTAGTCGAAGAAGACGACGCCCGAGCCCATCGTCTCCGGAAGGTACTTCCTGCCGAAGGCGCCGTTCTCGTGGACGAATCCGATGCCGGCCTCCCGGGTCACCTCGGTGAAGACCACCGGGATCGGTGCCGCGTCCTCGATCGGCGCGGCCGGTGGGGTCTCCGCGCCGCGCCGGCATGCGGGCAGGACGGCCGCCCCGATCAGGACCGCCGCCGCGACGCGCGCCCGGGCGCCCACGGGCGTCACCGCCCCCCTCCCGCCCGCGGCGCGGCGGCGCCGGTGGATCGCGCCGCGCGATCCTCCTGCGCGTGACGGTTCCGGTGCTCGTGGATCGGCTGGCGCTCCAGGTTGTCCTCCGGGTGCAGACGCCGGTAGGGACCCGTGATCGCCTGGGACGACTCGTCCGCCTTGAAGCGCAGGTAGAGCGTCTCGTGCGCGCGCTCGCGCTCCTCGTTGCCGAGAGCGCGATGGCAGAGCATCAGATTGTAGTGGGCCGTCAGGTCCTCGGGATCGACGCGAAGCGTCTTCCCGAACTCTGCGATCGCCTCCTCGTGGCGCCGCTCGAGGAACAGGATGCGGCCGATCTGGTTGCGCACGACGCGGTCGCGCGGATAGCGCTCCGCCGCCGCCCGCAGGTGCTCGAGGGCGTCCCCGTAGCGACCCCGGGCCTTCAGCGCCAGGGCCAGAAAGTAGTGCGCGCTCGCCAGGTCCGGGTCGATCGTGAGGGCGCGCTCGAGGAGCGGCATGGCGGCGTCGTGGTTCCCCTCCAGGATGAGCACCCGTCCGGCGTTGACGAATCCGTCGGCGTAGGCCGGATCGAGATCCATGACGCGCGCGAACGCGCGGCTCGCACCCGTCAGATCCCCCTGCAGGAGCAGGCCGATCCCGTAATCGTTGAAGCGCTCGCGGTCGAACGCCTCGGGCCCGGGCGCCGCCGGCGCCGTCCCCTCCCGGTCGGCGAGGGGCAGGGTCAGCCGGTCCTCGGCCACGACGATGATCGGCAGATCCGGGATCGCCTTGATCGCGCCCGACACGCCGGAGGTATCGCCCGTGAAGACGAACGGCCCGTCGTCGAAGTGGGGGGAGACCTCGTACCCGGTCACGTCCGGATCCCGGACGCCCGCGAATGAGAACTGCGTATTCCACCAGGAGAACTTGCGGTAGTTCATGCGCGCCGTGAACGTGACAGGACCGCGCGCGTCCGCGGGGATCTCGACGCGGAAGCGGGCGACGTCGGCCGCGCCCGGCGGGATGAGGCGCGCGTACACGAGGGCCCGCGCCGCCCACGCGTTGCGCTTGTTGATCCGGTTGCCGCGCCCGTCGACGAGGAGCGATCCGTAACGGTGCGCCCCCGCCTCCACCGGGCCGCGCCCGCCGTCCTCGACGAAACCGCTCCAGTACAGGACGCGTCCCGCGGCGTCCTCCACCTTCAGCTCCAGCCAGACGTCGAACGCGTCCACGGTGCCGCCCGGGAAAAAGTGCCCGATGCGGCGGGTGCGCGCCACGACGTCGAATCGATACGAGCCGCCGGGCCGCAGAAACGGCCCGACGCGATCGAGCGGCGCCACGATCGACTCCTCCCGTCCCGGCCGCGCGCCGGCGGCTTTGCGGAGCGGTACGGCCATCTCGTCGATGTCGGGGAAGACGGACGCGGGCCTGGGCGTCGCGTCGTCCGCGCCGCCCGTCCGCCCGCCGCCCGTCGTCTCCCCGCCGCCGGCGGCCCCGGGCGCCTCCGTGGAGCGGCCGCCCGCCGACGCGGCGAACAGATCGACCGAAAGGATCCCGGCCTTCAGGAACTCGGTCGTCGCCTTCATCTGCTCCTCGTCCCGGTTGGCGAACGGAACGGCGGTGTTGGCCGCCGGGAACCGGTGCGAGTGGACGTACCCTCCGATGTTCCCCCGATCGTTCGAACGCACCAGCGGCATGTGGCAGTCGGAGCAGTCCTGGGGTTTCTCCGGGTAGTAGAACGACCGCGCGCCCTGGCCCGACACGCCGCTACCCTGCCAGGCGTCGTACTCGTTGAAGCCCCGCAGCCATCGGTAGTGGTTCACCGGCTCGTCCAGGTGGACCTTGTGGCAGGCGGAGCAGAACTCGGCCCGCGACTGCCGGTGGAACGGCTTCAGCATCGTGGCCCTGTGCGGACCCGGGTCCAGCCGCACCATGTAGTCGTGCAGGACGTGCAGCGCTTTGCTGCCGCTCGCCACGAGCCGATGCATGGCCGGATACTCCAGCACGTAGCCGCCCTGGCCCATGGTGTCGTTCACGTGCACGATCGAATGGCAGACGAGACAGCCGATGCCCGCCTGCGCCTCCGGCGTGTCGATCTGCTCCCGGATCGGGACGTCCATCCGCCCCGTGAGCAGGATCGCCTGATCGTGGCATCCGCCGCACCACTTCGACGGCGTCGTGCCGACCACCTCCTGCATGTACTCGATCGACTTCCGGTACCACTGATTGTTGAAGGAGGAGAAGTGGTGCATGGACGATTCCCACTGCGACGTGATGTCGGGGTGGCAGCCCCTGTTGCCGCACGCCTTCGACTCGAGGAAGAAATCGGAGGGGATGAGCCGGTCCCCGACCGTGCGGACCGACGACGGGAAGAAGAGGCTGCCGCGCCCGCCGCCCTCCTCGTACGGCGTGAGGGGGGGAAGGGACGCATTCTCGATCGCCGCGACGTGAGGGGGCGCGAAAAGGCGGTACCCGCGCACGCCGAGCGGCACGGCCAGCGCCAGGGCCAGCACGATCGCAGCGCGGCGCGCCTTCCGCGCCTGTCCGCTTGCCACGTACCAGGCGGCGGCGCCGGCGAGCGCCGCCACCGACGCGCCGACGTGGAGGAGCAGGATCGGCCTGTACGGCGTGGAAGTCCCGGTCACGGTCAGGACGAGCGCCGAAGCGATCGCGAGCCCCCCCGCCGCGGCCGTCGCCGCGAGGAGGGCGCGCGCGCGGCCCCCGGACGGACCGGCCGCCCGCCAGCGCCGGCGCAGCTCGGGCCATCCCCGCGCGAGGACGGCCAGCGCCAGGACGAGGCCCGCCGCGACGTGGGCGACCACCTGGACGTGGTAGAAGATCGTCGCCGAGTCGAACGCGGCCAGATAGGCGGCGTTGGCGATCTCGAACAGCAGGACCAGACGGAGCAGCGACATCATCGCGTCAGAGCCGAATCGAACGATCGCGAGGCATCGGCGCGGCGCGGCTCACCGCGCGGCGACCCCGCGGCCAAGAAAAAGGGGCCGCGTCACCGCGGCCCCCGATTCCGAATCCCCTATGCCTCGAGGCGCTCAGGCCTTCTTGGCCTTTTCGATCGACTGAACCAGGATCGTCTTCGTGGACTCGTCGAGCAGGCCGGTCACGGTCACCTTCGCGCCCAGCTTCGACTCGGGCGAGTCGACCTTCTCGAGCGTGTACAGCGTCTGATCGACCAGCAGCTGCACCTTGGCGCCGTTCTTCATGCACTTGATCGCGCAGGCCTTGCCGCTGGCGTGGGCGTTCTTCGCGCCGCAGTACGAGTCGGTCAGATATCCGGTCAGAACGACTTCCTTCCCCTCGGTCACCGTGCTGGCCGCCTGCACGTCCGCGGCCTTGTCCTTGTCACAGGCGAACGCCCAGGCGCCGCCCGCGAGGGCGAACACGGCTACCATCACGACAAGTCTCTTCATCGAGGCTCCCCCTTCGAAGTATTCATCGGTGGCGGTTATTGTAGAGGCGGAGGCTCCCGGAGTCAAACCCCGCCCGGCACGGGCCGCAACCGCCCTATACTGTGTCTATGGGACGATCCGACCTGACGATCTCCGGCGCGCCGGCGCCCCCGGCGCTGCTCGACATGGCTCGTGGCATCCGCGCCGCGGGAGGGCGGGCCTTCGTCGTCGGCGGCTGGGTGCGGGATCTCGTCCGGGCCCGCATCGAGGATCCCGCGGCGGCCCCGCCGCCGGTCCGCGAGTTCGACCTGGAGGTCTACGGCGTCGAGCCCGGAGACCTGCGGCGCGTGCTGGAGAGCTTCGGGCGGGTCAACCTGGTCGGAGAGTCGTTCGCCGTCTACAAGGTCACGCCCCCGGGGGCTGCGGAGGGGAACGCTCCGGTCGTCGACGTCAGCCTGCCCCGACGCGACACGAAGATCGGCCGCGGCCACCGCGGCTTCGAGGTGAGCGGCGACCCGCATCTATCCCATGAGGAGGCGACGAGGCGGCGCGACTTCACCGTCAACGCGATGATGCACGACCCGCTCGACGGGACGATCGTCGATCCGTGGGGCGGACGGGACGATCTCCGCGCGCGCCTCCTCAAAGCGGTCGATCGCCGGACCTTCGTCGAGGACAGCCTCAGGGTGCTGCGGGCGGTGCAGCTCGCGGCCCGGCTCGAGTTCGACATCGACCCGGAGACCGTCCGCCTCTGCCGCACCGTCGATCTCACCGACCTGCCGGCGGAGCGCGTCTGGGGAGAGATGGAGAAGCTCCTGCTGCTGGCGCGCCGGCCTTCGATCGGCTTCGACTGGGCCGCGAGGCTCGGCGTCGTCGACCAGATCTTCCCCGAGCTCAAGTCGCTCATGGGGTGCCCGCAGGAGCCGGAGTGGCATCCCGAGGGGGACGTCTGGGTGCACACGCTCCTGGCGATCGACCGCGCCCGGGAGGAGAGCGGGGACCTGCCACGCGAGAAGCGGCTCGCGGTGATGCTGGCGGTGCTCTGTCACGACTTCGGCAAGCCGACCACCACCGCCGTGGTCGACGGCCGCATCCGCAGCCTGGAGCACGAGGAGGCCGGCATCGAGCCGACCGAGTCGTTTCTGGATCGGCTCAAGATCCGGACGCTCAATGGTTATCCGCTGCGGGAGCAGGTGATCCAGCTTGTCGCCCGCCATCTCACGCCGAGCCACTGGTACAAGAACCGCGACAAAGTCGGGGACGGCGCGGTGCGCCGGCTGGCCGGCAGGCTGGAGCCGGAGCTCCTGTACCGCGTGTCGCGCGCCGACTGCCTGGGGCGGACGGGCGACTTCGACACGGACGCGCAGGAGTGGTTCATCGAGCGGGTGCGCGGGCTGGGCGTCGAGGAGAGGCCGCCCGATCCGATTCTCATGGGCCGGCACCTGCTGGAGATGGGGCTCCGGCCCGGGCCGATCATCGGCCGGATCACGAAAGCGGTCTACGAGATGCAGCTCGACGGCCGGGTGACCGACCTGGACGAGGCGCGCCGCGAGGCCCGCCGGCTCCTGGCGGAGGAAGGCGGGTGCCCGCCGCGCGATTGATCCGCTGCGGCCCTCCCGGCGCCCCGGCGCCCCGGCGAGCCGGCGATCGTTTCCGCACCTCGTCCAGCGTCCGGGCGATGAGATCGAGCCCGCGCTCGAGGTAGCCGCGCTCGCTCCCGTAGCCGATGCGGATGTGCCGTCCGGTCCCGAACAGATCCCCCGGCACGATCAGGACCGAGCGCTCCAGGCGGAGCTTCTCCGACAGCCTCACCGAGGGGATCGGCAGGTTGTAGCGGACGAACGCGATGGCTCCCGCCAGCGGCCGTATGCACGACAGCATCCCCTGGCGATCGGCGATCCAGCCCTCCACCACCGGCAGGTTGGTCCGGATGATGCTCCGGGTACGCTCGAGAATCCGGTCCCTCGTCCCCGGCTCCATGACGATGCGCGCGATGTGATCGGAGAGCATGCCGGGGGCGATCGTGGTGTAGTCGCGGTACGACCAGATCCGATCGACGGTCTTCGCCGGACCGATCACCCAGCCGATGCGCAGCCCGGGCAACCCGAACGCCTTGGACAGACCGGACGTGATGAGCACGCGGTCATACCGGCCCCAGAAGGTCGGCGTCGTCACACCGGACACCTCGGCGCCCCGGTAGATCTCGTCCGCCACGATCCAGGCGCCGACGCGACGGGCGCAGCGGATCACCTCGGCCATCTCTTCTTCATTGAGGATCCCGCCCGTCGGATTGTTCGGATTGGTGACCAGGATCACGCGCGTCCGCTTCGTCACCGCACGCCGCAGGCCCTCCACGTCGAGGGCCCACCGCATGCTCCCGTCCTGGAGACGCGGCGTCAGGCGGAACGGGTCGGCGCTCGTCGCGAAGGCGCGCGACAGGCCCCACGTCTGCAGATAATTCGGGAGCATGTAGGCGACGCGGTCCCCCTTGTCCAGCAGGGACCACAGGCACGCGTAGTTCGCCTCCGATCCGCCGTTCGTGACCAGGATGTTCGCGCGCGCCGCGCCCTCGTAGAACAGGGCGATCCGATCCCTGAGCTCCTCCGTGCCGTTCGACTGCACGTACCCCAGCTCCCGCGACAGGAGGGCCTCCACCCCGTCCCGGTCGCCCAGCACCTCCCTCAGGCTCAGGGGATGCACGCCGCTCTCCGACAGGTTGAAATCGACGTAGTTCTCGTACCGGGACTGCATCCGCTCCATGCGGAAGGGCTCGATGCGCACGGGACCTCCTGGACGAATGACGGGCGCCTTCGGGGAGAGATTGAACGATATCAGAGTGGCCCGGGGCCATCAAGCCGCTCCGGCCGGCGCGTCGCGGGCCGCGCAACGCCCGGGACCCGGAGGGGCCCGTCGGTGGTAGGCTTGTGGTGATGAGCCGGAGCGTCCTGATCCTGAGGGAGCCTGAGGTGCGCTCGCACCTCGACATGGCCTCCTGCCTGAAGGCCGTGGAGGAGGGGTTCACCGCCTACGCGACGGGGCGGGCGGAGCTGCCGGCGATCATCAGCCTGCACGTGCCCGAGCACCAGGGAGAGATCCACGTCAAGTCGGGCCACGTGCGCGATCTGCAGCACTACGCGATCAAAATCGCCTCGGCCTTCAAGGAGAATCCGGCGATCGGGCTGCCGCAGAACGACGGGATGGTCCTGGTCTTCGACGCGAAGACCGGAGCCCCGGCCGCGTTCCTGCTCGACAACGGCTACATCACCGACCTGCGCACCGGGGCCGCCGGCGGCGTCGCGGCGCGGCACCTGGCGCGCCGGGACGCGCGCGTCGTCGGCGTCATCGGATCCGGCGTCCAGGCCCGCCGGCAGATCGAGGCCCTCGCGCTCGTGCGGCCGTTCCGCGAGGTGCGCGTCTGGGGTCGCGATCGCGGACGCGCCCGCGCCTGCGCCGAGGAGCTGGGTCGCGCTCCCGGCATGCCGGAGGCGTGCCGCTTCGGGGACGTCGCCACCGCCCGCGAGGCGGTCGAGGGGGCCGACATCGTTCTCACGGTGACCTCGAGTCGCGAGCCTATCGTGCGCGCCGGGTGGCTGCGCCCCGGCGCCCACGTCACCGCCGTCGGCTCGGACGAGCCGGACAAGCGGGAGCTTCACGAGGACGTCCTGGCCCGCGCCGACGTCCTCGTGGCCGACAGCCTGCCGCAGTGTCTGAAGTTCGGCGAGATCCACCACGCCGTCGCCTCCGGCGCGATCCGGGAATCCGCGGTCACGGAGCTGGGGGAGATCACGGCCGGCCGCAAGCCGGGTCGCCGCGACGACCGCCAGATCACGGTGTGCGACCTGACCGGGGTCGGGGTCCAGGACGTGGCCGCGGCCTCCGTCGCTCTCTCCCGGGCCCTCGCCGCCGGAACCGGCGAGCGCGTGGCTCTGTGATCCCCGCTCCGCCCCGTCGGCGGGGGAGCCGGCTCCGGGCGCGTGTGTATAATGACCGGCGGGGCCGCGTCGCCGCCCCCGCGCGGAGCTGATGCCGACCATGCCAGCGGATCTCGCCTTTGAATACACCGTCCGGACCCGCCAGATGACCGACGAGATCTATCAGGTCCTCGTGGAGAAGGCGCCCTCCCACTTCATCGCCACCATCCGCATGCCGGACGGATCGTTCTGGACGATGGACCGCTTCGACCCGAAGGCGCCCGCGATGCCGAAGCAGTGGGTCGGGGCCACGGCCGCCGCTGCTGCGGACTATGCCGCGCGCATCCTGGTCAACCACTTTGCGAACGAGGGTATGGAGATCAAGCAGCGCACGGATCTGCTCGATCGGGAGCCGCGCGGGTCGGAGGAGGGCTGAAGGGCGATCAGTTCCGGCGGGCGATCCTCTGAACCGCGGCGATCAGCTCGTCGAGCCGGAACGGTTTGAGGATCAGCGGATTGTCCACCAGCCTCGTCAGGCGCCGCGCCTCGCGGCGGCTGAGCGCTCCGGTGACGAAGATGATGCGCGGGCGGAACGAGGGGCGGCGCCGGGAGATCTGACGGAACAGTTGCAGGCCGTTGCCGTCCGGGAGGATCAGATCCATCAGGATGGTGGCGTAGTCCCGGAACAGAACCTGGCGCAGGGCCTCCTCGCAGGTGGGCGCGGTGTCGACCGCGTAGCGCTCGGCGCCCAGGGCGCTGGAGAGGTACTCCAGCATGAGGTCGTCGTCCTCGACGGCGAGTATGCGGCGCCCCTCCGGCGGAGTGCTCCGCTCGCGACGGTCCTCGGTCTCGTCGGTCTCGAGCCCGTCCCGTTCGATCGCGTGAATGGACGTCATCACCTTGAAACCTAGGCCCGGCGCGGGTTCGAAGCAACCGAATTCGCGGCGCTGACGGAATTGCAAGCCGATCGGGCGCGTGCCGGGCAGCGATCCGGGCGCCGCCGCCCGATACGATCCTGGGATCGACCGGCGGATCGAGGGGGCTCGATGAGAACGATCGCGTCACTGACTCTGCGCGAGCGCGTGACGCTCGGCTGGGGAAAGATGCGCCGTCTCTACCTCGCCCATCTCCGCCCCGCGTACGTGCGCGAGAGCCTGGCCCGGCGCATCGGCCAGTGCGATCGCTCGGGGGCCTGCTGCCGGCTCATGTTCACCTGCCCCCTTCTCGACCAGCGTTCGAATCCGGTGCGCTGTTCCATCCACGAGTCGAAGCCCTCCGTCTGCCGGCTCTTTCCGATCGACGAACGCGATCTGCGCGATCGCGATATCCTGTCTCCCGACGTCCCCTGCGGGTTCTCCTTCGTTCCGAAGGACGTCGCGCCGCGCGCGTCCCGGCCGGGCGCGGCCACGCCGGATCGCCCCGCCGCGGGGGATCGCTGAGGCGATCGCGTCCGCGGGCCGCCGACGGCCCCGAACCCGTTGATCTTTGCCGTCCGGTGCCTCATATTGGCACTCGCCATGGTGTGTGCGGCCCCCGTCCGTCGAGGCGGGCGACTGCCCGGACACGGGGGGAGGTTTCCTTGCGACTCGCGGATCGCTGTGATATAAGGCGCCGGGTCCGGCCTCTCCCGCACCTCATCCTCGCGGGAACTCGCTGAATGCCGACCTCGGACCTGGTTCTTCACGAAGAGGAATACCAGAAGATCCGGGAGGTCATCACCCGGCTCCGCGGCGAGTGCAACGCCAAGGTCGTGTTTCTGGTCGACAAGAACGGCCAGCAGATCGCGGCCAACGGCGAGCTCGAAACGATCGACACCACCGCCCTCGCGTCGCTGGCCGCGGGCAACGTCGCCGCGACCGACTCCCTCGCCAGGCTGATCGGAGAGAAGGAGTTCTCGATCCTCTTCCACGAAGGGGAGCGGGACAACCTGCACATCTCCGTCGTCGGAGGCAAGGTGATCCTCGTCGTCATCTTCGACGAGCGCTCATCGCTGGGACTCGTGCGGCTGCGTGTGAAGAAGGGATCCGCCGAGCTGGCCGCGATCCTCGAGGTGATGCTCAAGAAGTCCGCGGCCCCGAAGAAGGCTGCGGCCGGGGGGTCTCCGTTCGCGGAGATCACCGACGAGGACATCGACAAGCTGTTCAGCGACTGAGACGGTTAAGGAGCCGCAGGCCGGGCCATGACGTTCATCAACTACGCGGCACGCGAGATCAACTGCAAGATCGTCTATTACGGCCCCGGCCTGGGCGGCAAGACGACCAACATCAAGTTCGTCTACGAGAAGACCAATCCCAACGCCAAGGGCAAGCTGATCTCGCTCGCCACCGAGACGGATCGGACGCTGTTCTTCGACTTCCTGCCCCTGGACCTGGGCGAGATCCGCGGGTTCCGCACCCGATTCCATCTCTACACCGTGCCCGGCCAGGTCTTCTACGACGCCTCCCGCAAGCTGATCCTCAAGGGCGTGGACGGGATCGTCTTCGTCGCCGATTCGCAGGCGGCGCGCATGGAGGCGAACCTCGAGTCGCTCCGCAACCTCGAGCTCAACCTCAAGGAGCAGGGCTACGACCTGCGCAACATCCCCTACGTCCTGCAGCTGAACAAGCGCGACCTGCCGACGGCGCTGCCGGCGGAGGAGATGAAGCGCCAGCTCCACTTCAAGGGGGAGCCGGTGTTCGAGGCGATCGCCGCGAAGGGGAACGGCGTCTTCGAGACCCTCAAGACCATCGCCAAGATGGTCCTCCTCGAGCTGCGCAAGGGCCGCTAGCCCACCTCCCGTCTCCGGATTCTCTCCGTTCTCGAAGTCGCCGACCGGACGGTTCCAGCCTGCCCCGCCTACGGCAGCGTGGACCGCCACACTCGAGACGGTTCATCGGGCCGGTCCCGCCTTCCCCCGCGGGGTCGTCCGGAAGCGCGCGGGGTACCCGCGCCTTCCAGCGGGTCGCGCGCGCAGGCGAGGCGAGCGGGCCGGGAGGCACGCGGAGCCGTGCCCCGCGGGGGAAGGGCGAAGACCGGCCCGGGGGAATTACTCGGGGTGCGGCGGTTCACGCAGCCGGGAGAGGATCTTCTCGGCGCGGGCGCGGCCCGGGTGATCGGGAGGGAACAGACGGATCGCCTCCTCGAGCTCGCGGATCGCCACCTCCTTCTTCCGGAGCGCGCGGGAGACGAGGCCGAGGGCGAAGCGCGTTTCGGGGAGATCCGGCCGGGCCTCCACCGCCCGAAGACACCACGGCTCGGCGAGGGCGGGCGAGCCGCCCTCGAAATGAGCCATGCACAGATCGGCGAGAACGAGGCCGTCGCGCGGCGCCAGGTGGACGGCGATCCCGAGCTCCTCCAGCGCCTCCTCGCGCCGGCCGATCGCCCGCAGCGCCTGGCTCCGGTCGCGGCGGATCTGCACGAAGTCGGGCGCGATCTCGAGAACCTGCCGGTAGCGCCGATCGGCCTCCTCCCACCGGCCCTCGCGGGCCGCCATGACGGCCAGAGCGTTGAGAGGATCGATGCGGCGCGGGTTGAGCGCGTGTGCGCGCAGGTACTCCTCGCGCGCCTGGTCGACGCGATTCTTCATGCGGAGCGCGTAGGCCCGGTTGAGCGCCTCCTCCTCGGGCCAGGTCTCCGAAGGCCGCGCGGCGTCCAGGTTGAACAGCACGAGCCCGCCGGCGAACGCCAGGGCCACGGCGGGCCTCCGCCAGGCCCGCCGGCCCGCCGCCAACAGCCGTCCGGCGAGGATCAGCGCGATCGGTACGAGAGGCAGGCGGTATCGCGACGTCGGGAAGAACAGGAGGATCGACACGGCGTACGCGGCGGCGTAGAGCCACAGGAGCGAACGGCCCCCGGCAGCCGGCCCGTTCCGCACGAAGCAGCCCGCGAGCGCGAGCGGCGCGACGAGGCCGAACGGAAACGCGATCCCGAAGCGCCACAGGAAAATCGACAGGGGCCAGGAGTGCTCCCGGTAGCTGTAGAGCTCCTGGTTGCGCGGGATCTCGCGGCCGGCGATCAGATCCAGCGCCTTGCGACCGTACAGCCGCAGCGCCTGGCCGGGATGCGAGGCGATGAAGTCGAACGCGCGACCGGCGAAGTAGCGCGACCGGCCGGACGCGCTCGCGATCCCGAGATGCTCCGGCTCCTGCGCCAGCCGCTCGAACTCCCCGCCGGGCCGGATCCGGATGGTCCTGTCGTAGTCCGGATTGTTGCCGATGTAGAAATTGATCCCGCCGTTCGCCGAGATCAGCACGAACTCTCCCGCCACGGCCGCGTTGCGCGCCGTCACCGCGAGGACGGGTCCGGCCACGCCGGCGAGGAAGAGCAGCACCGGGACCCGCGACGCACCCCGTGTGCGACCGCGGATCCAGGCCGCCGCCGGAGGCGCGGCGAGCAGGATGTTGGGCGTCGCGATCGCCGACAGGCCCCAGAACAGCCCCGCGAGAGCCCAGTCGCGCCGCGCCGCGTGTGCCGGCTCCGGGATCCCCGCGGCGCGCAGGAGGAACAGCAGGCCCAGGAGCGTCAGGGCGATGTGCAGCACGGGGATCAGCGGCTGCGCGTCGAAGTGGATGAGCGGCCCGTACAGGGCGGCCATGAGGCCGGCCCAGAGGCCGGCGCGCCCGGTGAACACCCGCGTCCCGATCCGCTCGATCAGGACGCACGAGAGCGACCCGATCAGCGCCTGCGTGGCGTAGATCGGGGTCATGCCGCCGCCGAACAGAATCATCAATAGGGCGAGAAAATACGGATAGAGGGGCGGCTGCCAGAAGGGCGCGTTCCCGCCGAGCAGTTCCCCGCCGGCGATCAGCCGCGCGGTGTTGAAGTAGTTGATTCCGTCCACCAGCGGGACATCGAAGTAGACGAGGTCCCAGATCCCGGCGACGTGCATCAGGCGGACGGCGAGGGCCAGGCCGAAGATCAGGAGCGTCCGGCGCCGCAGCATGAGGCGAGTCTAGTCGAACTGGCGGCGGGGGGACCCGCGAGCCCCTCGTCCGCGCAGCGCGTTGACAGCCGGGCCTCCCGCCCGTTAGAATTCCTGTTTCGACTGGACAGATGAGGGAGAGTTTCGTGGGATACGCGGTCATCGCCGCAGGCGGCAAACAGCACCGGGTCAGCGTCGGGGACCGGATCCGCGTCGAGAAGATCGAGGCGGAGGCGGGCGGCAAGGTGACCTTCGACGAGGTCCTGGCCGTTCAGACGAAGGATGGTCTGCAGATCGGGCGCCCGCTCATCAAGGGGGCGCGCGTGGTGGCCCGGGTCGTCGCCCAGGGCAAGGCGAAGAAGATCATCGTTTTCAAGAAGAAGAGGCGCAAACAGTACCGCCGCACCCGCGGTCACCGGCAGAGCCAGACATCGGTGGTCGTGGAGGAGATCAAGGTCGGCTAGCGCGCGCCTCCCGAGGTCGGACTCATGGCTCATAAGAAAGGTGGAGGAAGCTCACGGAACGGCCGCGACAGCAACGCCCAGCGCCTGGGCGTGAAGCGGTTCGGCGGCCAGTATGTGACGGGCGGATCGATCCTGGTCCGGCAGCGCGGCACCCGCTTCAGGCCGGGCGACAACGTCGGCTGGGGGCGGGACGACACCCTCTTCGCCCGCGTCGACGGGTACGTCCGCTTCCAGGACCGCGGCCGGCGCGGCAGGTTCGTCAGCATTGTCCCGAAAGCGGAATCCCCTTCCGCATCCTGAGCTCAGGAACCTCACTCGGCCTCCAGGCGATCGCCCCGGAGCGGCTTCGCGGTCCGGGCCCGCATAGAGGGGGCGTGCCGGTTGCTCGTCGATCAGGCCCGCATCTCCGTCGTCGGTGGCAGGGGGGGCAACGGCTGCGTCAGCTTCCGGCGCGAGAAATACGTCCCGCGCGGCGGACCCGACGGCGGGAACGGTGGCACCGGCGGGTCGGTCTTCCTCGTCTGCGATCCCTCGGTCAAGGGGCTGAACGCATTCCGCTACCGCAAGCGCTTCACGGCCGACCGCGGGCGTCACGGCGAGGGCTCGAACCGGGCCGGGCGCAACGGCAAGGACCTCCTGATCCGCGTCCCCCCCGGCACGGTCGTGCGCTGCGAGGAGGGGGCCGGCCTCGAGGCCGATCTGACCGGCCCCGGGCATCGGGTGAGGGTCGCCGCCGGAGGGCGCGGCGGACGCGGCAACGCCTCGTTCGCCACGTCCACGCACCAGGCCCCGCGCGAGTCGGAGCCGGGCGCGCCGGGCGAGGAGCGCATGCTGCTCCTCGAGCTGAAGCTGATCGCCGACGCCGGAATCATCGGGTTCCCGAACGCCGGCAAATCGACGCTCATCGCGCGCATCTCCGCGGCGCGCCCGAAGATCGCCGACTACCCTTTCACGACGCTCGAGCCGAATCTGGGGGTGGTCGATCTGGGGGAGTTCCGAACCTTCGTCGTCGCCGACATCCCGGGGATGATCGAGGGGGCGCACACGGGACAGGGGCTGGGCATCCGGTTCCTCAGGCACGTCGAGCGGACCCGGCTGCTGATCCACCTGGTCGACGTCTCCGAGAACTCGGGGCGCGATCCGGTCCGCGACCTGGACGTGATCAACGGCGAGCTGGCCGCCTTCAGCGCCGATCTCGCCGCCAAGCCCCAGGTCGTCGCTGCCAGCAAGATCGACGCGCTCGGCGACCGCTCACGCATGAAGTCGCTCGAGAGCCACTGCCTCGCTGCGGGCCTCCCCTTCGTGGCGGTCTCGGCCGTCACCGGGAAGGGGATCCGGGATCTGCTGGAGGAGGTCTGGAAGCGCATCGCACGGTCCGGGGAGTCGCGCGGCACATCGGTCCGATGAAGGGCGGGAGGACGCGGTCATTCAACTGAGGCACAAGGTCGACATGGCGGCCCGGGCCGCCGCCTCGAAGAAGGCGGAGGATCCGATCGCCCTGGACCTGCGCGGTATCGCGTCGTTCACCGACTGCTTTCTGATCTGCTCGGGCAACCAGGCGCGCCAGACTCAGGCGATCTGCGACGCCGTCGTGGATGCTCTCGCGGAACGGGGGATGCGGCCCGGACACATCGAGGGGTACAACCTCGGCGAGTGGATCCTGATCGATTACTCCGATCTCGTCGTCCACGTCTTCACCCGCGAGACCCGCCGTTTCTACGGGCTCGAGAAGCTGTGGGGCGACGCTCCCGCGCTGGCGCCGCCCAGAGCGAAAAGTTCCAAGAAGAGAAAGGTTTCCGCCGACCGCAAGGGTTGACTTTCCCAGGGCCCACCTTTAAATTACCCGACCTAATTCGGAAGGGAGGTGCCCGTGAGCACCGCCGCTCACCTCGTCGCAGGCCCCGGGGCCCACCGCTCCGCGCGGATGTCCCGTTTGATGGAGACGGCGCGGCGGGTGGCGGGGAGCGATGCGAACATCCTCCTCTGCGGCGAAAGCGGCACCGGCAAGGACGTGCTGGCCCGCTTTCTGCACGACGCCAGCCGCCGGAGCCGGGCTCCGTTCGTCACCATCACCTGCGCGAACATTCCCGCCGAACTCCTCGAAAGCGAGCTGTTCGGACACGAAAAGGGGGCCTTCACCGGGGCGGCGGAGCGTAAGATCGGGCGATTCGAGAGGGCCCATGGCGGCACCATCCTGATCGACGGCGTATCCGAGCTGGCGCCCCCCCTCCAGGGGAAGCTGCTGCGGGTGGTCCAGGAGCGATCGTTCGAGCGCCTCGCGGGCGTGAGCACCATCGACGTCGACGTGCGGATCCTGGCCTCGACGCAGGTCGATCTCGAGCCTCTCGTGCGGAGCGGGCGGTTCCGGAAGGACCTGTTTTATCGTTTGAACGTCATCCGGCTGGATCTCCCGCCGCTGCGCGACCGGATGGAGGACTTGCCGCTGCTGGCGGCGGAGATCCTGCGGGGCATCGCGCGCGAGGCGAGCGGCCGGCCGAAGCGGCTCTCGGCGGGGGCCCTGAGCCGTCTGCAGCGGCACGACTGGCCGGGAAACGTGAGGGAGCTGCGCAACGTGCTTTCGAGCGCCGCGATACTGACGGCGGGCGACTCCATCGGACCGGACGCGATCCGGATCGCGCCGATCGGCGAATCGGCCGCCGCCCGGCCCGGGCCGTTCGCGGCAGCGCTGAGGGACCGCCTGTCCCTGCGGCAGCTGGAGGAAGCCTACATCCGGGAGGTCCTGCGCGCGGCGGGCGGGAACCGCACCGAAGCGGCGCGGGTGCTCGGCATCAATCGAAAGACTCTGCTGGAGAAGCGGAAGCGCTACGGAATCCCCTGAACCGGAGGAGGGTCGGGGTTGGCCTCGAAAGGACGACGGGTCATGCGTAAGCTGTCGAAGAAGCAGTTGGACGGATACAAGAAGCGCCTCCTGGACAAGAAACGGGGTCTCACGGAAGCCTACAAAAAGAACACCACCTACGGCCGCCTGACGGACGACGAGGGGACCCAGGATCTTGCGGACAAGGCATCGAGCGCCTACACGAAGGAGTTTCTCTATTCCCTCTCCAACACGGATCGTGAGATCCTTCAGCAGGTGGACCAGGCGCTGCACCGGCTCAACCGGGGCAAGTACGGCACCTGCGTGGAGTGTGGGGAAGAGCTCAACCGCAAGAGGCTCGAGGCGGTGCCGTGGGCCAGCCACTGCCTGAAGTGCCAGGAGAAGATCGAGAAGGGTCTGCTCTGAGGGCCCGGAGCCCCGTCCGCCGCCCGGGGCCCGGCGAAGGATTCGCAGCATGAAGATCCGCACCATCCTCTACCTGCTGATCGGCGCGATCGTCGTCGCCGCACTCTCCGTCGTCTACAACGCCAACCGCGACATCCTGGATCAGCAGCTGATCATCGGACACGGGATCGCGATGCCGGTATGGCTCACGATCCTGGCGGTGAGCGGCGTGTCGATGCTCATCCCCCTCCTGTTCGGGCTCCTGCGGGATCTGCGCAAGATGTTCCACGGCCTGACCGCGCGCCGGAAGGTGCGCTCGCTGAAAGAAGCCGAAGAGCGCTACCTGCTCGGCATCGAGTCCCGCCTGAACGGACGCGAGGAACGCGCCCTCGAGCACTTCGAGGCCGTCCTGGCGACCGAGCCGAATCACTTCGAGGCTCTCATGAAGGCGGGCGAGGTGCTCCGGTCGATGCGCCGCTACGCCGAGGCGATCGAGTACCACCGGCGAGCCTCACGCGTGAAGGAGGGAGATCTGCGCCCGCTCTACGCTCTGGTCTCCGACTACGAGGAGTCGGGAGCGACGGAGAACGCCAAGGCGGTCCTCAACCGGATCATCACCCAGAGTCCGAAGAAATCGGTGGCCGCCTACATGAAGTTCCGCGACATCCTCATCAACGAGGCGGCCTGGGACAAGGCCTGGGACATGCAGCAGCGGATCGAGGGGCTGCGCCGGGAGATCGGACGGCTGCGGAAGCCCGAGAAGAAGTTCCACCTGGGCATCCGTTACATGCTGGCGCAGCGGCACATCGAGGCGGGCCGCGAGCGCGAGGCGATCGGCATCCTGCGGCGCCTCGCCAAAACCGAGCCGGCGTTCGTGCCCGCGCATCTGCGTCTGGGCAAGGCGCTGGTCGCGATCGGGCAGCCCGAGGAGGCGGTCGAGGTCTGGGAGGAGGGTTACCAGGCGACGAGCCACCCGATCTTCCTGACGACGATGGAGAACTACTACCTGCACATGGAGCAGCCCCGGCGGGCCATCGAGTCGCTTCAGAACGCGGTCTTCAAGAGCAAGAACGACATCATCCCGCGTTTCTTCCTCGGGAAGCTGTACTACAGGCTCGAGATGATCGACGAAGCGCTGGATCAGTTCCTGCAGCTCAAGGGCCACGTGACCTACTTCCCCGCGCTGCACTACTACCTGGCCAAGACGATGGAGCGGCACGGCAACTTCCGCGACGCGCTACGCGAGCTCGAGACGGTTCTGCGGCAGGCCGAGGTGCTGAAGGTCGAGTACGCCTGCGCGACCTGCTCGCGCAAGTTTCCCGACTGGATCGATTACTGCTCGCGCTGCGGCGAATGGAACAGCGTCCAGTTCGACTTTCGCGAGGAGCGGCCCGTCGAGGAGCTCGGCCTCCCCACCGCGCCCGTCTACACGACCGAATCTCAAGAGATCTGAGGGATGGCGCGTCCCCTCCCCCTGGTCCTCATCGTCCTGGACGGCTGGGGGCACAGCGACGCGATCGAGGGCAATGCCATCCGAGCGAGCCGGCCGGAGTTCCTCGAATCGCTGCGCGCCCGCTACCCGTCGACCCTCCTGCACGCCGCCGGCGAGGCGGTCGGCCTCCCGCCCGGCTACATCGGCAACTCCGAGGTGGGCCACCTGTGCCTGGGGGCCGGGCGGGTCGTCTTCCAGGATCTGGCGCGCATCTCGCGCGCCATCGAGGACGGCTCCTTCGAACGGAACGAGATCCTGCGGCGCGCCGCCGACGAGGCGGCGCGGGAGGAGCGCGCGCTTCACCTCATGGGGCTCCTCAGCGACGGCGGCGTGCACAGCCACGTCGATCACCTGGCGGCCCTGGTGCGTCTGGCCCGCGCGCGCCGCGTCGGCAACCTGTACGTCCACGCCTTCCTGGACGGGCGGGACACGCCGCCCCGGAGTGCCCTCCGGTACGTGCGCCTCGTCGAGGAGATCCTGAGGCGGGAGCGGCTCGGCTCGCTCGCCACGGTGTCCGGGCGCTACTACGCGATGGATCGCGACAACCGTTGGGATCGGACGGCGGCCGCCTACCGCGCCATCACGAGGCGCGAGGGGGTCCGCCGCCCCTCGGCGGCCGCGGCGGTCGAAGCCTCCTACGCCGGCGGCACGGACGACGAGTTCCTCGTCCCCGCCGTGATCGCGGCAGCCGACGCAGCCGGCCCGCGCCGCGATCCGCGCGTGCGCGACGGCGACGGCGTCGTGTTCTTCAACTTCCGCGCCGATCGCGCCCGGCAGCTGACCCGCGCGTTCACGGAGGGGGACGACTTCGACGAGTTCGATCGCGGCCCGCGTCCCTCCCCCGGCACGTTCGTCTGCTTCACGGCCTACAACCGGGCCTGGTCGCTTCCCGTGGCCTTCACGCCGCAGCACCTCGACGGGACCCTGGGCGAGGTCGTCGGCGGCGCGGGCCTCCGTCAGCTGCGCATCGCCGAGACCGAGAAATACGCGCACGTGACCTACTTCTTCAACGGGGGCGAGGAGCGGACCTTCCCGGGCGAGGACCGATGCCTGATCCCCTCTCCGAAGATACCGACCTACGATCGGAAGCCGGAGATGAGCGCGCTTGAGGTGACGGAGGAGGTCGTGCGGCGGATCCGGGCGGAGCCCGGCCAGGTCGTCATTCTGAACTACGCCAACGCCGACATGGTGGGGCACACGGGGCGCTTCGACGAGACCGTTGAGGCCTGCCGCACGCTCGATCGCTGCGTGGAGAAGGTCGTGACCGCCACCCTCGCGCTCGGGGGCACGGCGCTCGTGACCGCCGATCACGGCAACGCCGAGCAGATGATCGATCCCGAGGGCGGAGGTCCACACACCGCGCACACGATGAACGACGTTCCGCTCTACCTCGCCGGAGAGGGGTTCGAGGGAAAGCGGCTGCGCGGGGGCGGCCTGCTGGCCGACGTCGCGCCGACGATGCTCGGGTTCCTCGGGATCCCGTTGCCGAAGGAGATGGAGGGCCGGTCCCTGATTGAGGGATAGGTCCGGTTGCTCATCGATCGCCGTTGGCCCCGTCGCGCCGTGGAGATCTGTCTCGCGGCGCTCCTCCCGGCCGACTGTCTCCTCTGCGGCGACCCCCTACCCTGGCGCCAGGAGGGGAGCGTCTGCCGCCCCTGCTGGTCACTCGTCCCCTGGGCCGCGGGCATGCGCCCGGGCGCCGGGGCCCTCCGCGCCGTCCTCTGGGGCTCGGACTACGAGGGCCGGCTGAGGGATCTGATCCACGCCTGCAAGTTCGAGCGTCTCGACTTTCTCGGGCGGCCTCTCGGCGAGCGGCTGGCTGAGCGTGTGGCCCCCCTGTTCGACGGCGCGTTGAGCCGGCCCGACCTCGTCGTCCCGGTCCCCCTGCACCGGTGGCGGCGATTGCGGCGGGGTTTCAACCAGGCGCGCCTCCTGGCCGCGCCGCTCGCCGGGCGCCTCGAGATTCCGCTCGCGCGACGCGCCCTGATCCGGCGCGACGCGGGGAGGCGCCAGCTGGGGTTGTCCCGGCGCCAGCGGCTCGCGGCCCTGGATGCCTGCTATGCCGCGCCGTCCGGCGGACGCGGGGCGCGACTCGCCGGGCTCCGCGTGCTTCTGGTCGACGACGTGATGACGACCGGCGCGACGCTCGAGGCGTGTGCCCGGGTCCTGCTGCGGGCCGGGGCGCGCTCGGTGATCGGGTGCGTGCTGGCGCGCACGCCGGAGTGCGGAGGGCGGGGCGCTCGTCGGTCGCGGGACGGGCCGATCCCCCCGGGGCTCAGTAGCTGAGCTTGCGCAGGAAGCGCTTGCGCTCGAGCTGGGCCAGCATGGCGAAGTAGGGGCCCTGCCGGCTGAGGTATCGATCCCAGGTGCCGATGAAGGCGACCAGGCGATCGATCCCGTCCTTGGGAACCCACACGCCGTGATCGCTCCGGCACTTGTAGATGGCGACGCCGGAGTTCGCCGAATAGTTCACCGGACGCATGACCCCGATGCAATAGGGGCACTTGACGATGCGGCGCGTCTCCTGATCCCCGAGCCGATACGTCGGCTTCGAGGTGATCCGGTACCGCGTGATTCGCTGCAGCTGATCCGATGGGATCGACTTCGGACCGATCTCGATGATCCACTTCAGCCGCCCCTCCTCGAGCCACGACCCGCCGCAACGATCGCAGGCCTCGATCGGCACGTTGAAGTACCGACGGGGAGCCATCTTCGATCCGCAGCCCGAGCAGAACATCCGCGAAGTCCCCTCCCGCGCGATGATGGACGAACGTTCCTGATCCGCAGCCCACTTCATATACGCCCAGAACCCTTGTCCCGCAAGGATTTTGGAGGATGCGCGGCGGCCCTGCGCGGTCGGTCCCGGCCCCGGGGCGCGTGTCGGATTTCGGACACGGGGCGCGGCGGGCTTCGCGCGCCCGCGTTTGACAGTGCCGGGGGGGTACAGTAGGATCTTTCGGCCGCGCGGCTCCGTGCCGCGCGTCGATCTTATGGGAGCCGGTGCGAGCCCTCCGTGGCCCCGCGCGGCCCTCCGGTTCGCCGGGATTCCGAAAAGTCGAGGTGCATGAGATGTTCGACCGCAGAAGGATCAGACCGTCGGCGCGCTGGACGGGCGTCCTCGCCGTCGCCATCGCGGCGGCCGTGCTGAGCCTCCCGATCCTCTCCGAGGAGGGCGCGAAGCTCTACGTCTACCTGGAGACGGCGGGGCCCTACATGTACGCCGGGGATCCGACTCAGGTCTCGATCCTGTTCAAGAACATCGGCGACGCCCCCTGGACCAATCCCGGCATGGACATCGCGGCCGGCTTCGAGGTGTTCGACGCCGAGGGCAAGAAGCTCGAGCAGGCGAAACCGCCCGCTCTCGCGCTGGAGACGCAGCCGAAGGTCCTTCAGCCGAACGCCTACTTCGGACAGATCGTCGACCTCGACAAGCTGTTCCCGAAGGTCAACTCGATCGGCTCGTACCGGATCACCTGGTCGGCACCCGACGTTCCGGCCCAATCGGTCGTCGCGCGCGTCATCCGCAAGTACGATCCGGAGCTGGACTACCAGGCGACGATCCGGACGGAGTTCGGCAACATCGTGCTGGACTTCTACAAGGAGCTGGCCCCCCTGCACGTGAAGAACTTCATCGATCTGGCCAACCAGAACTTCTACGACGATCGCACGACCTTCCATCTCGTGATGAAGGACCAGGTCGTGTTCGGCGGCTCGCCCACCGGGGACGAACGGGGGTCGCCGGGCTACAACCTGCCGCCCGAGCCGAACGGCCTCAAGATCCTCACGGGATCGGTCGCCCAGGTGCGCAATGCCCTCACCGGATTGAACGAGTCGGGCTGCATCTTCCTGATCGCGGCCGCGCCGCAGCCGCAGATGGACGGCCGCTACACGGTCTTCGCGCGCGTCGTGGAGGGGCTCGAGACGGTGAAGTCGATCACGAACCTTCCGACCGCGGGCGGGGAGGCTCCCGGCGTGGCCAGCCGCCCGATCAAGGACGTCGTGATCAAGTCGATCCGGATCGAGCAGAAGAAGCCGAAGAAAGGCGAGAAGCGGTCCTGAGGACCCGGTCGGGCCCTCAGGCCCGCCCGAACTGGACCCCGAGCAGCCGCGGGGGCGTGCTGTCGACGCCGTCCACGCCCTCGACCCGGAAGAGCATCTCCTCGAAATCGACCCCCACGCGATAGGTTCTGCGGTTCCCCTCCGCGTCGCACAGGGTGATCGCGTGGAGCTCCCAGATCACCGTCGGGGAGCGCCGCGGGATCGGGATCCGGACCGGATAGTAGTTCTCGCCCGGATGCGGTTTCGCCGACCGCGCCGTCCAGACTCCGTTGCTGCACAATTCGTGATTCTCGCGCGAGCGGCACGACACGACGATCTCGGAGAGACCCGAGTTGCGATCGATCGCGCCGACGCGCAGGAGGAGGTCGTCCCCCGCGCGCACGGTTACGAGGGGCTCGTTGAGCGGAGGTTCCTCGTCGAGAAATCTCTGGGCTTCGTGAGCTCGCGTCGCGGCCATGGTCTGGGTGTCCGTGGAGTGACCCGAGTATAGGATTGGGTCGAGAGAACTGTCAAGGTGGAGAGAAGCGATTTGCGGCTCCGGCGATCCCCCGCGACCTCGAGCGGAGGTTGAACGCCCCGCGACGGCGGTCTATGATGAGGACACGCGACCCGGGAGCCTGCGATGCCGGATGAGACTCGACGATCGCCCGAGCCGATCGCCGTTCGCCGATCCGCGCCGGAACGGACCGTGCCGCCCGCGGCCGGACTGATCGCGATCGCCGGAATCGCGCTCCTCTGCGCCGCCCCGCTGCGCGGCGAACCCGCGCCCCGCGGCGCGGGCGACGTCTCCTCCGTCGGCGACGAGATGGACGCGCCCACGAAACGCTGGCGCGAGGGGCCGGTCCGTTACCTCCTGAGCACGGAGGAGAACAAGGCCTACCGCGAGCTCAAACGGGCGACGGACGAAGAACGCCGTCGCTTCATCGAGGACTTCTGGGCGCGGCGGGATCCCGATCCGACGACGCCGGGCAACGTGGTCCGCGATCTCTTCTATCGACGCGTCGCGGAAGCGAACCGCCTGTTCACCGACAGCCCGGCACCGGGCTGGAAGACCGACCGCGGCAAGATCCACATCCTGCTGGGGCCGCCGGACGAGGAGGAGTGGTCCGGGTCGCGACGCGCCGAACGCCACACGATCGTCTGGATCTACCGGAGCACGCCCGATCTCGCCGGGCTGGGGCCGTACCCGACCGTGCGGTTCGTCCGCGACCGCGCCGGCGAGTACCGTCTGTCGCACGACGTCCGCCTGTTCTTCCTCGAGACGTCGCTCGCCGTCGCGTTCCAGGCGCAGGCGCTGCAGCTGCGCGGCATGCCGGCGTCGCGGGAGGATCCCGGCCTCGCCGGCGTGGATAGCGCCGATGACCATCCTCCGATCGTCACCCGGCACGACTTCTACCGCACCTCCGGCGGCAGCACGCTCGCCGTCCTCACGGTGGGTCTGCGGCCCGATCCGTTCCGGTCCGTCGGCGATCCGCCCGGCCCGCCGCCCGCGCCCCCGCAGGTTCACCGCTTCGACGTGTCGGCCCGGCTCATCGAGCAGGGAGGGACGGCGGAGCATCCGGTTCAGGGCGAGGAGGGCCGGCTCGCCGGCGGCGGCGACGTGGCGCCGGGGGGCTATCGCATGTACCAGGGCGCCGCCCCCGTACCGCCCGGCCCGTACACCGCCCGCTACCTCATCGTCGATCCGCAGTCCGGGCGCGAGCGGGCTCTCGAGGAGCGGCTCGTGGTCCCCGATTTCGACGGCTCCGGACCCGCGCTCAGCAGCGTGACGCTCGCGACCCGCGTGCAGAGGATCGCCGATCCGGCCCGCGAGTACGACGCCCCCTTCCTGTTCGGAGACCGCCGGGTGGTCCCCAATCCGGTGCAGACCTTCCGGAGCGGCGACACACTGGCCGTCTTCTACGAGGTCTACGGTCTCGAGATCGATCCGATCGAGGGCCGCCCCACCTTCGACGTCGAGTATCGCTTCAGCATCGGCGCGGCGGGATCCCGGGACGGCGGGGACGCCTTCGCCCCCATGGGGCACCCGATCCGGCTGACCCGCCTGAAGACACCGATCCAGGATTTCGTCCTGGCGCTCGACGAGTGGAGCCGCGGGAACTACCGGCTGCGCGTGACGGTGACGGACGCCCTCGGGGGCGGCCGGGCCGTGCGCGAGGTCGCCTTCCGGATCCGCTGACCTTGACCTCCCCCCGCCCGGCTCCGTATATTGCCGGCGACACCGACAGGCTCTGAAATGCCCGCCCGGCGGGCCGTTTATCGGGACGCGATCATGAAGACCTCGGAGCACACCGCGCGCGGGCTGAAGATCGTCGCGCTCGGGGGGGGCACCGGACTGCCGGTCCTGCTGCGCGGCCTGAAGCGATCGATCGAAAACGGCGCGCTGACGGGGATCGTGACGGTGAGCGACGACGGCGGCAGCAGCGGGCGCCTGCGGCGCGATCTGAACGTCCTGCCGATGGGCGACATCCGCAACTGCCTGGTGGCCCTGTCGGAGAACGAGCCGCTCATGTCCCGGCTGTTTCAGTACCGCTACCCGGGCCGCAAGGGCCTCGCGGGCCACGCGGCCGGCAATCTGATCCTCACGGCCCTGGCCGCCTGCTGCCGATCGTACCTGAAGGCGATCGAGACCTCGGGCGAGGTCCTCGCGATCCGCGGCCGCATCCTCCCCGCGACGCTGCAGAACGTCGTACTCAGGGCCCGGCTCGAGAACGGACGGCACGTCCGGGGCGAATCGCGCATCTCCCGGAGCACATCGCGGATCGTGGGCGTGACGACCGACCCGCCCCACCCGGCCCCGGCTCCCGGCGTGCTCGCCGCACTGCGCCAGGCCGATCTGATCGTGCTCGGGCCGGGCAGTCTGTTCACCAGCGTGCTGCCGAACCTGCTCATCCGCGGGGTGGCGCGCGAGATCGGCCGGTCACGGGCGGCGCGCGTCCTCGTCGGCAACCTGATGACCCAGCCCGGCGAGACCGGGGACTTCGACGCCGCGGATCACGTCGAGGCGATCCACGCGATCGCCGGCCCCGGGCTGATCGACTATTACCTGGCCAGCGACCGCCCGATCCAGCCCGCTCTGCGCCGCCGTTACGCGCGCGACGGCTCGCGACCGGTGCGCCTGGCGGCCGGTTCGCTCGAGCGCCTCGGCGTCGTCCCGGTCACCCGGGACCTCCTGCGCGAGGACCCGGCCCTCCCCAAGATCCGCCATCACGAGCGGAAGCTCGCGCGCGCCCTGATCGGCATCGCCCGCCGGCACGCGGCGCGGCTGCAATCCGCCGGGCGGCCGGCCGTTGCGGCGTCGCGCCGGGCCGCAGCATCCTCCTGACGTAAAATAGCAGCCACCATGAGGCTCAACCTGAGCGACGAGCCGGTCACGGCCGATCTCCTCGCCGAATCGCTGCAGCGCACCGGCTCCGCGACGATCGCCGTCAACGGCAACAGCATGCATCCGACTCTTCAGATGGGGTGGCGCGTCCACCTGGAGCCGATCCGCGCCGACCGGCTTCGCGTCGGCGACATCGGCGTCTTCCGCGGGGAGCACTATCTGACCATCCACCGTCTCGTGTGGCGCGAGCAGCTCCCGTCCGGCGAGCGGCTCGTCTTCCGCGGCGACTACAATCGCGTCCGGGAGAGGGTGGATCCGTCCGTGGTCATCGCCCGCGTGGTCGCGATCGAGATTCCGGGTGCCCGCAAGGGGATGGAGACGATCATCGCCCTCGAGCCGGACGCGCTGACGCGCTTCTACCGCGCCTCGCACGCCGTCGCCTCGGTCCTGCGACCCCTGCTGCCGGATGCGGCGGCCGCGAGCCCTCCCGGGCGGCTCGGCCGGCTCGCCCGCTCCCTGTTCCGGGGAGCGGAACGGGCCCTGACGATCTTCCTGCCGCAGCGCCGCTGAGCCCCGATCCCGCCCCATCGCGGGACACGGCAGCCCTCCGGCCGGCGACTTCCCGTCAAGCCACTGACGCCGGCGGCCGGCGCATCGCTCCGCGCGCCCTCAAATTCCTTTGATTCAAGGCCCTTCAGGCTTGACTCTCGATCTTCGAAATTTATATTGACCCGTTGTAACCGAACCGTAGCGCGATCGGACCCGTCGGAGGGGAGTGCCAGATGAAGAACATCCTGGTGGCGGAGGACGATCGATCCCTGCGCGAGGGCCTGGTCCAGGCGATGAGCCGGAGCGGCTGCAAGGTGCAGGTCGCCCAGAACGGCAGAGAGGCGCTGGAGAAGATCGAGAAGCAGGTGTTCGACGTCGTGGTGGCCGCCTACCGGCTGAATGGCGCCGACGGTCTCGAGGTCCTCAAAAAGGCCCGGTCCACCAACAATCGCACCCTCGTCATCGTCACCGGGGAGAACGGCTCCGGCGCCGCCGAGGCGATGCGCTCCGGAGCCTACGACTACGTGCTGAAGACCCTGTCGGTCGAGGCCCTGGAGATGAAGATCCAGCGCGCCATGGAGCACCAGCGCCTGGTCACGCGCCTGACGTCGATGACCGAGCCGCGCGGCGAGGTCCTGGACCGCTACGGGCTGATCGGCTCCTCCCCCGCCATGAAGGAGATCTACCGGGTCATCGACAAGGTGGCCGGCTCCAACTCCACCGTGCTGATCCAGGGGGAGACCGGCACCGGCAAGGAGCGCGTCGCCGAGGCGATCCACAGGAACTCGCCCCGCTGCGACGCCCCGTTCGTGCGCATGAACTGCGCCTCGCTCCCGGACAACCTCCTGGAGAGCGAGTTGTTCGGACACGAGAAGGGCGCCTTCACGGGCGCCGATCAGATGCGCATCGGGCGGTTCGAGCTGGCCAACGACGGGACCCTGTTCCTCGATGAGGTCGGCAACATGAGCCCCAACACGCAGGCGAAGGTGCTGCGGGCCATCCAGAACCAGGAGTTCGAGCGACTGGGCGGGAGCCGGACGATCAAGGTGGACGTCCGGATCATCGCGGCCACGAACGTCAACCTCGAGGCGGCGATCAAGGAGGGGCGCTTCCGCGAGGATCTCTTCTACCGCCTCAACGTCGTCAACGTGAACGTGCCCGCGCTCCGCGAGCGCGCCGAGGACATCGTCCCGCTCGCCGAGCACTTCCTCAAGCGCTTCGCCCGCGAGCTGCGGCGCCGCGTGAGCTCGTTCTCCCCGGACGCCGTCAAGCGGCTGCAGGAGTACCGCTGGCCGGGCAATGTCCGCGAGCTGGAGAACTCGGTCGAGCGCGCCGTCCTCATGTGCGAGGGCGAGGCCATCCGGCCGGTCGACCTGACCCTCCTCGATCGCGAGCACACGCTGAACATGACGCCCCAGCTGGCGGCCGAGCTGCTGAACCTCGAATCGCTGGAGAAGACGGCCCTTCTCGAGGCGCTCAAGCGCAGCAACTGGGTGCAGAAGGAGGCCGCCAAGCTCCTCGGCATCAGCAGCCGCGTGATGAACTACAAGGTCCACAAGCACGGCATCACGCACGACCGCTGGAGCAAGAACCGCAACTAGCGTCTCCCGCGCCGCCCTCCCACCAGCCCGGATCGCTCCCCGATCTCCCCCGCGCTTCCCGACTGCTGTACCATCGCGCCATGCCGCTCTATCTGTCCGAGGACGACGTCGCGCGCCTCCTGGCGATGGAGGCCTGCATCGAGGCGGTCGAGGAGGCCTTCCGACACCATGCGGCGGGCCGCGCCGACAGCCGCCCGCGATCGCGGGCCCGCGTGCGGGGCGGCATCCTGCACGTGTTGCCGGCCGCCTCCGAGGCCCTCGGCCGGCTCGCGGTGAAGTCGTACGCCACGACCCGCGGCGGCGCCCGCTTCGTCGTCCTGCTCTTCGACCTCGCGACCTCCGATCTGCTGGCGGTGATCGAGGCGGATCGTCTCGGCCAGATGCGCACCGGCGCCGCCAGCGCCGTCGCCACGCGCCGCATGGCCCGCGAGGACGCGGACTCGCTGGGCATTCTCGGGACCGGATGGCAGGCGCGCGGACAGGTGCGCGCGATCGCCTCCGTGCGGTCGCTCCGGGAGATCCGCGCCTTCGGGCGCGACGAAGGCCGCCTGCGCGCCTTCTGTGGCGAGATCGAGGCCGGCCTCGGGATACGGACCGTCCCGGCGGAGAGCGCGGCGGCGGCGGTGCGCGGCGCCGGCGTCGTCGTCACCGCCACGACGTCTCCCACGCCGGTCCTGCCCGGGTCCTGGCTGGAGCCGGGGATGCACGTCAACGCCGTCGGCAGCAACCGATTCGACCGGCACGAGCTGGACGCCGCGGCCGTGTCGCGCGCCGATCGCGTCGTGGTCGACTCGCTCGAACAGGCGCGGATCGAGGCGGGCGACCTCCTGCCCGTGATCGAACGCGCCGTGGAGCTGTCGTCTATCGTCTCGGGCGCGAGCCCGGGCCGGTCCGGCCGTGACGACATCACGCTGTTCCGTTCGCTCGGCATCGGCCTGGAGGATCTCGCGGCCGCCTCGCTGGTGTACGACCGGGCCGTCGCGAGCTCCGCCGGTCGCCGCATCCCCGGCCCCGGCGGGTGACCCGGGGCGCGCGCCCCAGCCCTACTGATAAGATCCCACTCCGGAGGCGGATGAGCGATGACGACGGCCGAGAGGATCGAGTCGATTCTGCGCCGGCGCTTCCGGCCGGAGCACTTCGAGCTTCACGACGACAGCGCCCGGCACGCCGGCCATCCCGGCGCGGCGTCGGGCGGCGGTCATTTCGACGTTCTGATCGTCTCGGCGATGTTCGAGGGGCGCGCGCTCCTCGAGCGGCACCGCATGGTCTACGAGGCGCTCGGTGACCTGATCGGCGGCGCGATCCACGCCCTGGCGCTCCGCACGATCCCGCCCTCCGAGTGGACCGGGCCGCGGCCGTGAACGAAGGCGGGACGCACTCCGACCTGAGGCGCTACCTCGATCGACTGCGTCGCGAGGGGGACCTGGTCGAGATCGAGGCGGAGGTCGATCCGCGACTCGAGGCGGCCGAGATCCACCGCCGCGTCATCGCCGCGGGCGGGCCGGCCCTCCTGTTCCGCCGCATCCGGGGATCCGGCTTTCCCGTCGTCACCAACCTGTTCGGCACGGCCCGCCGGGTCGACCTGGCCTTCGGCCGGCGCGCGAAGGATCTGCTGGCCCGCGCCGCCCGCCTTCCCGAAACGCTGCTGCCGCCGACGGCGGGACGTCTCTGGGCCCACCGCGACCTGCTCGGCGTCCTGCTGCGCACGGGGATGGCGGGGCGGCGATTCGGACCGGTGATGCAGGCGACGGAGCGGCCCCCCCGCCTCGGCCGGCTGCCGATCCTCACCACCTGGCCGCGCGACGGCGGCCCGTTCATCACGCTGTCGCTGGTCTGCACCGAGCATCCCGAGGGGCGCGGCTCGAACCTCGGCCTCTACCGCATGCAGGTCCACGACGACGCCTCCACCGGCATGCACTGGCAGATAGGAAAAGGAGGCGGGTTCCACCACGCCGTCGCCGAGGAGCGGGACCGGCCGCTGCCGGTCAGCGTGACGCTCGGGGGGCCTCCCGCCCTGATCCTGTCGGCCGCGGCGCCGCTGCCGGAGAACGTCCCGGAGCTTTTGCTCGCATCTCTGCTGCTCGGCCGGCGGCTGCCTGTCGTCCGTCCGGCGGACGGCGCCCCGCCCGTGGCGGCGGAGGCCGAGTTCGCCCTGGTCGGCCACGTGCCGCCCCGCGAGCGCCGCCCCGAGGGGCCGTTCGGCGACCACTACGGCTACTACTCGCTCGAGCATCCGTACCCGGTCCTCCGGGTCGACGCGATCCACCACCGCCGCGACGCCATCTACCCGGCCACGGTGGTCGGCAAGCCGCGGCAGGAGGACTTCTTCATCGGCGACTACCTGCAGGAGCTCCTGTCCCCCCTCTTCCCGGTCGTCATGCCGGCGGTACGCGATCTCTGGTCGTACGGCGAGACCGGCTACCACTCGCTCGCGGCCGCGGTGGTGCGGCAGCGCTACAGGCGCGAGGCGATGGCGTCGGCGTTCCGCATCCTGGGCGAGGGGCAGCTGTCGCTCACCAAGTTCCTCCTCGTCCTCGACCGGCCGATGGATCTCAAGAACTTCAGGACGGTGCTCACCGAGACGCTCCGGCGCGCCGACTTCCGCACCGACCTGTACGTCTTCTCGAACCTGTCGATGGACAGCCTCGACTACGCCGGGCCGCGCATCAACGAGGGGAGCAAGGGGGTCCTGCTCGGCGTCGGCGAGCCGGCGCGTGATCTCCCGGAGACGTTCGCCGGACCGCCCCCGCCCGGCGCGCGCGACGTGCGTGTCTTCTCGCCCGGCTGCCTGGTCGTGCAGGCCGCCCCGTTCCCGCGCGGACTCGCCCCGGGACAGGCGGCCCCCGACCTGGCCCCACTGCTGGCGCACGCATCGCTCGATCGCTGGCCGCTCGTCGTGGTCACCGACGACGCCGCCCGCGCCACGAAGAGCGTCTTCAACTTCCTCTGGTCCACCTTCACCCGCTTCGAGCCGGCGGCCGACCTGCACGGCCGCGCCGTGTCGCTGCTCCGCCACCATCCGTCCTTCGAGCCGCCGGTCGCGATCGACGCCCGCATGAAGCCGTCGTACCCGGAGGAGCTGTTCTGCGACGAGGCGACCGCCGCCCTCGTCGCCCGGCGCTGGAAGGAATACTTCCCCGAAGGCGGCGTGGAGATGGGAGACTCCGATCGTGCGGGTCTGGATTGAGAGAGAGCGACTGGATCGTGCACGGGGCGTGAGCGGCCCGGAGCGGGCCGTCCCGATCTTCGCCCGCATCAGGGTGTCAGGAGCGAGCCGATGAGATGGAATGTCGTCATGCACCCGGTGGTCTTCGTCCTGGCGGGGCTCGTCGCCCTGCCGCCCACGTCCGGTCGGACGGAGGAGACGCCGGCGGACGCCCCCACGGTCTCAGTCGTCAGCCCGAAGGGATCGGGGTACTTACTGCCTCCGTACGGTGCGAAGACGTTGATCGTCTCCATCGAGATCACAGATGTGTCGGGTCACGGAATCAACACGAGCGACGCGGGCACTCCGCGGTTCGTCGCGCCGAACCGGAATGTTCTCCTGTTTCTCGGCCACATCGTCGAGAGAAGTTCCTTTGTGAACCCTCTCGGCCAGGAGGTGATCCAGATCGTCTCGCGGATCCCCGCCGGGAAGCTCGAGATCAGCGGCCTGATGCGCCCACCGATCGATTTCCGAACGATCCGGCCGGAGGAAGGAGAGAGGGAGTTCATCGTGCCACTCGAGGAGATGGTGGACTACGCGGGGTTCCATTTTCGCGTGGCGGATCTCCGCGGAGTGAGGTCCGATCCCGAGGCGGGGGCTCTCAGCATCGGACTGGCCCCGGCGCTCTGGGCCCCTACGAAACAGGAGAAACCCCGAGAAGAGCATCCGGGATCGGGCTGAGAGTGCCCGGCGGCGAGTCCCTCCTACGTCACGCCGTCAGCCGCCGCGGGGTCCACCGGCGGTTCTCCGAGATCCCGTTCCCCGAGGCCGGCGACCGCGACGATCGCGTTCCACTCGTCGGCCGGCACCTTCCCCTGGTGCAGTCGATCGACCAGCTCGAAGGGAGCGAGCGTCCGATCGCCCCTGCTCATGACCACGGGCTCTCCGGGACCCGTCCGGATCGTCCACCCCGCGTCGTGCAGGCCGACGATCATCGCCGAGGCGAGGATCTGCAGGGCGGCGAGCCGCCGTTCCTTGCGGCCGGCCGGACCGTCCCCGGGGAAGACGAGCAGCCGCGCCACCGGCGACGGATCGCGGGTGAGCGCGGCGAAGTTCGACAGGGTGATGCCGGAGAGCGCCCGTTTCTGCATCCGCACCTGGTTCCGGTACTCGGGCAGGAAGACCTTCGCTCCGCACTCCTCCCAGCGGATGGGGTTCAGCTTCGAGACCGGCTCCTCGCCGTACATGTGGATCAGCAGACTCCTCTCGAGTCGATCCGGATCGGCGAGCAGCGTGGCGGCCGGGGACGCGTCGGCCGCGGAGGCGTCACTGGGCGGATCCCCCGCGCCGAGACGTTCGAGCGCTGCGATCCTCTCGGGCAGCGGAGGATGGGTGTCGTACGGATCCCCCGCCGACTCGCCGAGAGCGACGTCACGCACGCGCGCCACCTCGGCGGCGACCCGGGGGTGGGCCACGAAGCGGGCGAATCCCTCCGCGAGGGGAGGACGGTAGCCTGCGTTCAGCGCCGGAATGATCTCCTGCATCCAGAATGCGGGGAATGCCTCGGTCAGCCCCGGCAGCGCGCGCAGCCCTCCGATCAGGGGACGGGATCCGAACAGCCGGGCCGACAGCGCATCCGCGGCGAACTCCTGGCGCCTCGAGGTCGCGTGCGTGATGCGCAGGAACACTGCGCCGTACCAGCGGAACGGCGCCTGCAGCAATGAATTCCCCAGGCTCTCCACGGTCCGGCCGATCGCCGCGCGCGTCCGGTAGAGGAGGGGGCCGAGGCGCGTGTCTCCCCCATGGTAATGACCGAATTCGTGCGCGATCACGCCGCGCATCTGGTCGCGCGTCAGGCCCTGCAGCAGCGGCAGCCCGAGCCCCATCACGCGCCGGCTCCCGAAGCCCATCACTCCGCCGCGCTGGCTCACCCAGGCGTTCACGTCGGGAACCAGATAGACCTCCTCCGGCATCGCCTGTCCGGTGCCGTCCGCCACCGCCCGCAGGTCCTCGAACAGCGCCGGCTGCTCGCGCTCCCCGAGCTCCGGCCCGGGCGGCTCGAACCGATCCGGCCGGGGGAGGATGGCCCACAGGATCGTCGCGGCGCCGATGAGTGCGCCGATCACGAGCCGGAGGTGAATGGTCGAGGCGACCGTCACGTCGATGTAAATGAGGTAGAGGAGCCCGCCCGCGATCGCCAGCGCGAGCCCGTAGAAACCGATCATCAGAAGGAGGGCCGAGATGGAGCGCAGGACGTAGCCGAATGAAGTGCTCATGGGTCGTCTCCCATGCTCGGCTCTGTGATGATGTGACGGTGAGCGGATCGCCGGGGATCAGCCTACGTCCGCCTCCGTGGAGAGTCAAGAGCGGCCGCGTGGTCGCGGTGCATCTAAGCGGTGTCTCGTGTAGACTTGTGTGCCGCGCTCCCGCGCGTCGGCGCCACGATTCGCGGGGCGGCACCGGGGAGGCGCTCTGGGCCAGCGAGGCGGGACGAAGCATGTGAGGAGCCGGGCGCCGGCTGGGCGCCGCCCGGCGGCGGCCACGCCAGGCCACCCGGCCCGCAAGCCGCGGAGCGGTGCGACGCTGGAGTACCGCGACGGGATCGAGCGCGAGTACGCCGACGTCCTCACCGGCGAGGCGAAGGCGGCGCTGGCGGCCCTGGCGCCGTTCGACGCCTCTCGAACGGCCCTCATGGACGAGCGCATGCGGCGACGGGCGGATCGCGCCCGGAATCGCGAGCGGATCGCCTTCCTCGACCCGGACGCGACGATCCCGGGCACCCGGATCCGGGTGCGCGACGCCCGTGAGGGAAAATTCGACGGGTCCGCCATCCCCTCCGACCTGAAGCGCCAGTGGATCCAGGGCACCGGCCCCGCCGCGAAGCCCCGCGCCCCCCTCGAGAAGAGCATCCGCAACGTCGCCTACGCGCTGCTGTCGGGCGCCGACGGCTGGATGTTCGACGGCGAGGACGCCCTCGGGCAGATCGAGACGATGTCCCTCGACAACCAGAGGAACCTGAGGCTCGCCATTGCGAAGAGCCCCGAGTTCCTGCGCGTCGCGGAGGGGGTCGCGGAGGAGATGAACGCCTGGGGGCGGGACTTCTTCGGGCGCCCGATCATCGACGACTGGCGGCGCCAGCTCTCCTTCACGACGAAGATCTTCCGCCCGCGCGGACTGCACCTCGACGACCGGCACGTGCGCCGCGGCGACGGCGGGGGCTTCTCTGCGTCGATCGTCGACGCGGCGCTGTACGTCGTCCTCAACCACCGGGCGCTGCGGCGCGCCGGATCGTCGATCGTGCTCTACCTGCCCAAGATTCAGACGGCCGGCGAGGCGGCCCTCTGGAACGACATCCTCGCCGCACTCGAGGCGCACCTGGGCCTGGAGACGGGAGCGATCAAGGTCTACGTCCTGGTCGAGCAGCTGGAGGCCAGCTTCCAGCTGATGGAGATCCGGGCCGCGCTCGCCCCGCGCTTCGTCGGCTACAACACCGGCCGCTGGGACTACATCAACAGCGTGGCCGACGCCCTGGCATGGGACGCGGACTTCCTCAACCCGAACATCGACGCGATCACGATGACCTATGCCTACATGGCGGCCTACGAGGATCGCGTGAGGCGCGCGGTGAACACGCCCGATCGCAACGGGCGCTGCGCGCTCTGGCAGGGCGGCATGGAGCCGAACATCCCCGTGGGGTCGGAGAAGGGCGTCGCCGAGGGGATGGCGAAGGCTGTCGCGGGCGGGCAGCGGGAGCAGCGCGAGGGGGCGAGCGGCAAATGGGTCGCTCACTGGAAGATGGTCCACATCGTGCGACCGGTCTGGGAAGAAGCGGGCGAGGCCAATCAG
>JBFGDZ010000014.1:0-36214 GCA_041580375.1 Candidatus Polarisedimenticolia bacterium
TGAAGCTGAGCCAGCCCGGGGATCACCATGCCCATCTCGCACGTCTGGCGGGCACCTGGGACACGAAGGTGACGACGTGGGAGACACCCGGCGCGGAGCCCCAGACCTCGACCGGGAAGGCGAAGAACACGATGGCCCTCGGCGGGCGCTTCCTGAGGGTCGATTACCGGGGAAGCTTCATGGGGCAGGAATTCGAGGGGATGGGGCTCAGCGGATACGACAACGGCAAGAAGCAGCACACGGATCTCTGGGTCGACAACATGGGCACGCTCATGTACCCGTCGAAGGGGAGCTGCTCCGAAGGCGGCAAGGTGCTCGAGCTGGCCGGGCAGTACGACGACCCGATCTCCGGCCAGACGAAAACGATGAAGTCGGTGACGCGGATCGTCAGCGACGACCGGTTCGTCACGAAGTTCTACACGAAGGATTCCGGAGGCAAGGAATTCCAGAACATGGAGATCGTCTACACGCGCAGCAAGGGAGCCTGAACCCGGCATCCCCCGACGGGGGACGCCGACCCGATCTCCCATTCTCTCGACCGGGCGGGTCGCCCGGGGCCCGAAGCGCCCTCCGCGATCCGCCCGGCCGCCCCTGATCGTCCCCGACAGGGAGGTGTCCGTGATCCGCACCGCCCCGCTTCATCCGCTCGGGCCGAGCCACGGCTTCGCTCCGGCCCTCTTCGCGCTCCTTCTCCTCACGGCGGCCGGCGTCGCGACAGCCGGCGAGACCGGCGCGGACGCCTCACCCCGGCCGGGGGCCGTGCGGGTCGGCGATCCGGCCCCCGATTTCACCCTGCGCTCGTCCGACGGCGTGCCCCATTCGCTCGGCGGCCGCAGGGGCCAGGGTCCCGTCGTCCTGGTCTTCTTCCGCGGCACCTGGTGACCCTACTGCCGCACGCAGCTCGGCGAGCTGCAATCCGACCTGGGGAAGTTCAAAAAGCTCGGCGCGGAGATCTGGGGGATCAGCACCGACGACGCCGAATCGCTCGGCGCCATGCGGAAGAAGATGGGCCTGGAGTTCGTGAACCTCATCGATCCGCAATCCACGGTCATCAAGCGGTACGGGATCCTGAACGAGAAGCAGGGGGCCATCCCCCACCCCGCCACCGTCGTCGTCGACGAGCGTGGGATCGTCCGGTTCTTCGCCGTGGACGAGGACTACACGAAGAGGCCGGCCAACGCGGAGATCCTGGCGTCCCTGCGGCCGCGACGGAGCGACGCCGGCGGCGAGGGGACGCTGATCGTGCTCAACAAGTCGGAGGCGACCGCGTCGCTCATCGATCTCGCATCGGGAAGAGTGGTTGCGACGCTGCCCACGGGCGCGGGGCCTCACGAAGTGGCGGTCTCGCCCGACGGACGCACCGCGGTGGCGACCAATTACGGCGGCTCGGAGGCCGGATCGACGCTCACCGTGATCGACGTCCCGTCGGCGCGTGTCACCGGGACGATCGATCTGGAAGATTACCGCCGGCCGCACGGCATCGTCTGGCTCGGAGACGGCGAGCACGTGGTCGTCACGGCCGAGGACAACCAATCGGTCCTGACCGTGCACGTGCCCTCCGGCCGGATGACGCGCGCCGTGCGGACGGGGCAGGCCGTCTCCCACATGGTCGTCGTCACGCCCGATGGCGAGCGCGCCTTCGTCCCGAACATCGGCTCCGGCTCGGTGAGCGTCATCGATCTGCAGACCGGCCAGCTGATCCGGAACATCCCGACGGGGGCCGGCGCGGAGGGGATCGCCATCACGCCGGACGGCCGCGAGGTCTGGATCACGAACCGCGAGGCGGACACGATCACGGTGCTCGACGCCGCCACGCTCGAGGTGATCGCGCAGATCGAGTCCCCGTCCTTCCCCATCCGCGCCCGTGCGACCCCCGACGGGCGCCACGTCCTCGTCTCCAACGCCCGCTCGGGCGACGTCGCCGTGTTCGACGTCCGGGAGAAGAAGGAAGTGCGGCGCGTCTCGATGGAGCTTTCGGCGGAAGGCACGAAGGGGCGGCTCTTCGGAAGCCGGTTCGGCAGGAGCCCCGTCCCGATCGGCATCCTGATCAGGCCGGACGGCCGGCGCGCCTACGTCGCGAACACCAACGCCGATCGCGTGTCGATCATCGATCTGGAGAGCTGGACGACCGTCGGGATCCTCGAGCCGGGAAGGGAGCCGGACGGGCTCGGCTACTCGAGGCTCACGGTCGGCGCGCCCGGGGTCAGCTCGTCCCCTTCGGGCGCTCCCTGAGCACCGCCAGGTAATCGCGGTAGGCGGAACGGGCGGCGATGTAGTCGGCGTGGCTCAGCTTGAGCTGGCTGGCGATCCGCCGCACCTCGTTGCTCTCGACCGTGGAGATCGAGTCGTCCGCCGACGAGACGGCGAACAGACACTCGAGGAGCGCCAGCTTCTGCTCGCGGGTCGCGATGCGGTTGAACTCGCGCGTGACCAGGAAGTTCTCCGTCCCGCCGAACAGCTGGTTCTGCATCTTGGCCATGTGCACGACGAGGAGCGCCTGCTCCGCCGGGAGGCCGCCCTCCTCCACCATGATCCGCTCCATGGCGCGGGTCTCCTCGCCGGACACGTCCAGGTCGGCGTTGGCGACCCGGCTCAGGATGAAGGCGAAGCCCGCGATGTAGCGCGCGCGGTCCGGGTCCAGGCCCTCCAGCGCCTGCACGATCTTCCGGACCGTGTCGGTCTCGGCCGCCGCGTCCGCGCCGGCGATCGCGTCGGGGGCCGCGCCGGCCGGGCGGTCCAGGCCGAGAAACTTCAGAATCGACATGCTGCCTCCGCGCGCTGATGCGCCATTGTCCAACGGATCGCCGGCCGGGGCAAGGCGGGCGCCGCGGCGCCGGCCGGACCGGGCCCGGCCGGGCGAGTTGCGCTCCCGCGCCGGGAGGGGTAGACTGCCCGCGCCGACTTAAAGGGAGAGCGCACCTTGGCCGAGGTCAGGACATTCAAGACCGTCGGCGGCCGATTGCCGCCCGAGTGGCGCCAGTACGCCGCGCTGGTGCCCACCGTCATCGCCATCATCGTGGCCGCCGCCGTGCTGATCTCCTGCTTCATCACCGTGGCGCAGGACGAGGTGGCGGTGATCCGGCGCTTCGGGCGCTACGCGCGCACGGTGACGAGCGGGCTCCATTTCAAGCTGCCGTTCGGGATCGAGTCGGCCACGAAGGTGAGAGTCGAATACGTCTACAAGGAGGAATTCGGCTTCAACTCCCAGGGCGGCCGCGATCGCCGCGGCCGGCCGCTCCCCAGCAAGGACATCGAGACCTCCCAGATGCTCACGGGCGATCTGAATATCGCCGACGTCGAATGGATCGTCCAGTACAAGGTCGAGGATCCGCGCGCGTATCTGTTCAAGGTGCGCGACGTGGACCAGACGCTGCGCAACGTGGCGGAGGCGGTCACGCGCCGCATCGTGGGAGATCGCAGCGTGACCGAGGTCCTCACGGTGGGCCGCGCCGAGATCGCCACGCTCGTCGAGCAGGAGCTGCAGAACATCCTCAACCAGTACGAGACCGGGCTGGCCATCACGACGGTGCAGCTGAAGGACGTCAACCCGCCGCAGACCGTGCAGCCGTCGTTCAATGAGGTGAACGAGGCGCGCCAGGAGAAGGAGCGGATCACCAACCAGGCGTGGGAGGCGTACAACAAGGCGATCCCGGAGGCCGAGGGGGCGGCGCTGCGCATGGTCTCCGCGGCGGAGGGATACGCGATCGATCGCGTCAACCGCGCCCAGGGCGACGCCGAGCGATTCACCGCGCTGCTGAGGGAATACCGCCGCGCTCCCGAGGTGACGCGCAAGCGTCTCTACCTGGAGGCGATGGCGGACGTCCTGCCTGAGATCCCCCGCAAGTACGTCGTCGACGAGCGGATGCGGGGGATCCTGCCGCTGCTCGACCTGGGCGGTGGCGGGGTGGCCGGAATGACGTCGAAGCCGAAGGAGAAGGAATGAAGCGCAGCCTGCCGGTCCTGCTCCTGATCGTGGTCGTCGCGGCCGTCGCGGCCTTCTCATTCCTCTATCAGGTGGACGAAACCCAGCAGGTCGTCATCACCCGTTTCGGCAGGCCGATCCGCACCGTCACCGAGCCCGGCCTCAAGCTCAAGGTCCCGTTCGTCGACACGGTGAACATCTTCGAGCGCCGGGTCCTGGCGTGGGACGGGACGCCCGACCAGATCCCGACCTCCGACAAGAAGTACATCTTCGTCGACACCTTCGCCCGCTGGCGGATCGTGGACGCGCTCCGGTTCTTCCAGTCGGTCCACGACGAGCGCGGCGCCAGCCGCCGCCTCGACGACATCATCGACGGTGCGACCCGGGACGTGATCTCCCGCAACACGCTCGTCGAGGTGGTCCGCAACACGAACCGCGAGCTGATGGAGGAGGATGAGGAGGAGGGGATGGGCACCCCGACCGAGATCGCGGAGGTTAAGATCGGCCGCGAGCAGCTCGCCCACCGGATCTTCGAGAAGGCCCGGGAGAAGCTCGAGGCGGCCTTCGGCATCGAGCTGCTCGACGTGCAGATCAAGCGCATCAACTACGTGCAGGAGGTCCGCGAGAAGGTGTTCGAGCGCATGATCTCGGAGCGCAAGCGGATCGCCGAGCTGTTCCGCTCGGAGGGGCAGCGCAACCTGCAGGAGATCTCCGGCGTCAAGGAGAAGGAGCTGAAGCGGATCGACTCCGAGGCCTACCTCACGGCGCAGCAGGTCCGGGGGAAGGCCGACGCGGAGGCGGCCCGGATCTACGCGCAGGCGTTCGGCCAAGACGCGGAGTTCTTCCAGTTCACCCGCGCGCTCATGACCTTCCGGAAATCGCTCGGCGGCGACAGCACCCTGCTGCTCAGCACCGACAGCGATTATCTGAAGTACCTGAAGAAGTCGTCCCCGCAGCGCTGAGTTTAGGAGCCTGTCCGAGTATTGCGTCGGGCCGCGTTCGGAGCGCCGTGGCGCCGCCTGCGTCGTTGCCAGACCGACGCGATGGATCCCCATCGCCTCCTCGCCGCTTCTTCTCTTCGTCTCGCAAGCCCCATGCGCGCGACCCCACGGAATACGCGGACAGGCTCCTGGTGTCCCGTCTCAGAAGTACGTTGCATATTTCGGCGAGCGATCCGCGCCGCCGGCAAGGCGCTTCGACGACGAATACCGGGAGTATTTGGAGGAGAAGCAACGCAGTCGGCGGCGTGGAGGGCCGGCGAAATAGGTGGCGTATTTCTGGGACGGGACACTAGCGCACCACCATCAGGATCTGCCCCGAGCGCACCTCCGCGCCGTCCTCGCAGCGCACCTCCACGACCTCCGCCTCGTCCGGCAGGCCCGGCGCGCCGTACAGGACCTGGCTGAACGTCTTCATCACCTCCACGAGCCCCAGGACCTGGCCGCTCCGGATCCGGCTGCCCGGCTTCACGAACGGCGGCGCGCCGGGCGACGGTCCCCGGTAGAAGGCGCCGTCGGTCGGCGCCGTGACGGCGTGGGTTCCGCGCGGCAGCCTGCCCTTCCCCGCCGCGCCCTGCCCGCCGGCTGCCCGATCGACCCCCCTGCGCAGGGGGAGGAGCGTGAACAGCGGCTGTCCGTACTCCACGGGCGTCTCGCGATCCTGCGGAACCGGATCCTTGATCCGGCCCTCCGTCCCCTCAGGCAGCACGAGCGCGATGCGCCGGTTCAGGCAGCCGAGGGTCCCGACGCGCGTCCCGGGCCCCAGGACGGCGCCCTCCGGAGGCGGATCGATCCACAGGCCGACGCCCGGCGACAGGACCCTCAGGAGGCCGCGCGGCCCCTTCTCGATCCGGACCTTCAGGGTCGGATCGTCCACTCTCCCCTCCCCTCCCGGCGTCCCGTCACCGTCCCAGGACGATGAGGTCGTGCAGGGACCAGATGCGCGGGTTCTTCACGCGGCGGTATCCGCACGACTGATAGGCCATGGCGACGGCGGCCTCGAGATAGAGGCGCAGCTCGCCCGGCATGACGACCTCGTCCACGTCCATCCGCGAGGCGGCGAGCGCCGGATCCATCTCCCGGTTGATGCGATCCTCCACCGCCTGCATGCCGCGGCGGATCTCCTCCGCCTCCTGCTCCGACTTCGCCGCGATGCCGAACGAGTCGTCCAGCCGGGCATGGTAGGTCGCGATCGCCAAAGTGCGCCCCTCCATGACGGCGAGCCGCGTCATCGGCGTCGCGAGCTGCAGGATCGGGCCGTAGGGGAGCCCCGCCATGGCGTAGTAGCCGGCCCCGGCCGCCTTGCGGAGGAGGACCGTGAACATCGGCACGCTGTTGGTCGAGTTCGTGTAGATGAGGCTCGAGCCGTATCCCAGGAGCCCCTGCTTCTCGGCCTCGGGCCCGATGTCGAATCCGGCGATGTCCTGCAGCCAGATGATCGGGATGCCGTCGTCGTTGCAGGCGCGCGAGAACTGCGACACCTTGGCGATCCCCTCGCGGTAGAGGATGCCGCCCGGCCGGCGCGCTCCCCCGCGCACCGGATGATCGGTGAGCCCCTGGTTGTTCGCCACGAACGCCGCGTACAGTCCCCCGATCCGCGCCACGCCGCAGATCATCTCGTGGCCCTTGCGCGGCGCGAACTCGCAGAACAGCGAGTGATCGACGATGCGCGCCAGCACCTGCCGCATGTCGTAGCCCACGCGGTGGTCCGTGGGAAAGATCCCGTCGAGATCGGACAGCGGGTAGCGCGGCGGCGCCGGGTCGGCTCCGTAACGGTAATAATCCCACGCGGGGCCCGGCAGGCGCGCGATCTCGCCGCGGATCCGCTCGAGCAGGACGCCGTCGTCCGGCACCCGGTGATCGGCACAGCGCGACAGATGGACGTGCACGTCGGGGCCGCCGATGCCGAGCGACGTGATCTTCTGCGATTTCCCCCCCTTCACCAGCGCCGCCCCGGCGATCACCATGTAGGCCTGCTCGGTCATGTAGACGACGTCGCTGATGATCGGCATGTAGCCGCCGCCCGCGATGCAGTCGCCGTGCACGCCCGCAATCTGCGGGACGCCCGCTGCCGACAGCGCCGCGTTCATGCGGAAGATCGCGCCGGCCCCCGTGCGGCCGGGGAAGGTCTGCGACTGCTCGGGGAGAAACAGGCCGGAGCAATCCACGAGGTAGACCACGGGCAGGCGCAGGCGCAGCGCGATCTCCTGCGCCCGCTGGATCTTCTCCGGCGTGCGCGGCCACCACGATCCCGAGGCGACCGTGTTGTCGTTGGCGATCACGACGGCGTAGCGGCCATGGATACGCGTGAAGGCCGTGACGACGCCGGCGCCGGGCGAGGTGCGCTTCTCCCCGCCGAAGACCAGCCCGTAGTTCACCAGCGATCCGACCGGCAGGATCGGGCTGCCCGGATCGGCGAGACGCTCCACGCGGTCCCAGGCGGGCAGCTTCCCCTTCTCGCGCACTCGGATCGCGTACTCCTCACCCCAGCCCGCGCGCACCTCGGCGCGCTTCTCGCGCAGCGCGCCGTTGAGACCGTCCATGAGCCGGCGCTGCTCCTCCCAGACCGCGTCCGGGAGAAACGCGGCCCGCGGCTGCCCGATCGGATCGAGAATCACCTTGGCCATCGGATCGTCTCCGCGCCCTCAGCTCACCGCCACCAGTCCGCTGCGCGCCAGAAAGCCGACGTCGTACTCCCCCTTCACGAAATCCGGATCCTCCACGATGCGCCGCAACAGGGGGATCGTCGTGCGGACGCCGCGGATCTCGAGCGTCTCCAGCGCGTCACGGCAGCCCGACAGGGCGCCCGCGCGGTCCGCGCCGTGCACGATCAACTTGCCGATGAGCGAGTCGTAGTGCGGCGGGATGCGGTATCCCTCCTCGAGGGCCGAGTCCCAGCGCACCGCGCAGCCCCCTGCCTCTGACGGCGGCGGCACGATTCCGGACACGACGCCCGGATCGGGCCGGAACCCGTCGTCCGGATCCTCCGCGTTGATCCGCGCCTCGATGGCGTGGCCGCTCAGCGTCACATCCTCCTGCCGGATCCGGAGCGGCTGGTTCGCGGCGATCCGGATCTGCTCGACGACGAGATCGACGCCGGTCACCATTTCCGTGACCGGATGCTCGACCTGGATGCGGGTGTTCATCTCCATGAAATGAAGCCGGCCCTCCCGGTCCCTCAGAAATTCCAGAGTCCCGGCGCTGCGGTAGCCCGCCCCCTCCGCGGCCCGCGCCGCGCGCTCTCCCAGATCGTCCCGCGCCGCGGACGTCACGGCCGCGGAGGGGGACTCCTCCACCAGCTTCTGGTGATGCCGCTGGATGGAGCATTCGCGCTCCCCCAGGTGGACCGCCGTCCCGAATGCATCGGCGAGAATCTGGAACTCGATGTGCCGGGCCCCTTCGAGGTACGCTTCCAGGTAGAGCGCCCCGTCGCCGAAGGCGTTCTTCGCCTCCATCGAGGCGGGGGCGAACGCGCTCTCAATCTCGCGCGCGTTCTCGCAGCGCCGCAATCCGCGCCCTCCCCCGCCGAAGCGGGCTTTCAGGAGCACCGGATACCCCGCGGCGTCCGCCGCGCGCCTCGCGGCGGCCGCGTTTTCCAGGACTCCGTCCGAGCCGGGCAGCACGGGCAGGCCGGCCTCCCTCATGGCGCGCTTCGCCTCGAGCTTGTCGCCCATGCGCCGGATCGCGCCCGCGCCCGGCCCGATGAACGCCACGCCCTGCTGCGCGCAGCGAGCGGAGAACGCGGCGTTCTCCGAGAGGAATCCGTACCCGGGATGGATCCCCTGGCATTCCCGCTGCTCGGCCGCCTGCAGGATCGCGTCGGCGTTCAGGTAGGAGCCTTCCACGGCGGCGGGTCCGATGCAGATCGCACCGTCCGCCCGGTGCAACCAGGGCGCGTCCCGATCGGCCTCGGAGTGGGCCACGATCGCCTCGATCCCGAGCGTCCGGCAGGCGCGCAGGATCCGGAGGGCGATCTCACCTCGGTTGGCTATCAGGATGCGACGGAACATGCGATGCCCTCACCCGTCGTACTCCGCGGCGGCGCCGGGCCGGAAGTCTATCCGCTCGGGGCTGCGGGGGCAATCGCGGACGTCTCGCGACGGGCCGCCTGCTGCTATACTGCGCGCGGCGTTCCTGCCACGGCACCTCCCGCGACGGAGGCTCCATGCCCGGCAAGTACTTCGAGGACCTGAAGGTCGGCGCCACGATGCGCCACCGCCTCACGCGGACCGTGACCGAGACCGACAACGTGCTGTTCTGCGCCCTGACGATGAACACGCAGCCGCTGCATCTCGACGAGGAGTTCGCCGCGGAATCGCCGTTTCGCCGGAGGATCGTGAACGGCATTTTCACGCTCGGGCTGATCGTCGGCATGACGGTCCCCGATCTGACCGAGGGGACGATCGTCGCGAACCTGTCCTACGAGAACGTCCGTCACCCGCGGCCCGTGTTTCACGGCGACACGATCTCGGTGACGACGAAGGTGCTGTCCAAGCGCCCGTCGCGGTCGCAACGCGATCGGGGGATCGTGCGCCTGCTCCACACCGGCCTCAACCAGCACGGCGAGACGGTCGTGGAGGCCGAGAGGACCGTGCTCTTTCTGAAGAAGAAGCGGCGGTGACGCGCCGCCCGGTCGGGCGCTCCCCCCGCCGCGGGCCGCTCCCGCCGCGCTCGCGGCGCACGCTGCTGTTCCTGCCCGGCGACGATCCGCACAAGGCGGAGCGCGCCGCGACATCGGGCGCCGACTCCGTCGTGCTCGATCTGGAGGACGGCGTCGCCGCCGACCGCAAGGACGAGGCGCGCCGCGCCGTCGTCCGCTCGCTGGCCCGGCTCGACTTCGGGATCAGCGAGCGGATCGTCCGGATCAACCCGGCTTCGTCGGGCCTCCTGAGCAAGGATCTCCGGGCCACCCTCGGCGCGCCTCCCGACGCCTATCTGATCCCGAAGGTCGAATCGGCGCGCGATGTCCGCGAGACCGCCCGCCTCACGGCGCGCGCTCCCGTCCCGCTGCTGGCTCTCATCGAATCGGCGCGCGGCGTCGTGCACCTGAACGAGATCGCGGCGTCCCATCACCGCCTCCAGGCGCTGCTGTTCGGCGCGGAGGATCTCGCGGGAGATCTCGGCGCCGTGCGCACGCCGCGGGGCGAGGAGGTCGCCTGGGCCCGCGGGGCCGTCGTCACCGTCGCGGCCGCGTTCGGGCTGCAGGCGATCGACACGATCCATCCCGATCTGTCGGACGAGGAGGGGTTGCGCCGCGAGTCCCTGCGCGCCGCGCGCATGGGGTACGCGGGGAAGATGGCGATCCACCCGAAACAACTGCCGATCATCGCCGCCGCCTTCACGCCCGGCGAGGAGGAGATCGCCCGCGCGCGGGCGCTCGTCGAGGCGTACGAGCGGGAGGGTCGATCGGGCAAGGGCGTGTTCGTCCTGGAGGGGCGGATGGTCGACCGGCCGATGGTGCGCGCCGCCGAGCGGGTGCTGGCGCGCGCCCGGGCCGCCGGCCGGATCTGAGCGCCCGCCGCGGGCGGGATCGCGATCGGGGACACCGTGCCTGAATTCATCTTCCAGATGCAGGATCTGCACAAGGTCGTTCCGCCCAAGCGGGAGATCCTCAAGGGGATCTGGCTCGCCTTCTTCCACGGGGCGAAGATCGGCGTCATCGGGGCCAACGGCGCGGGCAAGAGCACGCTGCTGCGCATCATGGCGGGTCTGGACCGGGAGTTCAACGGCGAGGCGTTTCCCGCGAAGGGGATCCGGATCGGCCACCTGCCGCAGGAGCCGGCGCTGGATCCCTCGAAGACCGTGCTCGGCAACATCGAGGAGGGCGTGGCCGGGACGCGCGCGCTTCTGGATCGCTACAACGCCATCAGCGAGAAGCTGGCGGAGCCGATGGAGCCCGAAGCGATGGAGCGCCTCCTGGAGGAGCAGGCGAGAGTGCAGGACGCGATCGACGCGAGCAACGCCTGGGAGCTGGACCACACGCTCGAGATCGCCATGGACGCCCTGCGCTGCCCGCCCCCGGAGGCCGACGTGGCGACGATCTCCGGCGGCGAGCGCCGCCGCGTCGCCCTCTGCCGTCTTCTCCTCCAGCGCCCCGACCTGCTCCTGCTCGACGAGCCGACCAACCATCTCGACGCCGAGTCGGTCGCGTGGCTGGAGCGCTTCCTGAAGGAGTATCCGGGGACCGTCGTGGCGATCACCCACGATCGATACTTTCTCGACAACGTGGCGGGCTGGATTCTCGAGCTGGACCGGGGCGAGGGGCACCCGTGGGAGGGGAACTACTCGTCGTGGCTCGATCAGAAGAAGGAGCGGCTGGCGGGCGAGGAGAAGGCGGCCGGCGCGCGCCAGCGCACGCTGGAGCGCGAGCTCGAATGGGTGCGCATGGCCCCGCGGGCGCGCCAGGCAAAGAGCAAGGCGCGCCTGGCGGCGTACGAGCGGATGCTGCAGGAGGGGACCGAGAAGGTTCCGGAGGCGGTCGAGATCCACATCCCGCCCGGCCCGCGGCTGGGGGACGTCGTCGTGCAGGCCGAGCACCTGCGCAAGGGGTACGGCGATCGGCTGCTGATCGACGACCTGTCCTTCTCGCTGCCCCGCGGCGGGATCGTCGGCATCATCGGCCCCAACGGCGCCGGCAAGACGACGCTGTTCCGCATGATCACCGGACAGGAGAAGCCCGACGCCGGCGCGCTGCGCCTGGGGGAGACCGTCAGCCTCGGGTACGTCGATCAGAGCCGCGACGCCCTGCCTCCGGAAGCCACCGTCTGGGAGGCGATCGCGGACGGACTGGAGCAGATCGAGCTCGGCAGACGGACCGTCGCATCGCGCAGCTACGTGGCGTCCTTCAACTTCAAGGGGCCGGACCAGCAGAAGCGCGTCCGCGAGCTCTCGGGGGGCGAGCGCAACCGCGTCCACCTCGCGCGCGTTCTCAAGAGCGGTGCCAACCTGCTGCTGCTCGACGAGCCGACCAACGACCTCGACGTCGACACCCTGCGGGCCCTCGAGGAGGCGCTGCTGAACTTCGCGGGATGCGCCGCCGTGATCAGCCACGACCGGTGGTTCCTCGACCGGATCGCCACGCACATCCTGGCGTTCGAGGGGGACAGCCGCGTGACGTGGTTCGAGGGCAACTATCAGGACTACAAGGAGGATCTCCGCCGGCGCCTCGGCGCCGACGCCGACCAGCCTCACCGGATCAAGTACCGGAAGCTGACGCGCGGCTGAGGCCCGGGAGCCTGTCCGCGTCAGTGAACCGTCTCGTCCTCCCCGTCCCCCGGCTCCCGGCGTTCGAGCGATGATCCGTCCAGCTCGTCCCGGAGCTTCTCCCACCGGTCCCGCGCCCTCTCCCAGCGCTCGTCGCCGAAGTCCCCCTCCCGTTCCCACCGCTCCAGGATGGCGCGCGAGCGCGCGCGGCGGCGGGCCAGGGCGAGAAATGTCAGCAGCGTGATGGCGATCCAGAGGGACGTCGTGCCGGTGATCGCCGGCACCCACCGGTAGAGGACGAGGCTCCCCCGCCGCCAGTCGGCCTCGGCCCGGGCGAGCGACGTGCCGGTGGCCGCCTCCCACGCCTCCTCGAACGGACGGGTCCTCGCCTCGTTCACGATGTCGCGCACCACGTCCCGGCCGTGGCGGCGCACCGTGTAGAGGAGGAAGTCGAACGACGCGGCGTAGGCGGTGCGGGCGCTGCTGCCGGAGGCGCCGAACGCCTCGTCCAGATCGGCCAGGCGCGGCAGCGCGCCGGTGAGCAGGGACGAAGAATAGACGAGCACGTCGCGCAGCCCCCAGGACCGCTCGATCCCGGTGGCCACCCCCTCGCCGAACCAGCGGGGCAGACGTCCTCCGGCCGCGTCGTGCAGGAGCATGTGGGTCGCCTCGTGCGCGAAGACCGAGGCCAGATCGCTGTAAGGATACCGGTCCGCCAGGCCGATCCGGATCGCGCCGATGCGGCGGGACGGAATCAGGTAGCCGGCCGCCCAGCCCGGCGCCGAGGCGTCGAGCCCCCGGATGACGGAGTCCCCGACCGGATCGCGCGGCAGCAGCAGGATCCGGTACGGCGCCGCCGGCCGCACGCCCAGCTCCGCCTCGATGCGCGGCAGCAGCTCGGCCGCCCGGGCCGCCAGCGCCTCGAGGTGCCGCGCCTGGGACGGCAGGGCCTCGATGCTGCACGCCCCCACCTGCCGGCGGATCCACCCGGCCTGCGGAGGCGCGCCGGATTCCGCTCCGGACGCGAGGAGGAATGCGAGGGCGACCGCCTGAACCGGGATCATCGCGCACCTTGACGGGAGAGGGATCGTCATCTTACCAGAACGTGGGAGAGCCGCCGGCGCCGCGCGCGTCGCGACCTCCCGGCGTTCGCGGCGGGCGCGCGCTCTGTTAACATGGAGCCTTCATGAAACCGACCTTGATGCTGATCGGCCTCGGGCACCTGGGAGGGGTGCTGCTGGAGCTTTTCGCCCGAGAGAGCTGGCTCGGCCGCATCGCCGCCTGCAGCCGGGACCGCGAGCGCGGCGCCGCGCGCTGCAACCTGGCCCGCCTGGGGGCGCTGGCGCAGGGGCACGCCGCGCGCATCGATCACGTTCCCCTCGACGTCGAGAACGAGGACGCGGTGGCGGAGGCGATCCGCCGGGAGGTTCCGGATCTGATCCTGTGCGCCGCCTCGATGCAGACCTGGTGGCTCGCCGAGCGGCTGCCGCCGGCCGCCGCGGCCCCCCTCAGACGCGCGCGCTTCGGTCTGTGGCTGCCGGTTCATCTGGCGCCGACCCTGGCGCTGATGCGCGCCCTGCGCGCGTCGCGCTATGACGGCATCACGCTGACCGCCCCCTTCCCCGACGTCGTCAACGTCATCCTCGCCCGGCTGGATCTGGCCCCGACCTGCGGCGTCGGGAACGTCGCGGAGGTGGCATCGAAGGTCGAGCTTCTCGCGGCGCGCCGCCTGGGAGCCGCGCCGGAGTCGATGACCGTCACCCTCGTCGCCCACCACGCCCTCGAGGCGTTCGCGTACGGAGGCTCCGAGGGGGACGCGCCCCCTTTCTTCCTGCGAGTCGATCACGGCGGACGCGACGTCACGCGGGAGATCGGAGCCCAGGATCTGCTGCTGGCGGGGTATCCTCTCCCGTCCGGACCGGCGGCCGCCTTCCTCACGGCCGGGGCGGCGGTCCGGCTCGCCCGCGCGGTGCTCGCCCCGGGAGAGGAGCGCCTGCACGCGCCGGCTCCCGGAGGGCTCCCGGGGGGGTACCCGGTTCTGGCCGGACGCGGCCGCGTGCGGCCTGCGCCGATCGACGGCCTCGCGCTCGACGGGGCGATCGCGATCAACGAGCGATCGCACCCGTACGACGGGATCGAGCGGATCGAGGCGGACGGAACCGCCGTCTTCTGCGAAGCGACGCGCGAAGCGGCCCGCGAAGCACTCGGCTACGACGCGGCGCCGCTGAAGCCGGATGAGTCGCGCGAGCGGGGTACTGAGATCATGGCTCGGTTCACGGAGTACGCGCTGCGACACGGCCTCGACCTGGAGAGCCCGGGCGCCGCGGCGCGCGGATGAGCGGATGACGATGTGCGGACGAGCGGAGGAGGGACGATGCGGGGACTGAAGGGTCGGACGGTTCTCATCACCGGCGGGGCGAGCGGCATCGGCGCCGCCACGGCGGCGCGCTTCATCGAGGAGGGATCCTCGGTCTCGATCCTGGACCGCGATCCGGCCGCGCGCGCGGCGGTGGCGAAGCGGCTTCCGTCGCTGGCCGCCGTCATCGACGCCGACGTGGCCGATCGCGAGCGCGTGGACGCCGCGGTGGCGGAGGCTGAGCGCGCCATGGGCGGCCTCGACGTCCTGATCAACAACGCCGGCATCAGCATCCGCCATCCCTTCCTCGAGATCACCCCCGAGGAATGGCACCGCGTGCTGGCCGTGAACCTGACCGGCGTCTTCTTCGTCGCCCAGGCGGCGGCCCGCCGCATGGCGGAGCGCGGCCGGGGCGTGATCCTCAACACGGCCTCGACCTCCGGGCTCTTCGGGTATCCGTACTACGCCGACTACAACGCCAGCAAGGCGGGGGTCGTCGAGCTGACGAGATCGATGGCGCTCGAGCTGGCGCCCACCATCCGCGTCAACGCGGTCGCGCCCGGCTACGTGCTGACGCCGATGCAGCGGGCCGAGTACACGGACGCGATGCTCGAGGAGGTCAACGCCAAGATCCCGCTGCGCCGCCACGCGAAACCGGAGGAGATCGCCGGCCTGTTCGCCTATCTGGCGTCCGACGACGCCGCCTTCGTCAGCGGCCAGGTGTTCATCATCGACGGCGCCGAGACGGCGGGCGGCCTGGCCAGCCGGTGAAAGCCCGGGGACGGAGGGGAAGGGAGTCGCGATGAGCCGCACGACGCGCCGCTCGAAGGAGCTGTTCGACAGGGCCGTGAAGGTCCTCGTCGAGGGAGGCTCGTCTCCCTCGCGCGGTCCCGCCAACTACGGCGCCTATCCCCTGTTCATCGATCGGGGCGAGGGGGCGCGCATCGTCGACGTCGACGGCAACCGCTACCTCGACTGGATGATGGCCTACGGCGCCCTGCCGCTCGGGCACGCGCACCCGCGCGTCGTCGAGGCGATCGCATCCGCCGCTTCCTCCGGAGCGCTGTTCGCGGCCGCGACCGGGATCGAGGTCGAGGTGGCGGAGATCCTCCACCGGACGATCCCGGGCGCGGAGAAGGTGCGCTTCGCCAACACCGGCACCGAGGCGGCCATGGCGGCGTTGCGGCTCGCGCGCGGCTTCACGGGGCGCCCCCGATTCATCAAGTTCGAGGGGCACTACCACGGCTGGCACGACGACTTCCTCGTGAACGTCCATCCCCATCCCCCCGCGAGCCTCGGCCACCCGAAGGATCCGATCCGCATCGCCGACAGCAGCGGGCTGAACCGGCGATCCCTCGAGGACACGATCGTCGCGCCGTGGAACGATCTCGAGGCCGTCGAGCGCGCTCTCGACGCGCACGGCGGGACCGTGGCGGCCGTGATCACCGAGGGGATCATGTCGAACATGGGGGTCATCCCGCCCGAGCCCGGCTTCCTGAAGGGGCTGAGGGATCTGACCCGCGACCGCGGTGTCCTTCTGATCCTGGACGAGACCGTCACCGGATTCCGGGTCGCCCCCGGCGGCTGCCAGGAGCACTACGGCGTCACCGCCGACATCGTCACGTTCGGCAAAGCGCTGGGGTGCGGGCTTCCCGTCGCGGCCTTCGCGGGCCGCGCCGAGATCATGGAGTCGCTCGCGTGGGGCGGAGTGCTGCACTACGGCACCCAGAACGCCTCCCGCATCGGGCTGCACGCGGCGCGCGCGAGCCTGGACGAGCTGCTGCGCGACTCGGGCGCCGCCTTCCGGCGGCTGTGGAGCACGGGAGAAGGCCTCGCGGCCGGCCTCCGCGAGCGTTTCCGCGCGGCCGGCGAGCGGGCGATCGTTCAGGGGGTCGGGCCGATGCTCCAGATCCTGTTCACCGATCGCGACGCCATCCGCGACTACCGGGACTATTGTGCCCACGTCGACCGGGATCGCTACCGGCGGTTCGTCCTGCGTCTGTTCGACGAGGGCGTCTACATGACCCCCGCCGCGGGACTGCACTCCGTCGCCTCGACCGCCCACGGCGAGGAGGAGGTCGCGATCACCCTCGACGCCGTCGAGCGGGCCCTCGCGGCGATGCACGATGACGCCTGACGGGGCGGCCCCGGCGCCGCCCGATCCCTGCGGCGCGCTGGCCGGAAAGGTCGCGCTCGTCACGGGCGCGGCCTCCGGCATCGGCCGGGCCATCGCGACCCTGTTCGCGCGCGAGGGCGCGGCGGTCGCCCTCGTCGATCGCGACGCCGGGCGGGGAGCCGCCGTGGCCGCGGAGATCCGGGGCGCCGGGGGCCGGGCCCTCTTCGAGCCGGCCGACGTGACGCGGTCCGCCGATTGCGGACGCGCGGTGCGGCGCGCCGTCGACGGACTCGGCGGTCTGCACGTCCTGGTGAACAACGCCGGCATCATCCGGCGCGCAACGGTCCTCGACCTGCCGGAGGAGGACTGGGATCGGGTGATGGACGTCAACCTGAAGGGAGTCTTCCTGATGTGCCGCGAGGCGATCCCGATCATGGAGCGGGGCGGGGGCGGATCGATCGTGAACACAGCCTCGGGCTGGGGCCTCGTGGGCGGACCGCGGGCCGTGGTCTACTGCGCCAGCAAGGGAGGGGTCGTCCTCCTGACGAAGGCGATGGCGATCGATCACGGCCCGCGCAACATCCGCGTCAACTGCGTCTGCCCCGGCGACACCGACACGCCGCTCCTCGCCGAGGAAGGCCGCCAGCTCGGCGCGGCGCCGGAGCCCTTCCTGCGGGAGGCGGCCGCCCGGCCCCTCGGGCGCGTCGGCCGCCCGGAGGAGATCGCCCAGGCGGCGCTCTTCCTCGCCTCCGACCGGGCCTCGTTCGTGACCGGGAGCGCCCTCGTCGTGGACGGCGGGGGGACCGCGGGCTGAACCGGCATCCCCTGTTGCGGCGGCCCCTCCGCCATGTATCATAGGGACCCGTTCCACAGACACGGAGACCGTCCCTCGCGCGAGGTGCAACCATGAGATCGTCCGTTCGTTTCCGCCGAACCCTCGTCCCGATCCTGGCGATTCTGATCCTGGCCGCCGCGCCGGCCCTAGCCGGACGCATCGACCTGAAGGCCCCCGGCCGCACGGAGGAGGACCTGGATCGCGACTCCTACAACAAGCCGATCGAGCTCTTCGACTTCTGGGGAATCAAGGACGGCATGAAGGTCATGGACCTGTTCCCCGGCAACGGCTACACGACGCAGCTCCTGAGCATGCGCGTCGGACCGAAGGGCAAGGTGCTCGCCTACGCCTCGTACTCACACGACGAGTTCGAGAAGCGAATGAAACCGCTGGGCCTGAAGAACGTCGAGGAGGTCGTCATTCCCTATCCCGACGGCTTCTCCACACTCCACACGCATCTCAAAAAGCTGCCGGACGCGTCGTACGACGCAATCGTCACGATCCGGAACTACCATGATCTGAAAAACCCCGACGAGGTCCTCGCGGAGCTGCGGCGGATCCTGAAGCCCGGGGGGATCCTCGGCATCGCCGACTCCAGGACGACCAAGGGGCGCGATCCGGATCACTGCCGCATCGCCGAGGACGTCATCATCAGCGAGGTGACCGGAGCCGGCTTCAAGCTGCAGGGGTCGTCGCAGATGCTTTCGAACCCCAAGGACGACTACGACCGCTCCTTCTGGCAGGCGCGCTGGATCGTGGATCAGTCCTGCCTGAAGTTCGTCCGCTGAGCCGGCGCGTCCTCCGGCCCGGCCGCCCGGAACGGAGCCGATGACGCGACCGAAGACCATCGTCTTCTTCCCGGAGGCCGCTTTCGGTCCGGCGCTCAACTGCGTCGGCATCGCCCAGGCCTGCCGCGAGCTCGGCCACCGGCCGGTTTTCGTCGCCGACCGCTCCTTCGAGGGCGTGTTCGCCCGGTACGGGTTCGAGGAGCGGCCGGTCGACATGTCCGCGCCGATGGACTCGGCCGCGGCCAGCCAGTTCTGGAAGGATTTCATCGCGGGGCACCTGCCCCACTTTCGCCTGTCGCCGATCGAGCAGCTGCCGACCTACGTCGTGCCGGTCTGGGAGGCCGTGGTCGACAGCGCCGTGTACGTGGAGACGGCCCTGCGGGCGGCGCTGGAGGAGATCCGCCCCGATCTGATCTGCGTCGACAACATCATCCTGTTCCCGGCGATCAAGGCGGCGGGGTGCCCCTGGGTGCGCATCGTTTCCTGCAGCGAGAACGAGATCCCCGATCCGGACATCCCGCCCCACCTGTCCGGGTGCGGCGAGCGCGATCGCGCCTGCCACGAGGCGTTCCGCGCGGAGTTCGACAGGCTCATCCGGCCCTGCCACGAGCGTTTCAATGAGTTCCTCGCTTCCGTGAATCATCCGCCCTATCCTCCGGGGCAGTTCTTCGAGACCTCCCCCCGCCTGAACCTCCTCCTCTATCCGGAGCCCCTCGCGTTCAGGCGGCGCCACCCGCTCGATCCGGAGCGCTTCGTCTACCTGGAGGGGTGCGTGCGCGAGGAGGCGCCGTTCACGCCGCCGCGCTTCGGACGTCACGAGGAAAAGCCGCTGATCTACATGAGCTACGGCAGCCTCGGCGCCGCCGACGTCGACCTCTTCAAGAGGCAGATCGATCTTCTCGGTCGCCTGCCGTACCGCGTCCTGGTCAGCGTCGGCGACTACCGGGACGCCTACGACTCCGTCCCCGACAACGTCCACCTGTCGGCGTTCTATCCGCAGCCCTCCGTTTTGCCCCGCTGCGATCTGGTGATCCACCACGGCGGCAACAACACCTTCACCGAGTCGCTCTACTTCGGGGTGCCCTCGCTCATCCTGCCGTTCTGCTGGGACGGCCTGGACAATGCGACGAGGATTCACGAGACCGGCTACGGGCTCAGTCTTCCGCGCTACACCTGGACCGACGGGGAATTCACCGGCGCGATCGAGACGCTGCTGGGCGACGCCGATCTCCGCGATCGTCTGCTGCGGTTGAGCGGGCGGATGCGATCGGCCGATGGCCGCCGCCGCGCGGCCGAGCACCTCGACCGCCTGATCCGGGATGTTGAGTGAGCGCCTCAAGCCCGGCGCCGCACCGGCCACGGTGAAGACGGGATCTCGTTGACGGAACGCTAAAAGAGCGGCTCGTCCTCCTCCTCTCCCTCGGGAGGAGGCGGAGGGACGTAGCCGGTCGGCGGGCCCGTGGCCGTGATCTCCTTGTTCTTCACGGTCAGGTAGTAGGCGGGGCGGCCCCCGCCGCCCTTCGGGACGCGCTCCGTGAGGTACACGTACTGCGAGTCATCGGACCAGATCGTGTCGTACTGCTCGTGGCGGTGATCGCCGTAGGCGTTGATGCCGGCCTTGCGGCGCCGCACGTCGGGAGCGCCGAGGCGGCGCTCGAATCGCGCGATGTACTCCTCGGGCGCCGCCGCGCTGCGGCCGAAATGCACGTCGATCCGCTCGAGCCGCGGGACACCGCCTTCGTCGCCGAACGTCAGCTCGGCGGTATGGCCGTCGGGACTGTCGTAGATCCAGATGCCGCGGCTCCGGCCGGACCTCGTCCGCATCGGCCGGACGGGGCGCACGCGCGACACCTCCTCGCGCGTCATGCCGAGGGACAGACCGTCGAAGATCGGTGACGGAAAGGCCTTCGGGGCGGGCTGGGTCCCTTCACGCGACGCCCCGCCGCAGCCGAGGAACGGCGCGCCGGCGAGGGTGACGATGAGCGCCGCCGCTGGCGCACCGCCGCGCCGCCGCGCGCTCCGGGGATCGGATCGACCTCCCATCATCGTCCGGATGGTACCACCAGACCGGTTCGCGCCGCAGGCTCCGGGAAATCCCCGATGCTCCCGAACCCGGCCGGGGACGTCCCGCGGGCCGACCGGAGGGCCCGGGCTGGCCTGAACCGGCCGGAGGCATTAGATTGGGTGTCGATGGGCGAGCCCGCGAAGTCCGAACGACGGAAGACCCCGCGCATCATGCGGCGCCTTCCGGTCCGCTTCGGCACGGAGGCGGAGATGCGCGGCGGGACCGTCATCGACATCTCCGAGGGCGGCCTGAAGGTCGAGGCTCCGGAACCTTTCCAGGTCAACGCGCTCCTCCACGTCTTCGTCCAGTTCCCTCGCAACGCCATCCGACTCCGCGCCCGGGTCGTCTGGGTGGGCGGCGGCTCGCCGACCATGGGGCTCGCGTTCATGCGGCCCGAGCCGAACCTCATGCGCCAGTACCAGAACTGGGTGGCGGAGGTGAAGCAGGCGGCCAAAGAGGACGCCGGGCAGAGCGACTCGCCGCGGGAGACGGCGGGCGGGTCCGAAGGCGGAGAGCATGGCGCCGCGAGCCCCGCATCCGGGACGGCCGGCGCGCGCAAGACTCCGAAGAAGGCGGCGGAGAAGCCGGTGAAGCGCCGGGTCGAGACGATGCACGGCTCGACGTTCGACGTGCGGCTCGAGCGCGACGGCGGCGCGTGGCTCCTCACCATCCACCGGCTTCCGCGCCAGCCCGGTGTCGAGATTCCACTCGAGCAGCAGCGCTTCTCCGACTACGCCTCGGCCGAGCGGAGCATGCGCGAGTTCCTCAAGTCACACTGATCCCGCGCCTGTCCTCCCGCGCGCTGCCCCGCTGAACTTTTTCAGCATCGTCCCCGATCCATGGTTGCCGCGGGGAGCGGATCGACGCAGAGTCTATGTGTGCCGTAGGAGGATCGCCGCATTGAGGTGTTTCATGACCGTCGTTTACCGCATCCGAATCGAGGACGAGACCCACAGGGTCCGACTCGAGGTCCCGGAGGACCAGAGCGAAGAGGCTCGTGAGGCGCTGCGGGAATTCGCGATTTCCACGGCGTACCTCGAGCACTTCGGCTACCTGCCCCGCGGCGTCATCAACGCCGTAGCCTGATCTTCGGGCTCCCTCCGGTCTCGTTCGATCCCAGTGCCGCCGCGACCCACCGGCGCGGCGGAAGCGCGCCCCCTTCCCTCCCGCGTACCGGGGGGCGCGGCATGACGGGCGGTGCTGAGCGACTTGGGGAGCGGGATCGGGCGGGGCGGGAGCGCGGAGGGAGTGGGATTCGAACCCACGGAGGCGCGAAGCCTCAGCGGTTTTCAAGACCGCCGCCTTCGACCGCTCGGCCATCCCTCCGCCAGCCATTATATGATCCGCCCATGTACAGGAGCCTGTCCCGGGTGGCCCGACCGTGAACGAGCCCGTCGAACTGATCGGACTGCTGGTCTTCCTCCTGGTCGTCGCCTGCGTCGTCCTGCTCGTGCTCACCCGGCTCCGCCTCCCGCCGGTCATCGGGTATCTCCTCTCCGGCGTGCTCCTCGGGCCCCACGTCCTGGGATCGCTCGATCGGAGCGATACGGTCTCGAACCTGGCGGAGATCGGCGTGCTCCTGCTGATGTTCACGCTCGGTCTCGAGTTCGACGTCCGCTACTTCCTTCGCATTCGCCGCGTCGCTCTCGGCGGCGGGCTCTTCCAGATCCTCCTGACCCTGCTGGCGACGGTCGTGGCGGGCCTCGCCCTCGGGTGGCCGATCCGGGGATCGCTCTTCCTGGGCTGCATCGTGGCGCTCAGCAGCACGGCCGTCGTGCTGAAGAGCCTCATGCAGCAGGGGACCCTGGACACGGGCCCCGGCCGCGTCACGGTCGCCATCCTGATCCTCCAGGATCTGAGCATCGTGCCCATGATGATCCTGCTTCCCATCGAGGGCACCACGCCGATGGAGCTGAGCATCGAGGTGTTGTCGGCCGTGGCGCGCGCGGCGCTGCTCCTGGTCCTGACGTTCGCGCTCAGCCGCTACCTCATGCCCCGCTTCCTGCACTACATGGCGTCGACCCGCAGCCAGGACCTGTTCCTGCTGGTCACGCTCGCGACCTGCATGGGGATGGCCTGGTTCAGCCACCTGCTCGGCGTCTCGTTCGCGCTCGGCGCGTTCCTCGCGGGCCTGATTCTCGGCGGCACCGAGTACGCCCATCAGGCAACGTCGCACGTCGTGCCGTTCCGGGACGTCTTCATGGGCATTTTCTTCGTCGCCATGGGCATGCTGCTGGATCCGCGCTACGTCATCGAGGCGTGGCCGTCGGTACTCCTGGTCGTCGGCATCATCCTCATCGGCAAGACGCTCATCGCCGCGGCGGCCGTCGCGGGCTTCGGGTTCTCGCCCAAAATCTCGCTTCAGGTCGGGCTCAATCTGGCGCAGGTCGGCGAATTCTCCTTCCTCATCGCGTTGATGGGGCTGCGGGAGAACCTGATCACCGAGGACGTCTACAAGCTGGCGATCGCCGCGTCCGTCCTGTCGATGATGGCGGCGCCGATCCTGATCCAGCTCGCCCCTCGGCTGGCCACGATCGGGGCGCGCGCCATCGGGGGCGTTCTTCCCGCCCTCGAGCGGATGTCGCGCCCCGAGCCGGAGCGGGATCTGGCGGCGGGCCCCGGGAACCCGCCGGAGTCGAACCACATCGTCATCCTGGGATACGGGACGGTCGGCCGCGCGCTGGGCGAGGTGCTGCTGGTGAACAAGTTGCCCTTCGTCGCCCTCGAGCTCGACCCGACCACGGTGCGAGAGTACCGGCGGCGGGGCCACCCGGTGCGATACGGGGACGCCGGCAGCGAAGAGCTGCTGCGCGCCGTGGGCCTCGACCGCGCCCGGCTGCTGGCCCTGACCCTCCCCGATCCGGTCATGGAGCGCTCCGTGATCCAGAGAGCGCGCGCGATGAATCCCAACCTGTTCATCATCGCGCGCAACCGGCGGGAGGGGAGCGACGAGCCCTTCTACCTCGACGGCGCGGACGAGGTGATCCACGAGACCTTCGAGGCCGGGATCGAATTCATCGCGCGCATTCTCCGCCGCCTGCACGTGCCGAAGCAGGAAGTGGAGCGGCAGGTCGCCCGGGCGCGCGGCCGTCGCTATGAGATCTTCCGCCGGTCCGACCTGGCGCCGATGGCGCTCGGCGACGTGCGCCGGACGCTCGACACGCTGCGCGTGGAGTTTCTCGAGATCACGCCGGGCTCGCCGCTCGTGGGGCGAAGCCTGCGCGACACCGGGATCCGGGAGGTGACCGGCGCCCTCGTGCTCGCGGTGATCCGGGACGGCCAGACGGTGCACTCCCCCGAGGCGTCGTTCGTCCTTCAGGAGAGGGACACGGTTCTGGTGACGGGAGCGGTCGAGCAGGTCGCCCAGGTGGAGAAGATCATCAACGAGGGCGTGCCGCTCGACTAGGAGCCCGTCCGGGTCTCGCGTCGGGTCGCGTCGGGGGCGCCGGCGGGGCGGGTCCGGCTTACGGGGCCGGGGCTCAGAAGCCCGCCTGGCGGACCGGGGGGGTCGCGGCGACCCAGCTCGCCCGCGTGATGAGATCGTCGATCAGCCGCCTCGCGGCGTTGGTCCGGCTCTCGTCGACCGCCGCGAAGAACTGGTGGACGTCCTTCCCCTCCGGATCGAAGACGAAGTAATTGAACGCCGCCAGCGGCGTGCCGTCCGGACTCTGCACCCGCTGAACGTGGCGGAACCCCTCGAGGTCGCCGGGGATCGCGTCGTCCTCCAGCACGACCTGACCCTGACCCTTCATGTTCTCGTTGAACACCTGACGGAACTCCTTCTGCTCCTGCGGGCCGCCGAGCGGGTAGGCGAACACGGTCACGATGAGGCCGTCGCGATGGGTCCACTGCGAGCGCGCCGCCGGATCCTCGGCGAAGAAAGGCCACTCGTCGATGCTCCGGCTGCCGGCCCACACGCCGTCGGCGCTCGCGATCTCCAGATCCCGGTCGACGACTTCCTGGAGCGTCCCGACGACGAGGAACGCCCCGAGGATCGCGACGGCCGAGAGAGCGCCCCCCGCCATGCCGAACCGCCGGTAACGCTCCCGCCTCTCCGGCGCCTCCGGGCGCGTGCGCACCGTGAAGATGTGGCTGAGGTGGATGCTCTCGGCCTTGGTGATGACGAAGAGGAACAGGCCGAACGCCGACATCGCGACGACCGATCCCGTGTCGGACGCGGTCGCCAATCCGGCGAGCACGATGACGAAGAGGATCATCTCGCCGATGAAATCCCCCGCCGCCAGGACCGGGTTTCCCGAGTACATCAGGCCGGCGCCCGGGAAGGCGAGGGACAGCCAGGCCGCCAGTCCTGCGGATCGGAACCGGGTCCCGCACGACGCGCAATGGGCCGGACGCTCGCTGGTCCCCGCGCCGCATTGCGGGCAGTGCCAGATCGGGAGCGCCCGGACCTCGGCGCCCGCGTCGCTCCGCAGACGTCCGGCGAGACGGGGAAGCAGCGACTTCAGCAGCTTGCGGTCCCCGCGCGCGCTCACCGTCCAGGTCTGCTTGCGGCCGCGGACCGGCTTCACCGTCAGCGAGCGGAATCGCATTTTGAGGTCGCGCGCGTCGGCCCAGGGGTAGCTGCGGATGCGCGACTCGGGGTTCTTGCCGCGGAAATCGAGAAGGATCTCGATCAGGCGCGCGGATGTGAACACGAGCATCACCTGATGGTACGCGCGCGCCAGGTAGCCGAGGCTCATCATGTGCAGGATCGGTGCGACCTGCATCGCGTGGGAGGCGAAGAGGATCGTCTCGCCGTCCTCGAGCAGCCCCTGCACGCGGGGCGCGACGGCCTGCGACAGCCGGCGCGTCTTCTCCTGCTGGCGCCGGCTCAGAAACGCGGAAGCGCCCGGGAACAGATCGTCCGGCGACGACTGCGGGGCCGACTCGACCAGGGGTCGATCCCCGAGAGGCCCGAGAGCCTCCGGATCCATCCGCAGCGGAAGAGCGCCACCTGATGCCATCGACCCACCTCCCCGACCGCGCCATTACGAATTCGAAAGCGCGCGCGGGCGGAACGCCCGCGGGCGCGCGGATCGCGCGGTCCGCGATGACCAGAACCTAATGTCCGGCCGGTGAGGGATCAACCGGCGGCGGGGGAAATCCGTTCGCCGCCGAAGTAGGGACGGAGCGCTTCGGGGATGATCACGCTCCCCTCGCGCGTCTGGCAGTTCTCGAGAATCGCGACCAGGGTCCGGCCGACGGCGAGCCCCGATCCGTTGAGGGTATGAGCGAGTTCGACCCTGGAGGTGGGCGTCCGCCGGAAGCGGATTCCGGCGCGCCGCGCCTGAAAGTCCGTGCAGTTGGAGCATGAGGAGATCTCGCGGTAATCCCTGTACGCAGGCAGCCAGACCTCGATGTCGAACGTCTTGGCCGAGGCGAAGCCCAGGTCGCCCGTGCACAGCGACACGACGCGGTATGCGAGGCCCAGCCGCTGCAGCACGGTCTCGGCGTCCCGGGTCAGCCGCTCGAGAGACTCGAACGACTCGTCCGGCTTCGTCACTTTCACGAGCTCCACCTTGTTGAACTGATGCTGGCGGATCAGGCCCTTCACGTCCTTGCCGTAGGAGCCGGCTTCGCTCCGGAAGCAGGGCGTCCAGGCCGTGTAGGAGATCGGCAGGCGATCGCCGTCGAGGATCTCCTCGCGATGCAGGTTGGTGAGAGGCACCTCCGCGGTCGGAATGAGATAGTGCCCAAGCTTCTCCACGCGGAACAGGTCGTCGGCGAACTTCGGCAGGTTGCCGGTGCCGGTCATCGCCTTCGCGTTGACCATGAAGGGCGGCAGCACCTCCGTGTACCCGTTCTCGCGCGTCTGCAGGTCGAGCATGAAGTTGATCAGCGCGCGCTCCAGGCGGGCGCCGGCGCCGACGTACACGGCGAAGCGGGCGCCGGAGATCTTGGCCGCCCGCTCCAGGTCGAGGATGCCCAGGCGGGTGCCCAGATCCCAGTGCGGGACGGGCTCGAAGTCGAACTCGGGCGGCGTGCCCCAGCGGCGCACCTCGACGTTGTCGGCGGACGTGCGGCCGACGGGAACGCTCGCGTCGGGGACGTTGGGGATGGTGAGCAGCAGGGCGTCCAGGGCGGTCTGGGCCTTCTCGACCTTCGCGTCGAGCTCCTTGATCCGATCGCCGACGGCCCGCATGTCGCGGATGACTCCGGAGGCGTCCTGCTTCGCCTTCTTCAGCCGGGCGATCTCCTCGGAGACCTTGTTGCGCCGAGCCCTGAGCGCTTCGACCTCCTTGAGGCCGGCCCTGCGCCTTTCATCGAGCCGGCGATACTCCTCCAGATCGATCTCGACGCCGCGATGGCCCAGAGCCTCGCCGAGCGCGTGCAGATTGTCGCGGACCCAGCCGTTGTCCAGCATCGGTGGCGGGAGTCTAAAGCACGCCTTTCGCGGGTGTCAAATTGTGCGATGATCGGGGCCGATGGCGAGAACGCGCCGCTCCGAGTACGAGAAGAGCAACCGGCACCGGACCCTTCCCCTGCCGGACGCCGGCCCCGCGGCCGTGGCGGCGCGCCGACTGCTCGAGGCCGGGGACGCCCCATCGCGCCAGCGGCTCGGCGCCGAACTGATCGCCCTCATCTCCTCCCGGACCGGCGTCAGCGTCCCGGAGCTGGTCGTCCCCGACGCGCAGCAGCCTCACCAGCGGCGGGACGGCCGGATCGTCTACAGCATGCAGGGCGAGTACACGCGGCGCGTCCCTTCCCGGGACGATCCGCGGGTCGCCCGCGGAGGCAGGCCGATCGGCCGCATCCGAATCCTCAACCGCACGCCGGCGCGCGGGAACGTGGTGCGCGCGACCGCCTTTCTGAACACGCTCCTGCACGAGTTCTGCCACCATCACGACGCGGAATCGCTCGGCCTGGAGAGGTCATTCCACACGGCCGGTTTCTACGCCCGCGTCCGCCACCTGAGGGATCAGATCCTGGCCGGATCCCCCGCGGCGATCCCGATCATCCATCCGCGCCGCGACCGGGAAGTCCGCGCGGCGCCCCGGGCCCGCATTCCCGCGGAGAACCCGGACATGCTCCTGGCCCGTCTCTGGGCTATAATCCGCGACCTCTGACATGTCTCCTTCACGACCCCGCTCTTCGCCGATCCGCAAGGCCGTCTTCCCGGCGGCCGGGCTCGGCACCCGCTTCCTTCCCGCCACCAAGGCGCAGCCGAAGGAGATGCTCCCTCTCGTCGACAAACCGGCGATCCAGTACGTCGTCGAGGAGGCGGTCGCCTCAGGGATCGACACGATCATCATCGTGACCGGACGCGGCAAGTCGGCGATCGAGGATCACTTCGACATCGCGTACGAGCTCGAACGCGAGCTGAAGGAGCGCGGCAAGGACGACCTGCTCCGCCAGGTCCGGTCGATCTCGGACCTGGTCAGCATCTCGTACGTGCGCCAGAAAAAGGCCCTCGGCCTGGGGCACGCCATCCTGATGGCCAGGGATCTCGTGGGGCGGGAGCCGTTCGCGGTCTTTCTGGGCGACGACATCATCCAGTCGCGCGTGCCGGTCATGCGCCAGATGATCGATCTCTACCGGCGCCGGCGCGGCACCTACGTCGCGGTGGAGAAGGTGGATCCGGCCCGGTCGCGCGACTACGGGATGGTCGCCGTCCGGCCGGGCACCGGCCGGGCGCAGCGGGTGCTGGATCTGGTCGAGAAGCCGGCCCCCGAAGAGGCGCCGTCCGACCTGGCGATCATCGGACGCTACATCCTGGAGCCGGAGATCTTCGACGCTCTGGAGTCGACCCGCCCGGGCCGGGGAGGAGAGATCCAGCTCACCGACGCGCTGCGCGCCCAGGCGCGCCGCCGGCCGATCTTCGCCTGCCGTTTCAAGGGCATCCGCTACGACACGGGCAACAAGCTGGGGTTCCTCAAGGCGACGGTGGAATTCGCCCTACGGAGGCCCGATCTCGGCGGAGAGTTCAGGGAGTACCTGCGCGCTCTCGACCTGGACGGCGCCGGCCTCCGGTCCCGGCCCGCCCGCATCGATCGCCGCCCGCGCCGGAGCACCCGCGCCGCACGGGACGCCTAGGGCCTCCTAGGATTTCGGTTTGGAGCCGCCAGCGTCGGACTTCGGCGCCGCCTTCTTTCCCTTGCCGGCGGCGTCCTCCTTAGCGGTCGATCCGGAGTCCTTCTCCTTGCCGTCTTTGTCCGCGGACCCCTTCGAACCCCCCTTGCGCGCGTAGTCGGTGACGTACCAGCCGCTCCCCTTGAACTGGATGCCGGGGGCGGAGATCAGCTTGCGAACCGATCCCCGGCACGAGGGGCATTTCTTCACCGGGGGGTCGGAGAACTTCTGGATTCGTTCAAAGCGATGGCGACAGCTGCGGCACTCGTACTCGTAGAGCGGCAAGCGGATTCCTCCTTCGCGGCGCGGCCGGCGCGATCCGGGCGGATCGGCGGCTGCGGCGGCGCGATTCGGGAATTATATTGAAAAGAACGCCCTTCGTCGCGCCCGGCCCTCCGCGGCCGGGCGCGCGGCGCGGCAGGAGGACGCATGCAGCCGTTTCAGAGGACACGCGAGACCGGGCCGGTGACGACGCGACGCTCCGAACGCGGCCGTCGCTATGACCCGGTCAGGCTCCTGGCGCTCGGTCTGGCGGTCCTCCTCGCCTCGTCCCGGCCGGCCCACTCCCTGCCCGACGAGGAGGATCGCTGGATTCGCGTGGAGACGGCCCACTTCACTTTGTTCAGCAACGCGTCCCCCGACCACACGATCCAGGTCGGCCGACGGCTCGAGTTGTTCCGTCTGGCGCTCTCGCGCTTCGAGCCGGGTTTGACCGTGCACTCCCCGCAGCCGACGGCCATCTACGTGTTCAGGGATGATGCGTCGTTCAGGCCCTACAAGAAGCGGTTCGGAGGCGCCGTCGACGATCTGGCAGGGTACTTCGTGGCGGAGCGTGACGGCAATTATGTCGGACTGAACGCGAGCCCCCGGGGGAATCCGTTCGCCCCCGTCTACCACGAGTACGTGCACTACTTCATCAACAACAATTTCCCCAACGTTCCCCTCTGGTTCAACGAGGGGATCGCCGAGTGCTTCAGCACGTTCCGGCCCGCCGGATCAAAGCTCGAGATCGGCCGGCCGATCGAGACGTACATCGAGAGGCTCGAGCCCGGCCCTCTCCTGCCGCTGCGCAGGCTGCTGGCGGTCGACACGTCGTCTCCCGAGTACAACGAGCGCGATCGGACCGGCGTCTTCTACGCGCAGTCCTGGGCCCTGGTGCATTACCTCCTGTGGGGCGAGCCGAACTGGGCCTCCAATCTCGAGGAGCACCTCGCGGACCTCGACGAAAACGCGAATCTGCCGGCCCTGCTCGGCCTCCCGGATCACGCCGCCGTGGAGGGCCGGCTGCGGCGCTATCTTCAGGAGAGACGCTTCGCCCGGGCGCGCATCGACGCAGGCGGGCTCGCGGTGGACGGTAATGCCCGCACGATCCCGCTGGCCCGCGCCGAGGCGGTCTACCGGCTGGGCGATCTCCTCGCGCATCTGGGCCCCGGGCACGCGGCCGCCGCCGAGCGTCACTTCCGCGAGGCCCTGCGTCTCGACCGGGGCCTCGCCTCCGCATGGACCGGACTGGGGTACCTCCGGGACCTCCGCGGCCGGCACGACGAAGCGGCCGGCTTCTACGATCGGGCCCTGGCGCTCGATCGTGGCGACCCGCTCACGCACTTCCTCTACGCCACCAGCATCATGGAGCGCCATTACGGGGATCGGCGCCGGCACCGCCGGCCCCTGGGGCTCTCGAAGCCGCCGCATCTCGAGCGGGCCCGCGCGCTGTTCGCGGAGAGCATCCGACTGCGCCCCGACCTCCCGGAGGCGTACGCGGGGCTCGGCGCCACCTACGCGTTCGACGAGGCCGATCTCGAGGCGGGGATCGCCGCGCTGGAGGAGGCCCGGCGACGGCTCCCCGCGCGCATGGACGTCGTCTTCAATCTCATCGGACTGTATGCGCGGCAGGGCGAGCCGCTGGCCGCCCGCGCCCTCCTGGACGTGCTGGCCCGCGCGGGCGACCCCGACCTCCTGGCGGACGCCAGGGAGTCGATCCTCCAGGGGGATCTGGTCGCCGCGGCGCGGCATCTGGAGCAGGGGCGGGTGGACGACTCCCTGCGCCTCCTGCGCCGGGTTCGCTCGAGGACGGCCGATCGCGAGCTGCGATCCGACCTCGACGCCCAGATCGCGCGCATCGAACGGATCCGGAAGACCAACGAGCTGATCGATGCCTACAACCGGGCCGTCGACCTCGTGACACGACGGCGCTTCGAGGAGGCGGCCGCGATCCTCAGGCGCGTCCTCGCCGAGACGGACGACGACAGGCTGCGCAGGAGCGCCTCGACTCTTCTCTCCGATCTGGAGCACGTTCTCGCCGGCGCGCCCCCGCGCCCCTGATCGAATCCCGACTATAATCCCCCACCATGGACAGGATCCGCATTCAGGGCCCCAACCGGCTCGACGGGAGCGTCCGGATCAGCGGCGCCAAGAACGCCGTGCTGCCCGAGATGGCCGCCGCGCTCCTGCTGGACGGACCGGCCGTGCTGACGAACGTCCCGGCCGTCCGGGACGTGCTGACCATGGCCCGCGTGCTGAGACACCTCGGACTGAAGCAGGTCGTCCTGCACGACGACTCGCTGCTCATCGAGCCGGGGGACGCGGGCGAGCCGGACGCCCCGTACGAGCTCGTCAAGACGATGCGCGCCTCGGTGCTGGTACTCGGGCCTCTCCTGGCGCGGCGCGGACGCGCGCGCGTGTCCCTGCCCGGCGGGTGCGCGATCGGGCCGCGGCCGGTCGATCTGCATCTCGCCGCTCTGCGCAGGATGGGCGCCGCCATCGAGATCGAGCACGGCTACATGATCGCCTCCTGCCCGCGCCTGCGCGGCGCGGAGATCCGCTTCGAGAAGCCGACCGTGACGGGGACGGAGAACATCATGATGGCGGCCGCGCTGGCGGACGGCCGGACGGTGCTCACGGGGTGCGCGCGCGAGCCGGAGATCGCCGATCTGGCGGGTTTCCTGAACGCATGCGGAGGACGCGTGCAGGGCGCCGGTACCGACACCATCGTCATCGAGGGCGTGACGAGCCTCACGGGCACCGAGCATCGCGTCATGCCGGATCGGATCGAGGCGGGCACGTTCGTCATGGCGGCCGCGGCGACCGGCAGCCGGGTGACCGTGGAGGGCTGCCCGACGGAGCATCTGGAGGCCCTCCTCGAGACCCTGAGAGACTGCGGCCTCCGCATCGAGCCGTCCGGTGATCGGCTCCTGGTTCACCCCGACGGATCTCTCCGCTCGAACGACGTCACGACGCGCCCTCACCCGGGATTCCCCACGGATCTTCAGGCGCAGTACATGGCTCTCATGACGCAGGCGCGCGGGTCCGCGCGCATCACCGAGACGATCTTCGAGAACCGCATGATGCACGTCGGCGAGCTGCGCCGCATGGGCGCCCGGATCGATATCGAGGGGCAGACCGCCGTCGTTCACGGGCCCACCCCTCTGTCGGGCGCCCCCGTCATGGCGAGCGATCTGCGCGCCTCGGCCTGCCTGATCGTGGCCGGGCTGGCCGCGCAGGGCGAAACGGTCATCGATCGCGCCTACCACATCGATCGTGGTTACGAGAGAGTCGAGACGAAGTTCCACGCGCTCGGTGCGCGCATCGAGCGCATCGGATCCTAGGGAGGAGCCATGGCGGATTGCCTGTTCTGCAAGATCGCGAGAAAGGAGATCCCCGCGAAGATCGCGTACGAGGACCGGCAGGTGGTCGCCTTCGAGGACATCAAGCCGCAGGCGCCCGTCCACACGCTGATCATCTCCAAATCGCACTTCGCCACACTCAACGACGTCGGCGCCGAGCACGAGGGCGTGCTGGGGCACATGATGCTCGTCGCCACCCGCGTGGCGAAGGACAAGGGCCTGCACGACAAGGGCTACCGTCTCGTGGCGAACTGTCTGGAGAGCGCCGGCCAGTCGGTCTTTCACATCCACCTTCCTCTCCTCGGAGGGCGCGATTTCTCCTGGCCGCCCGGATGAGGCTCCCGTCGTCCCGCGCGGGCCCGATGGGCCGGGCGGGGATGCCCGCCGGGATGCCGGTCTCACGTTCCGGCGATCCGCCGGTTTGCGGTTCCTGAGCGTCGGCTGCGCGGCCCTGTTCCTCGGGGGCGCGGTCTCGGTCCTGCTCGAGTCCGGTCTGACGATCGCGGCGTGGATCCTGCTGGCGCTCGCGGCCCTCAGCCTGGCCAGCGTGATCGGCGCGTACGCCGACCGCTACGTCCTGGAGGAATCGGGGATCCTCTACGAGAACCGGCTGCTCCGGCTGCTGGGCGCGGCCCCGCGCCGGCTGAGATGGTCGGATGTGGCCCGGGTGCGCGAGCACCGGCGACTGAGCTTCGGACGGCCTGAGGCCCGACCCAGCGCGCTCTTCCTCATTCCCCGCTCGGGCCGGCGGATGGTGCTCGATTCACTGGAGCGATTCGACGAGGTCCTGAGCATCGTGCGACGGCGCTGCCCGCCCGGGGGCGGGCGCCGCGACGATCCGGACCCGGCCGGGGGCGGCGTTTAGTATCCGGCTTTCCTGTCGATCTCGTTGACGAGAGGCTTCCTGCGCAGATAACGCCCCAGGTTGTCCACGAAGATCTCCGCGGCGCGCGCCATGTAGTCCGGGTGCGCGCCGCCGATGTGGGGCGAGATCACGACCCTCGGCATGGACCAGAGCGGGCTCGTCGCGGGGAGCGGCTCCGTGGCGAAGACATCGAGTCCCGCTCCGGCGATCCATCCCTCGCGGAGAGCGCGCACCAGCGCCGACTCCTGGACGAGCGAACCGCGCCCGATGTTGAGGAGGATGGCGCTCGACTTCATGCGCCGCAGCCGCCGCTCGCCCATGAACCCCTCGGTGGCGGGAGTGCGCGGGAGCGCGAGCACCAGCACGTCGGCCCTGCGGATCAGCGCGTCCTCGCGCCCGGCCACCAGCAGGCGATCGACGTACTCCGGCTTTTCCCTCGGATTTCGCACGACCCCCCAGACCTGCATTCCGAACGCGCGACACCGGATCGCCAGCTCGCGCCCGATCGCGCCCAGCCCGAGAATGCCGATCAGCTTGCCCTGCAACTCCTCGAGCGGCGGAATCCGGGAGTCGAGCTCGTTCATCGTCCAGCGCCGGGATGCCTGCGCGCGCACGGCATCGGCGATGCCGCGGGTCAGGGCGAGGAGCATGGCCAGCGTGTGCTCGGCGACGGCCACGGCGTTGACCCCGCGCGACGAGGTCACCCGCACGTTCGTCTCCATCAGGTCGGGATTGAGCACGCGGTCGACTCCGGCCAGCGGGGTGTGCAGCCAGCTCAGCATCCCGGCCTTGTCGACGTGCCGGCGCGCCAGTCCCCAGGCGAACAGCACCTCGGCGGTCGGGAGGGCCCTGATGAAGTCGCGCTCGTTTTCCGGCAGGTGCAGCGTGAACGCGGAGCGCGCGCGGCGCCGGATGGCGTCGATCGAGGGCCCGGGCAGCCGCCACATCGGGATGCGGTGCGGCAGGTAAACGACCAGGTGGCGCGATTTCTTGCCGGTCATGCGTTCGATCCTCTCCTCGGCCAGCGCCGAAGCGCGACATTCTACTACGGAGATCACATAGGAGCCTGCGCCGACGAGGCGCGACGCCGTCAGCGCCCGCAACCCCCATGCGCCCGGAGGGTTCGCGCGGCGTGGCGCCGCCCGCTGAGTGGCCGCTCCTCCTCGATGGATCCCCATCACGTCGTCGCGTCGCCTCCCATCCGGCGCCACGGCGCTCCGAACGCGACCCGACAAAAGACCCGGACAGGCTCCTTGGTTTGACACGGTGTCCGCGCATGCCCTAAGATCGCGGATCGCTCCGAACATTCGAGCACGGGCCGCCCGCCCCGGCGCGCCGCCGGCGCGCCCGGCGCGCGCCCGGAGGCCCATCCGCATCGCCATGTCGGATTCCATCGTCATCAAGGGCGCCGCCGAGCACAATCTCAAACAGATCGATCTCACCCTGCCCCGGAACCGCCTCATCGTGCTGACCGGGCTCTCCGGATCGGGGAAGTCCTCGCTGGCTTTCGACACCATCTACGCGGAGGGGCAGCGCCGGTACGTCGAGTCGTTGTCGGCCTACGCCCGTCAGTTCCTGGAGCAGATGGAGAAGCCGGAGGTCGAGTCGATCGAGGGCCTGTCCCCCGCCATCTCGATCGAGCAGAAGACGACGTCGAGAAACCCGCGCTCGACGGTCGGGACCGTGACCGAGATCTACGACTACATGCGGCTGCTCTTCGCCCGCGTCGGGGTTCCCCACTGCCACAAGTGCGGGCGTCCGATCGCACGCCAGACCGTCCAGCAGATGGTGGATCAGCTGCTCGAGCTTCCCGGCGGCACGAAGATCCAGGTGCTCGCCCCGATCGTGCGCGGCCGCAAGGGAGAGTACCGCAAGCAGCTCCTCGAGGTGATGCGCAAGGGATTCGTGCGCGCCCGCGTGGACGGCAGGGTCGTCGAGATCGAATCGGGCATCACGCTGGACAAGAAGAAGAAGCACACCATCGAGATCGTCGTGGATCGTCTGGTGATGAAACCGGAGATCAGAAACCGCCTCACCGACTCCATGGAGACGGCGCTCAAGCTGGCGGAGGGTCTCGCCACGGTGAACGTTCTCGGGGAGGATGCGCGCGACGTCATCTTCTCGGACACCTTCGCCTGCACCACCTGCGGCGTCTCGGTTCCCGAGCTGGCTCCGCGCATGTTCTCCTTCAACTCGCCCTATGGCGCCTGTCCTTCGTGCGACGGTCTGGGGGCGCATCTGGAGATCGATCCGGACAAGATCGTCACCCATCCCGGCCAGTCGGTCGCGCAGGGCGCGATCGGAGGAACCTGGGGGTTCGGCAAGTCGATGCTGCGCATGGCGCTGGCGGCCATGGCCCGCAAGATGAGGTTCGATGCCGACCGGCCGTTCGAGAACCTGCCGAAGGAGGCGCAGCGCCAGCTCCTCTACGGGAGCGGCGACACCGAGTACAACTTCGAGTACGTGGAGGGGCGCAACCGCTACTACTTCCGCAAGTCGTTCCAAGGGGTCATCCCATCTCTCATGCGGCGCTACCGCGAGACGGAGTCGTCGTCGCTCCGGGACGAGATCGAGCGCTACATGTCGCTCGAGCCGTGCGGGGCGTGCGAGGGCGCCCGCCTGAAGGAGGAGTCACTGGCCGTCAAGGTCGCGGGGCAGAGCATCGCCCACTACACGTCCCTCACCATCGAGGGTGCGATGCGGGCATTCGAGGCGATGAAACTGTCGGCGCGGGAGCGTCACATCGCTCACCAGGTGCTCAAGGAGATACGGGAGCGGCTCGGGTTTCTGCTGAACGTCGGCCTGGGCTACCTGGCGCTGTCGAGGACCGCCGCCACGCTGTCCGGCGGGGAGGGGCAGCGGATCCGCCTCGCGACCCAGATCGGCTCGCGGCTCACCGGCGTGCTCTACGTGCTGGACGAGCCGTCCATCGGCCTCCACCAGCGGGACAACCGCAAGCTGCTCGATACGCTCCGCGCCATGCGCGATCTGGGCAACACCGTCATCGTCGTGGAGCACGACGACGAGACGATCCGATCCTGCGATCATGTGGTCGATCTCGGGCCGGGGGCCGGCGACGCGGGAGGGCGCGTGGTGGCCCAGGGGACGCCGCAGGAGATCGCCGCCCACCCCACCTCGCTCACCGGCCAGTACCTGTCGGGGCGCCGCTCGATCCCCATGCCGGAGACGCGCCGACCCGCGCCGGGGGGCGATCGCGCCGGGCGCGGCTGGCTCGTCCTGCAGGGCGCCGCCGAGAACAATCTGAAGTCGATCGACGCGCGATTCCCGCTTGGACTGTTCACCTGCGTGTGCGGGGTTTCCGGGTCGGGCAAGAGCACCCTCGTGAACGAGACGCTGTACAAAGCGCTCGCCA
>JBFGDZ010000015.1:0-33984 GCA_041580375.1 Candidatus Polarisedimenticolia bacterium
GGCGATGCGGGTCTTCCAGGTGATCGGCACGCCGCCCACGCGCAGACGGTAGTCGATTATCGTCCCTTCCCGCATGACGATCGGCAGAGGGGTCAGGATGACGAAGCCCATCCCGGGCGGCGTGATCTTCGCCAGATTCCCCGCGTCCGCGAAAAAGGCGAACGTCTCGTCGATCGGCAGCGGCAGCGTCATGCCGGCGCGGAATCGATGAACTCCCCGTCGCATGGTCCTCCTGTTCTCGAGCGTTTCCCGCCTCCCCGGGGACCGTGGCATCCGCCAACCGGCCGATCGTTCAGCTCCCGAGGTGGGAGACTTTGTGGCCCCTACCGTGCAGGAGCCAGGTCATGGCCGCGGCCCACAGGAGGCTGTTCACCGCGATCGGCAGGGCGCTGAAAAGCCCCGGAAACCAGTGCGCCGTCGCCGGGAAGCGGCCCAGCAGAAGCAGCACGGGGGAGGTCAGGACCCCCTGGAGCGTGGCCAGCCACTGCTCCGCCTCGCCCGGCGCCCTCCCGGTAACGAGCCGATCGCGCGCCAGCGCCCGCCCCAGGTACATCAGAGCGAGCGTCAAGCCGCCGTGGGCCGCGGTGAAGGCGGCGAGAAATCCGGCCCTCGCCCTCACGGGTCAGCGCCGTCCGCGATCTCGAACCGGCGCACGATGATCGTCGCCTCCGATCCTGGCACGTCTCGCTCGCCGCGGCGCCGCGCGCCGAGGACGATGCGTCGCGGGAACGGAGGCGTCCCCCCGAACGAGACCAGGATCTCGCGCCGCCTCCCGGCGGCCAGCTCCTGGCGCAGGAAGTCGAACAGGCCTCGCGGCGTGAAGGGAGAGGCCTGCTCCTCGCGCAGCGCCGCCGCGTCTCCCCAGCGGCGCCCGTCCGCGTCCCAGTAGGACACCGACGCCTCCATGATGCGACCGTCGCGCACGGTGATCAGATTCCGACGCCTCTCCTCCGGACGCTGGACGTCGACGGTGATGCGATAGTCGAGAACCGGCGACGCCTTCCACGACGCCTCGACGGTCGCGATCCGCTCGGCCGTCGCACGCTCCAGACCCAGGCCGCACGCCGTCGCGCCGGCCGCGAGCAGCAGGGTGGTCGCGGTGCGCGCCACGCGGCGTCCCCTCGCGCGCGCCCTACCCGCGGCGTTCATCGGCTTCGTAGACGAGGTACGTGAACAGGCCGCGCGCCACGGGCCGCCCCGCTTGAGTCACCTCGACGTCGCACACGCCGATGCGCCGGCCCCGCTGCACGACGCGGGCGCGCGCCGTCACGGGCCCGCGATCCGGAAGCGCAGGGCGCAGAAAGTTCACCTTGAACTCGACGCTCGTCATCGTCCGTCCCGCCGCGAGGCCGGGGATCAAGGTGTAAACGGCGGCCGTGTCGGCAAGCGCCGCCAGCACGCCGCCGTGGATCACCCCCTCCTCCTGGACGAACTCCGGACGCGCGTCCATCGCCAGCACCGCCTCGTCAACCGAGCGCGCGATCAGGCGGAAGCCGAGGTGTCGGTTCAGGGGCACGTCCGCGAACCGTTCGGCGCGATCCTCAGGCCGCGACGACATGACCCGCCTCCGTGAGGGCGGCGCGCGCCGCCTCGATCTGCGTTTCCTTGACGAGGACGTAGTCCGTCTCGAAAGTGGACAGCGCGAACAGGCTGACCCCCTTCGCCGCCAGCGGAACCGCCAGCGATGCCAGCACGCCCGTCATCGACAGATCGAGCGGACCCGCGACCCGCAGGCAGCGCCAGCCGCGCTCGACACGGCCTCCGGCGGGGGCGTGATCCTCGGAGCAGACGATCGACAGCTCGGCGTCGGTCCGCGTCGCTGAGAAGAGCGGTCCGCCCTCCGCTCCCCCGGGGACCGGCGCCGAGGCGTCCAGCCGGCAGACGGCCAGCCGCCCCGGCAGGAGATCGAGCCGCAGGACGCGGGCGGCCGTCACGCCGACCCGCGAGGCCGCGCCAGCCGCACGCCTAGATACGCGGCCGGGAGGAAGACCAGGAGTCCCGCGACCGAAAACCAGGCCGGATGGGGGATCATGATCATGTTGAAGAGACCGCCTCCGAGCAGGATCGCACCGACGACGAGACCGTGCGCCAGCGGCGATCGCGCGGCGAGCCGCGCCGCCACCCAGCCGCCCGCGAGAGTCCCACCAGCCCAGGCGATCAGGACGAGCACGAGCGCTCCGGCCGGCGCATTCTCCATGGCCGCTCGCAGCGCCTCCCGATCGGACGGATCGAGTCCCGGTGGCGGCGGGTAGATCACATGTCCGAACGACTCGATGATCGCCACCACCACGCCCGCCACGACGGATCCCGCCACGACGGCCAGCACGGTTCGGACGACGGACCTCATGGCTCAGGCTCCCTCCTCACCGTGATCGAAGGACCCTTCCCTCAGGAAACGCAGCGTCTGCTCGAGAACGTCGTTGCCGTTCATGATGAACGTATGCGTGTGAGGGACCACGAGAAAATCGGCCATGCCCTCCACGCGCGCCCGCTCGACCGCGACCAGGCCGTCGTCCGGCCCGGGGATCACCCAGGAGAAGATCGGCAGCAGGCTGCGATTGCCGGTGATGATCCCGACCTCGAAATCGACCGGACCGAGGGTCCGCGGCACGCTCCCCCGACCCGTGCCGAGCTCCTCGTGCGCCGGGGTCGCCGCATGCCGCACCAGCGGGATCTTGAGCAGGAGATCGATCAGCTCGCTTCCCCCGTTCGGAGGGCTGAGCATGACCGCCCTTCCCAACCGCGGGAACGGTCGCGATGCCGCGTAGTAGCGGAGCACGATGCCGCCCAGCGAGTGCGTGACGAAGTGAACCCGCCCCTCCTCCCCGGCACAGCACTCGCCCAACCGCTTCTCCAGCAGACCGGCCAGATCCTCGATGGAGCGCTTCGTCGAGGGATAGCCGATGTTCTCGACGCGGTATCCCGCTCCCGCCAGCTTCCGCTCCAGCCGACGCATGGATCGGGGTGTGCGTCTCAGCCCGTGGAGCAGGACGACCGTGTCCGCCGTCACGGGATCGGCTCCGGGCGCCGGGCGCGCCCCAGGATAACCCGGGAGTAAGGCCAGGAGGACGACCGCCGCGGCGGCGACGCGCCTCCGGTGGTCAGCGGAGCCCGCCCCGCCCATCGTCGAAGACATGAAAGGTCCCGCGGCTTTCCGCGACGAGGGCGCCGTCGTGCGTTCTCGTAGCCCGCGCCTCGAGGATCGCGAATCGCCCCTTCATCCGGATCAACCGGCTCTCGAGACGCACGGCCGAGCCGGACGCCAGAACGCCCCGGTATCGCACCTCGCAGCGCGCCGTATGGGCGCTGACCCCCCTCAGGTACAGCCAGTTCGCCATGGCATCGTCGAGGGCGCTGTAGAGGATGCCGCCGTGGGTGGTTCCCTCGAAACCGGTGTGATCCGGCCCCGGCGTGAACTCGCCCCGGCAGACGTCCCCGTCGAGACGAAATCGGATCTTCAGGCCGATCGGGTTGTCCGCCCCGCACGCGAAGCAGCGGCGCGCGTCGATCGCGCCGGCGGCCGCGCTCAAGCCCCTGCCCCGTCCAGCATCGCCACGTGCCCCGGCTGCTCGCAGACGCGGGAGAGCCAGGCGCGCACCGAGGCGTAGGGGTCCAGATCGAAGCCCCCTTCGGGCGCCACGTGCGTGTAGGCGTACAGGGCGATGTCGGCGATCGAGTAGCGCCGGCCGACGAAGAACGGCTCGTTCTTCAGATGCCGCTCCATCGCCTCCAGCGCGGCGTGCCCGCCCTTGCGCCGCAGCACGAGGTGGTCGCGGTATGTCTCCTCCTGGCCGAGCGCGTGCACCCAGTAGCGCGCCACGGCGATGTTCGGCTCGTGATTGTTCTGCTCGAAGAAAAGCCACTGCAGCACGCGGATGCGCTCGAACGAGTCGGACGGCAGATACGGTGTTCCCTCCGCCAGGTGCCAGAGGATCGCGTTCGACTCCGCCACGCAGCGGCCGTCGTTCAGCTCCAGGATCGGGATCCGGAGTATGGGGCTCTTCGAGCCGAGCGTCCTGTCCCTGTCCTTGCGATCCTTCACGTCGACCGGCACGCGCTCGTACGGAAGATCGAGATGGGAGAGCATCAGGCGGACTTTGTAGCAGTTTCCGGAGATCGCGGAATCGTACAGTCGCATCGTCCTACCCCTCGATGTAGTAGCTGGGCCGGAGGAAACGGAGCAGGTGGCCGATGCGCCGCGCCACGCGCAGCCCCTTCTCGCCCTGCGTCTTCATCCTGGCGATGTCCTCCCCCAGCACGTCGCGGAAATACCTTCGGGCCGCTTCGCGGCGCTCATCCTCCGTCTTGAACAACGACCGGATGCGCTTCAGCTCGCCGTGGTCGAGCCAGTAGCCCCCGCAGACGCCGCACTCGTCCACCTCGACGCTCTGCTTCGCGCTCCAGCAGTGCCGCATCATGACCGAATCGGAACATTTCGGACAGCGCAGACGCCGCGCATGATCGATCACGAGCGCGTCGTCGCGAGGGACGTCCAGGAGCGATTCCCCCTCACCCTCGTGGGGCTCGTCGAATTTCCGGATCTCGAACTGATCGAACCAGAGCCCGGCGCAGCCGCCGGTGCATACGTCGACCGTCACGGCTCCGGCCCGTGTCGAGGTGAGCGCGTGCCCGCAGGCCGGGCAGTTCACTTCGGTTGTCCCGGGATCTTTCTGGTCATGAGCATGCGATCGTGCTCCTCGAAACCCCACCGGCGATAGAGACGGAGGGCGGCGGTATTGTCGCGACCGACCTCCAGGTGCAGGGCGTTGACCCGCAATCCGGCCGCGGCCTCCTGCGCCGTCTCGAGCGCACGCGTCCCGATGCCGCGGCCGCGGTGCGACTTTCGGACGTACAGCTCGTCGATGAACGCGTCCCGGCCTCCGTATTCGATGCTGTGGCCGAGGGTGAGTACGAGATATCCGACGGCCTCCCGGGCGTCGCGAATCAGCCAGACGCGATTGAAGTCGGGACAGGAGAAGATCTCCTCCAGCGCGCGGCGGGCTTCCCGTTCATCGAAGCGATCCCCCTCCGCCGCGGCGTACTCGTCCATCAGGACGATCAGATCCCCGGTCTCGGGCGGGCCGGCGGGCGCGAAGGAGATCTCCATGGTCGCTCCATGGTGGGGCTGCGCCCGTCGGCGAGGGAACCACGTCGCCCCTTCGCACACGGACGCCCATGCATGAGAGTGTCGCGAGGATCGTACACCGGCGACGGGACCCGGGTCCATCCGGTCCGATCCGGCCACGCGCGTCCCGCCGCGGCGCCTTCTCCCGGAGCAGCGAGCCGTCGAGGGCAAGACGCTCGCGCGTCACCCCGTCCCTGCGGCTCATCTCGAGCAGCCGGCGCCGGATCTCCTCGTCCATCGCCGCCGCTCACTCAGCGGCGCGGAGGCTCGGCGACGACGCCGCCGGAGCCCTCGAGCATCCCCTTCAGCTCCATCTCGGTGACCTGGCGGAAGGAGATCTTGTACCCCTCATAGATGGCGATGCCGTAGAACAACAGGTCGATCGGGCTCCACATCGCGTACATCATCTCGGCGGCCATCTCCAGGTTCAGGGCGCTCAGCACCTGGAAGAATGGAACCTCGTGCTGGCGGGCCACCATGCCGCACGCCGCGAGAACGTTTCCCGCAGCGCATGCCAGCAGGGCCAGGAGGCCGCCGGTGAAGCCGAACGATCTGTCGATCCCCTTGCCGAAGATGCGCACGCCGTACCCGACCAGAAACCCGATTCCGATCGCCATGAATCCGATCTGGTAGCCGGTCACGACGGTGACGATGGCCCAGAGGATCGCGCCGATGAGGCCGGCGACCGTGCCCGCGAGGATGCCCCCGCCCAGGCTCTGCTCCGAAAGAAGCCGGTCCCTCACATACCGCTCCTGCGCCGGATCGAGTCCCTCGTTTTCCGGTGCGCCGCCGGGGTCCTGTGTCGGCTGTTCGGACATGGCCCGCTCCTCCATGCAGGGCGACTCCGCCGCGAGGGGCGGGACGCAATGTTCGCGTGGACACGATCCTGCGCCTGGACACGGTCACGGATGAATCCCGAACTGATCTGCGTTCTCGAGGGATATGCTCTAACCGGTGATGTAGCGCTCGAGCTGCTCGATCGTGTACTTCTGATCGTCAATGATGGCGCGCAGGAGGTCCCGGATCGACAGCATCCCCACGAGACTGGAGCCGTCGAGTACCGGGAGGTGTCGGACCTTCTTCTCGTTCATCAGCGCCATGCACTGTTCGACCGTCGTCTCCGGGTGGACGTACAGGATCTTCGTCGACATGATATCGCGCACCTGCGTGCCCTGCGAAGACTTGCCCTTGAGGATCACCTTCCGGGCATAATCGCGCTCCGAGACGAGGCCGACCGGCCGCTCGTCCTCGAGCACGATGAGCGCCCCGATCTCCTTTTCCGCCATCAGCTTGATCGCCTCGTAGACCGGTCGATCCGCGGGGATCGACCAGACGTCCCGCCCTTTTTGATCCAGGATGATCTTGACGGTGGTTTGCATTCCCTCGAGCCTCCCCGGTGAGTTCGCGTCCGGGCGCCTCGGCGACCTGGTCGGGGGGGACGGCGCCGCGAACGCACGGCGGACCGTGAAACTGGAAACGATTGTACCGCAAAGGCCCGCTCGATCCGCGAAGAAGATTCGGGCCGCTTTTCGGACGGTCGCGTGCCGTGAGGCGGGCGATCGCCTGATGGTCGTCAGCGCGGTGGCTGAAACAGGGCACAGACGGCGCCGGCCGGATCGCGGATGACGCAGAAGCGGCCCCCGGCCAGACCGCGCGGTTTCACGGCCAGCGTGCCCCCGAGCCTCTCGCATGCGGCAACGCTCCGATCGAGGTCCTCCACGACGATGTAGAGAAGCCACTGCGGCGGCAGGTCGGCATTGGAGCCGCGCGCGTGGCAGACGCCGGCGATCGGCTCGTCCGAACCGGGAGCGATCATGTTGAAGTCGTTGTAGCCGTCCATGTCGACCGGACTCGACCGCCAGCCGACGACCTGCTCGTAGAATCGACCGACCTCGCCGGCGTCCCGGACGGTCAAATCCCTCCAGGCGATCGTCCCGGGCTTGGGGGCTTTCCGTTCACTCATCGGAACTCCTCTCGGAAGAGGACGGCGGGGCGCCGCCCTCGTCAGGGTCCGGGGACCGGTCGCCCCGGACGGGGCCGCGCATCCGCCGGCGGACTCCCTCCTCGCAGCGGACGCGCCGGTAGTGGAATTCCACCCTCCGCGCGGCGCCCCCCTGTTCCCCTTCGATCTGCGCGAGCAGGGATCCGTCCTTCCCGCGCCGGTAACGGATGCGCTGCGGGAAGTCATGATCGGGGTTCTCGAACACCGCCGTGTCGCCCGCGATCTCCGCCTGCGCGAACTCCGTTTCTTTCTGTCCGGAGGGCAGGGCGATGTAGACCAGCCGGCCGTCCCGCTCCTCGATGCGGAGGAATTCGTAGGCCCTCAGGCGGCCGTCCTTCACGTACCGGTTGATCCCCAGCATGTTGTCGCCGAGCGGCGCCGTCCACTGCTCCTGCACCACCCGATCCTCCGCCCGGGTCTCCCAGCAACCGGTCATCCAGGCGATCGATTCGAACAGCGGTTCTCCGGCGGGCTGCTCTCCGGCCGCGACGGACTCCCGGGTCGCGGGCGCGGCCGCCGACGACACGGCCCCGGCGAGAACGAGGGCGCACCACACGCGGCGGTTGATCATCCGTCCTCCCCGGTCTCGGCGGGCGTCGGCGGCGGCTCCTCGGACGGCATCACGGCGGTCAGCGTCCCGGCGGCGCCCATCAGCGCCTCCACGTCATCGGGCGTCGTCCCGTAGACCCAGATGTGCAGCTCCAGCTTGCGGACCTTCCGCGGAGCTTCGACGCGGCGAGCCTCGAAAAACTCCTCGAAGAACTCGTCCAGAACGGTCTCCCGCATCAGCACCCTGTTGCCCAGGACGTCCTCATCCTCCCACCCGTACCAGAGGATCTCCCGTGCGCCGTGTCTCCGCCGATCCTTGTTGACGATCAGAGGATCCCGCGAGCGGAACGTCTCCGGATCGGCCCCGACGAAGATACCCAGGCCGGACTCCCCGGCTTCGCCGTTCTCCCCGATGCAGTACGCGTAGTGGACCTCGTAACCCTTCCCCGCCTCGCTCTCGAATTCGTGGCGGCACGGCATCTCGACGCGGAGCCCGGGAACCCCCCCGCGCTGTGAACCGAAGATGAGCGGTCCGGGTCCGCGACGCTCGAAGACGATCGGTCCCTCGGGCAGGGCCTCCTCGAGCTCCGATTCGGGGAACGGTGCGGACAGGCATGCGGCGAGCGGGATCGCGGCGAGGGCCGCTCCCGCGGCCCTGCGCGTGCGGGCGCGTCGCGCCGTCATCGGCGATTCTCCACCGTCCTGCGGCTCCTCGATACGTGCGGCACGGACCTGAACACCTCGCCCCGCGATGGTAACACGCGCCGCGCTCCGCTCAGGCCGGGAACATCTTCCGGTAGTGCCTGTACCAGTCGCTCTGGAAGCGTTCGCGCGGATCGTACTGGTGTTTGGCGGCCAGGAAGGCCGGCATCTGCGGATAGCAGGCGATGACCTGATCGCGCGTCGCCCACCGGTGATAGGTGAGGTAGTAGGCGCCCCCGTGCTCGCGGGCGCGATCGATGAGCCGGCGGAAATCGGCCGCCGTTTTGATCAGACCGTCCCCGTCATGGGCGGTGTGCAGATTGAAGATGATGCAGGCCCAGGGACGCCGCGCCCAGCCGAGGAAGGTCTCGGCCTCCGGCTCGATCAGGCGGACGGTCCCGTAGATCAGATCGACCTCGTGCGCGATGAAGTCGGATCGAGCCGCCTCCATGAACGCGGCGAGATCGTCGCGCGGCACGTAAATCTCCGTGATCATCTCCGAACCCCGGGCGGACGGGCCGAGGCCCCGCCCGAGGATCCGGTGATAATCGTCGATGTACGTGGAGAGCTGATGCGTGTCGGACCAGTAGGCCTGCCCGCTCGTCTGCAGATAGTATTCGGAGTAGAGGTGGAACGCCTTCTCCCGGTCCAGGTGGCCGAGGCGGATGAACTCGAGCCACTCCTCGCGTGAGAGGGCAGGCTGCCGCTCCGGGGACGGCCGGTCGTCCCGCACGGGCCGGTAGCAGGAGAAGACGCCCGTCCTCAGGAGCGATTCCGAGGCGGGCGCGGTGGCGAACTGAAAATCGCCGAACAGGTATCCTTCCGCGATCCGGTCCGCGAAGCGCCTGGCGATGCCGGCCGTATCGGTCACCTCGACGACCCGCTCGATGCGGCGGCGCGGGGCCAGCCTCAGGCGGACGCTCGCGATCGGCCCGAACAGCCCGTAGCCGCCGATCGCCAGCCGGAAGAGATCCTCGTTCTCGGTGCGGCTGCAGCGTCGCAGATCCCCCCGCGCGTCGACGAGGGTGAACGCCTCGACGTCCTGCACGATCGGCCTGTAGGAGAGGCCGCGACCGTGCACGTTCGCCGCCAGAGCCCCGCCGATGCTGAGCCTGTCGGCGCCCGTCTGCTTCTGCACGATCCCCCACGGACGATCCCGGCCCGACTGCGCCTCCAGCAGATCGTCGATGAGATCCGGCCAGAGCGTGCCCCCGCCGACCTCCACCTCTCCCCTGTCCGCGTCGAACTCGATGATGCCCGCCAGGCCGGACGTGTCGATCAGGACGGTCCCGCTCCCGAACTGCTGTCCGCCCATGGCGTGACGGGCCCCCATGATCGACAGCGCCTCTCCGCGGCGATCGACCTCGCGCAGGATCTCCTGCAGAGCCGCGGCGGTTGCGGGACGTTCGATCCTCAGCACGCGCGTACGGTTCAACTGCGAATGAACGTCATTCACCCAGACGCCGTCCGGTTCGCCGCGGGGCCACGCGCAGGCCGCGGGAAGCAGCGCCGCGGCGGCCCCGGCCTGCGCTCCGAGGCGGAGGACGTCACGTCGCGTCAGCATGCGATCCTCCGGACAATCGAAGCAGGTTCCGCAGCCCGACGAAGATGAGCGCCAGCGCCACGGCCTGGACGAGGTGATAGAGAGCGTTGTGATCCAGATAGACGGTGTGGATCCCGACCCGGAAATGCTGAAGGCCGGCCGCAGCAAACGTGAAAATGATTCCCAGAATGCCGAAGGAGGCTCTCGGCACGCGATCGCGCCGCGCCGCGACGGCGAAACCGGCCAGGAGCCACAGCGAGGCCGGAAGGTACATCGCGATCGCGACCCAGAAGGCGTCGTGCACGAACACGACGATGACAGCGTAGGCCGCGTACATCGCGCAGGCCGACGCCGCGATCCGGCCCGCGGCGCGTGGACGCAGCATCATGCGTGCCCCGATGCCCCAGGCCGCGAGCGCCGTCAGCCCGATCGCGAGGAGGGTTCCGCGCCATAGCGGGACGTGCAATGCGCAGGAGCGATCGGCGAGGAATCCGTGCAGGGTCCCTCCGGCGAGGGGACCCAGCGTCGCGGAGGCGAAGAAGAGGATCACCCAGGCGCGCAGGGCACCCCCCTCCGCGGGACGCCGCAGAACGGCGAGCGCGAAGAGGGCGCATTCGATCGCCAGCAGATAGTCGGTCAGCGCGACGGCCGGCTCGCTCATCGCATCACACGTCCCGGAGCGAGTATGTCCGGGTCAGCGCGTGACCGCGTGGTAAATCACGTAGATCCACGACAGGATGCCGTGCACGATGGCCCAGAGAATCGACTGGTTTTTCCACCAGGAGATCGCGATCGCCAGGGCCGTGCCGAACGTGATCCCCGCCCGGGCCACTTCCCGTTTCGCATTCCTGTCCGCCATGTCGCATCCACCTCCGACCCGGAACGCTCCCCGGGCATCATGGTTCCCCGGCCGGTTTCACGCGCAGCCCGATCACGCGCGTCGCGCCCTGCCCATCGAATTCCGTTCATCGATAATAACTGACCTCGATGCGCTGCTCACCCATCTCCACCGTATACGAGATGGTGAACTGAGTCATCGAGGGGTAGTCGACGAGATACCGATGCGGCTCGATCTTGCGGAATTGATTTCTGCCGAGCGCCCGCTTGAGGATCGCCGGGTCGGCCAGACCCGGATCGAACGACCTGAGGAGCTCGATCGATTTCTTGAAGAGCGCCTTGCGATTCCGGTAATCGGCGTCGTCCCGCCCGTAGTATCTGATCGCGAAACCGAGATGCATGCATCCGCCCGTCCAGAGCACGACGCGTCCCTTCTTCAACCCGATCTCCAGTGCGTTCTCTTCGGGAAGGAACCGCGCTGTCTCGTGCATGTCCTGGAGTCTTCTGTAGGCTGCACGGTGCGTCGCCTGGTCGTAGAGGCACTCGTCCGCGCGAGGACCTCCGTCCGCGAGGATCGGGATGAAGATGAGGAAAACGGCCGCTCTCCGCGAGGCCAGACGGGATGTCATGTAGCGGGTCCTCAGTCGCCCGCGTCCTGTTCGAGGACGCCGACCGCCGCGTACACGGTCGTGCATCGTTCTTGCCGAGTGCAGACCTCGATGTGGCCGCCGTGCAGACCGGATTCAACGGCCCTCAGCCGCAACCGCACGCTCAGGGTCTCGTCCGGCGCCAGCGGTCGCTCGAGCCACAGCGTCTCGAAATTCAGGGTGTGATCCCTCGTGCGGTACGCCGGCTCGGAATCGATCAGCTCCAGGCCAGCCAGGAAGCTGTCGTAAACGTCCACGCTCGCGACCGTGATCGGCTCCGGGCCGGCGTTCTCCACGTCCAGTTCCACTCGAAATTCTTCGCCCCTGAACACGCGCTCGGGGGATCGAACGGACACGCGAAAGGGCGGCTCCCCCCCGAAAAAGTGCAGGTAGAGTCCGACGGCGCCGCCGATCCAGAGGAGCGACGTCGCGACGAATGTGACGAGTACGGTGACGACGGTTTTGTGCATGACCTCGCCCGGGTGACGCCGTGCCGGAAGCCGATGTATCCTTCGCGCGTCTCGAGGTATCGCACCGTGCGGAATCCGTACGGCGACTCTATCCCGTTTCCGGCGGAGCCGCAAGCTCTCCACGGCCGGCCGACCGGCCAATGACGCGCGCGGGTCAGACGATGAAGACCCCACATCGACTCCGGATTCCCACCTTCTCCTCCGGCCTCCCCGCATCCCTGCGCCTCGGACTGGTCGCGGCCGGGCCGGTCGCGATCGCGCCCGCGGGCGCCGCGCTTCAGGAAGAGATTGACGATCTCTGCCGGACGTTGGTGAAGGAGCACGCGGGGAAGCAGCCGTCCGCCATCGACGGGCTGGCGCCGGCGCGCGAGCTCTATCGCGCGTTCGGGATCGATCCCACGCGGACCCGGCCGTCGTCGGAGGCGCTTCTGCGGCGAATCCTCAGGGGGAAGGGGCTGCCGCGCATCCTGAACGCCGTCGATGTCTGCAATCTGTGCGCCCTGAGGTTCCTGCTGTCGATCGGCCTCTACGACGCGGGAAGGATTCGCGGCAACGTCACGCTGCGACCGGGCGCGCCGGGCGAAACGTACGCCGGGATCCGCAAGGATGAGGTCCACCTGGAGGGGCGGCCGGTGCTGGCGGACGAAGAGGGTGCCTTCGGCAACCCGACGTCCGATTCACTGCGGACGTCGGTGACCCTGGAGACGACCTCCATCGACATGGTCATCTTCGCCCCGGCGTCGGTGCCCCCCGCGGCGCTCGAAGCGCACGTCGCAGCCGCCCGCGCCCTGATGGAGCGGCATCTGGCTCCCGCGGGCGGCGCCGTGACGACCGACGGGACGGTGATCAGCGGCCCCCGATGAAGCCGGAATGTCGGGTGGGGCGGGCGCGGCGCCGGCCGGCGCTCGCGAGGGCCGGCCTCCGTCTCACCTGGCCCCGGCCTTCTGCTGCAGGCGGACCGCCTCGACGTTGAGGACGATCTCGACGTCGTTCCCGAGCACGTAGCCGCCCCCCTCGACGATGTCATTCCACGCGACGCCGAAGTCCTTGCGGTTGATCGTGGTGTTCGCCTCGAACCCGCCCCGGAACCCGTATCCCTTGCCGAAGCCGAGGACATCCACGTCGAGCGTCACCGGCCTCGTCACGCCGCGGATCGTGAGGTTGCCGTCCACCTTCAGTTTGTTGTCCCCGGCCTGGCGGACCTTCGTCGATTTGAACGTCAGCTTCGGGTGGTTCGCGACATCGAAGAAGTCGGCGCTTCTGAGGTGCTGGTCACGCTTCTCATCGTTGGTGTCGATGCTGGCCGCGTCGATCGTGATCTCGACGGACGATCCCTTCGCCAGGTTCTCCCGATCGAGACGGATCTGCCCCTCGAACTTGTTGAATCGCCCCGGCACCTTGCTGAAGAAGTGGCGCACCTTGAAGCCGATGTTCGTGTGCTCAGGATCGATGCGAAAAGTCTCCATCGCCGCCTGCGCCGGCGCGGATGCGGCCAGCGCGATCGCGGCCGCCGCCGCGGTGATGGCTCCCCGCCTGATCGTGCTGCTGATGATTCGGATTGACGTGTTCATCGTGCGTTGACCTCCTCGAATGGTTTTCCACCCGGGCCGCCGGGACCCGCCGTGTTCCCTGAACAGACCCGGCCCGGGGTTTATTTCCATCGACGGCGCGCGCGGCCCCGCCGGCCGGCGCGGCTGCGGGCGATCGGGGCCCGGGGCGGGGCGGGGCAGTCTAATCAAGATGCCGGCCGCCGTCCACGCGGATCGTCTCCCCGGTGACGAAATCGGTCTCGACCAGGAAGAGCACGGCCCGGGCGATCTCGGCGGGCCCGCCCCAGCGGCGCAGCGGGGTCGCCTCGCGAACCTCGCGCTCGGCCTCATCGGCCATCGACTCCGGCTTCAGGATCGGACCGGGCGCGATCGCGTTGACCAGGATGTCGGGGGCCAGCTCGAGCGCCAGTCCTTCGGTCAGGCCCACCACGCCCGCTTTGGCGACGTAATAAGGCACGTAGCCGCGGTACCGGGGGCGCCGGCTCGCGGGCGTCCAGTCGGCGAAGGGGATGATCCTCCCTCCTCCCCGCTGGCGCATGAGGGGCGCCGCAGCGAGGGCGAGGTGGTAAACGCTGCCGAGATCGACGCTCAGGCTCGACCTCCACGCGGCGTCGTCCAGAGCGTCGAAGGGCGTTCGATCGTAGACGGACGCCATGCAGACGAGGATGTCGAGGCCTCCCAGCCCGTCCCTGACGGCGTCGACGACCCGGGAGGCGGAGGCCGGATCGGCGAGATCGGCCTGCACGGTGAGGGCGCGCGCCTTCAGCGCCTGCACGGCATCCGCGGTCCTGCCGGCGCTGGCGCCGGACTTCCTGTAGGTCAGCGCGACGTCGCATCCGCGCCGGGCCAGAGCCTCGGCCACGGCCAATCCGATGCGGGCGCCACCCGTGATCAGCGCGACCTTGCCCCTCGGATCCATCGGTCCCTCGTCTTCGGGATCACGTCACGCCAGACGCCGCAGCGGCGGGCGCTTCGTGTGCCAGTCGGTGATCGTCTGGTAGAAGCGGGTCAGGGAGATCGCCTTCGTCTCCTCGAACGCACCGGCCACGGCCGTCAGGCTCACCGGCAGCCCGTCCTTGAAGCCGCACGGGACCGAAACGGCCGGCAGGCCGCACAGGTTCCCGGTCGCCCCCATCGGATCGGACCAGGCGATCTCCGAGAAATCCTTCTCGACGGGGAAGGCCGTGTGCATCTCGCCCGGGTAGAGCAGCACGTCGTAGCGCGAGAAGAGATCGGCCATGGCGCGCTGGCAGATCGTCTGGACCCGCCGGGCCTTCACGACGTCCTGCCCGCGCACCGCGCGGGTGACGATGAACGCCAGCGGCGCCTCCTCCGAGACCAGCCTCTTCACGTCCCCGGAGCGTTCCAGCTCCTCGAACGCGGTCGCGGCCTCGGCCACCAGCAGGACCCACGTGAGGCTTTCGAACGGCAGGTCCGGAAGCGGCGTCTTCTCGATCGTCAGCCCGGCCGCCTCGAGATCGGCGAGCGCTTTGTCGAACACGCGCTGAACGCCCCTGTCGCCGAACCTGTCGAAGTCGAGCGGCACGTAGCCGACCTTCAACTTCCCGGCCGCCGACGGATCGGCCGCCCGCGTCGGCGGCTCGTCGATCGAGAAGGGATCCTCTGGGTCGTGCCCCTCGATCGCCGACAGGACGGTAGCGCAGTCCCGCGCCGAGCGCGCCATCGGGCCCAGCTTGTCGAACGTCCAGGAGATGACCATCGATCCCCGGCGGGACACCCGTCCGAACGTCGGCCGCAGGCCGCTGATGCCGCAGAACGATGACGGACAGACGATCGACCCCCAGGTCTCGGAGCCGATCGCGAACGGCACGAGCGCCGCCGCGACGGCGGCCCCCGACCCGGAGGACGATCCGCAGGTCCAGCGTCCGTAGTCCCACGGGTTGCGTGCCGCACCGGTGAGCGACGCGTCGCCCCGCGAATAGCCGAGGCCCCCCGCCAGCTCGATCATCGCCACCTTGCCCAGCAGCACGGCTCCGGCCGCGCTCAGCCTCCGCACCACCTCGGCGTCCTCGTCGATGATGCGTCCGGCGAAGGGTTGCGCGCCCCATGTGGTCGGGATGCCCTTCGTCGCCAGAAGATCCTTGGTCCCGTACGGGATGCCGTGCAGCGGCCCGCGCCGTCTGCCCCGCGCGATCTCCTTCTCGGCCTTCTGCGCCTGCGCCATCGCGAGATCGGGGGTGAGGGTGACGAAGGCGTGCAGCTCGTGATCGAGCGCCTCGATCCGGGACAGGTACGAACGGGTCAGCTCGACCGGGGAGATCTCGCGCGCCCCGACGAGGCGGGACAGTTCATGGACCGGCCTGAAGAGAACGTCGTCCGAGAGCATCGTCATCGCTCCATCGACGGGATCCGGACCCGGAACGGCGTGCCTCCACGGCGCGGCCGCCGGGACGCCCCGGTCACCGCCGCTTCGACCGCATCGGCCTGAAGGTCACGCTCGGGGGGACCTCGTTCCCCAGGGGATAGTCCCGGATCTCCTGAAGCGCCTGTTCCAGCTGAGTGATGTCGCGTCGGATCTTCCGGCGGTCGGCGCGCGACAGTTCTGGGTTCTGCTTCGAGAGGAATCTGGAGAGGGGCGACGGCGTGAACTCCGGCGTGCGCGCCTCCTCCTCCGCGGCCGTCACCGCGCCGCCGCCGAAAAGGTTTTCGAGCGCACCCGACGAGGCCGCCGCCGCGAGCGGCGCCCCGAGGACCCATCTTGAGAATCTTCGTCTGGACAGTTTCATCGTTCCCTCCGGCTCCGGTTCCCGCGTGCTGGGCGCGCCGCAGCCCTCAGCGGGCGGCGCGCTTGACGAACTCCCCCGTCGTCGTGTCGACGAGGACGATCTCACCCGCCTGCAGATACACCGGCACCCGGATCTCCGTTCCGTTGGAGAGGCGGGCGCTCTTCATCACCTTGCCGCTCGCCATGTCGGAGCGACCGCCGGGGCCGGTCTCGACGACCTCGAACTCGAGAAACTGCGGGACCTCGACGCCGACCACCCGCCCCTCGAACACGATCGATCGCAGCGTGATCCCCTCGCGCAGCCAGCGCACGGCGTCGCCGAGTGTTGTGGGCCGCAGGTGAAACTGCTCGAACGAGTCCTCGTCCATGAAATGGTGGTCATCGCCGTCTGAGTACAGGAAGTTGATCTTGCGGCGCTCCAGGTCCGGCTCTTCGAACTTGTCCCCCGACTTGAACGTCATGTCGAGGACCTGACCGGTGATCACGTTGCGCGCCTTCGTTCGCACCAGCGTCGAGGCCCCGCGCGCCGTGGGGCTCTGCACGCTGTACTCGACGATGATGTACGGCTGCCCCTCGACGAGGATGGCGGTGCCCCTCCTGAAATCGGACGTCGTCAGCATGACGGACCCGGCCGGGACGGTTCCCGGACCCGCGCTCAGCCGGCTCCCGGCTTCGCTCGCGCCCGGCGCTCCCCGGGCTTCACCGCTCCGTCGGTCGGGCCGAACACGAGGAAATACTGATGCGGCAGGAATGTCTCCTCGCGCTCGAGAGTCCAGCCTGCCTGGGCCATCTCCTCGACGACGAAGGAGCGCTCCAGCTTGTGCTCCAGCGGAGGCCCGACCGGCAGCGGCCTCTTGTGGAAGTCGACCACCACCACGCGGCCGCCCGGAGCGAGCGAGTCGCGCATCCGGCCGAAGTAGTTGAGGCGATCGTCGATGTGATGATAGGTATCGACGATGAGCACCCGGTCCACCCGCTCGCGCGGAAGGAACGGGTCATCCGCCTGCGCCAGGACCGGAACGACGTTGGTGAGACCGTCCCGTCCCGCGCGCGCGCCGATGTAGTTGACCATCGCGGGCTCGGTATCGATCGCCAGGACGATCCCGCCCGGCGCGACCGCCTTCGACAGGTAGCGGATGAAATAGCCGGTCCCGGCGCCGAGGTCGGCCACGATCATGCCGGGCTTCAGCCGCAGCGCCGCGGCGACCTCCTCCGGCTTCTGCCAGTCGGCGCGCGCGGGATCGTCGAAGACCCGGACCCATTTCTTGACCTCGTTGAAGGGATGCCTCGACGTGGCATCGTGCGGACTCCGCTCGCGCGGCGCCTGGGAAGGCTCGTCCTCCTGCCGGGCCGCCGGCTGAGCCGCGGCGGCCGCGTAGACGCCGGCGGCCTCGCCGCCTCCCGCGAGCGGCGCTTCGCCATTCACGCCCGCGGTCGCCGCGGTGACCTCGCCCGGTTGCGAGGACGCCGCGTTCGAAGGTGACGCGCCGGCGGGATCGATCCGTTGCCGGCCCGGCCCGAAGAGGGCGATGATCCCGATGCCGGCCGCGAGCAGCACCGCACCCGCCGCCAGGATGCGCACGCGCGACCAGCCCGCGCTATTTCGCCCCGTCGGCTTTCTCATTCGTGATCTCGAAGGCCAGGTTGGCCAGACGGCCGGCAAAGGCGACGAGCTGATCGACCTCGATCTCCTCGTTCGGCTGGTGGTAGGTCGCCTCGTCTCCCGGGGCCCATCCCACCGCGTCGATGCCGATGAGCACGAGATCCTTGGCGAATGTGCCGCCGCCGCTGCCGATGACGCGCGCGTCGGGCGCGTGCCGGAGGATGCGCTTGACGATCGGCGCCTCAGGCGAGACCTCGCACGGCAGGGCGTCCTGCACGATCTCGACCGTGACCGACGCTCCCGGGAAGCCGGACGGCCCCGCGATCGCCCTGTCCGCGATCGCCTGAATCTCCGACCGCACGCCCTCTCCCGACTGTCCCGGAACGTAGCGGACGTCGACGGTCGCCTCGCAGTCGGCCGGGACGGCGTTGGGCGCGACGCCTCCGCGGATCAGACCGACGTTGAGCGTCGGGCCGCCCAGGACCGGGTGGTTGCGGTGCTTCAGGTCGGGCCTCTCCAGCGCCCCCAAGACGCGGCCCATCGCCTGCACGGCGTTGACCCCCTTCGAGGGATCCATGGCGTGCGCCTGGCGACCGCGCACCTTCACCTTGAGCAAGAGCCGCCCTTTCTCGGCGACGTTGATCTCCTTCATGTTCCCCGCGATGTCCGGGATGATCGCGTCGGTGCAACGGATGAGCCCCTGCTCGATGAGGAAGGGAAGACCGACGCCGATGCCGACTTCCTCGTCTCCGACCGCGCCGAAGATGAATGCGCCCGGGATCGACTTCTCGTGCGCTTTCAGGATGCGGAGCGCCGCGAACGAGGCCGCCAGCGGCCCCTTGTCGTCGAGCACGCCGCGCCCGTAAAGCTTCCCACCCTTCTCGAACGGTTCGAACGGGGCGAAGCGCCAGTCGGACGGGGCTCCCGCGGGAACCACATCGGTGTGCAGCAGGACCAGCATGCGCCGGAAGCCGGGAAGACCGCGGCCCACCGTCGCCAGGAGATTGTCGCGACCGGGGACCTTCGCGTGCGTGGTGCACTTGACGCCGATCCGCCTGAGCTCGTCGGCGAGGATGGCGGACACCTTCCCCTCCTGGCCGGGGGAGGTCATTCCGTCCGGACCCCCGCCGGGGAAGTCGTCCTCCAGGTAGTTCACCGTCCTCTCGCGGCAGATCCGGAGCGTCAGGTCGACGATGAACGGCCTGAGGCCGGTCGCCTCGTCCTGGATCGCGCGCGGATCCGGCAGTGACCCCGTGCTGGCCATGATCGACGAGAGACTACATGAGCGCGAAGTGGGGATCAAGTGCAGCGCCCTCGCCACCCCCATGGTGATGGAACGAGCCGGTCGCATCGCACGCCGGCACCGACGCCCGCGGGCAGACGGGCCCGGTCAGCGCCAGTCGCCGGTCGCGACGAAGGCGCCCCAGTCGAGCGGCAGGAGGGCGCGTCCCGAGGCGCGCCTTTCGTTCAGGATCTCGAGGCTCGCGCGGCGCAGCGCCTCGGGCGTCCGCAGACCCGAGCGCCGCGCCTCGTACAGCCGCGACAGCCAGGCCCATGCGTCGCCGTCGTCACGCACCCCCCACAGATTCATGATCACGGTCCCCGCGCCGGCGCTCTCGAAGGCGCGCCTCAACGTCCTCACCCTCTCTCCCGCGCGCGACCCGGAGCCCTCGGGACCCGTCGTCGACAGGACGACCCAGATAGCGGCGGAGAGATCGAGGCGGGCGATCTCCTCCGCCGACAGGATCCCGTCGGAGGCCCCACCCTCGATCCGCCGGTTCGCCCCGGCGAGGGCCAGCCCGGAGAGCAGCAGCGGCGAGTCGGCCCCTGCGGCACCAGGGCCGTCCCCGTCCGGCGCGATGGACGGGGCGCGTCCGCGCGCCGCGTCCAGGATCGAGAGGCATTCGGCCGGCGCGAGGAATTCCCGCGTGGCGAAGTGCAGGACCGAGCGGCCGGCCGAGGCACTCGCGAGGGCTCCCTCGGTCGCGGCCTTTCCCGTGAGGAGAACGGATGCGGGAGGATCCTTTTTATCGGCGCGGCCCGATTTCCTCCACAGGTCCGCCACCGCCTCCGCCTCGCGCTTCGCCGGGGGAAGCGGATCGAAGCGCACCCGGCCGGCGGCGTCGCAGGAGGCGCCCCGGGCGGCAGCCGTCCCGGCGGACGCCATCGGGATCTCCGCGTCGTAGTCGGGTCCGCCGATCGCCAGCAGGCCTCCCTCGCCGAGGACGGGCCGCGGCGGACGCACGAGATCGCGCTCCGCCGTCAGGTGGTGCAGGAGGGGTCCGGTCTCGATCAGATACCGATCCCCGCCGTCCGGCAGGGTGCCGAACGCCACGAGGGTCAGCGCACCGTCCGGCACGATGAAGAGACGCTCCGCCCCGCCCATGTGCGGGACGAGCGGATCCCAGATCGCCTCGCGCAGCCGGAGCCCCGCCTCGCGGTGGACGCGCTCCGCGACGTCGTCGATGCCGGGACGGTCGCCGGGCACCATGAGCGCGATCTCGCGGTGCCGGGCGATCAGAGGCTCGATCGCCTCAGCCGGGCCGAGCGGCACTGCCGCCGGCGCGGCGCGTCCGGCGGCCGCGACGAACGCCATGAGGTAGGGGCCGGTGGAGGCGGCGACGACCTCCTGCGCGGCGGGCGCCCCGTCGCCGCCGGGCGACGTCTCGGCGGTCCTCCCGTATTCGACGAAGGCGACGAGCGCGCTTCGCGGCGGCAGGGCGCTGGCGATCCGTGCCAGCCCGATGTCCGGGCCTCCGATCCGATCGTACGGCGCGGCGTCCTCACGCGCCGCGCCACCGCCCGCGGCCAGACGGTCCAGGACGAGGCCCCGCGAGCGGATCACTTCATCCCAGACCTTCCGCACCATCGTGGTCCGGTCGTCCCCGGGAGACCCTCCGGCCGCCAGGAGACTCAGGGCCCGGTCGATCGACGAAGCGCGCACCTGTTCGTACCGGATCGCCGCTCCGATGCCGCTCACCCCGCCGCTCCCGAGAAAGACGCGCCGGGCGATCCTCTCCGCGCGGAGCGCGTGGCCGAGCGAGCGCGCCGCGTTTCCCTCGACGGAGTAGATCGAAGCGACCTCGCCATGCAGCCTCGCCACGTCGGGATCGTCCGGGCCGCGCGATCGCTTCCGAATCGACAGCGCCGCGACCAGCCTCTGCCGCGAGCGGGTCGTCCGGCCGAGATCCATCTCGGCACGCGCGAGATCCTCGAGCATCGCGACGTACTGATCCTCCCCCTCCGGCAGCATGTCGCGGCGGATGGCGAGGGAGCGTTCGAGCGCCCGCGCCGCTTCGGCGGGCTCCCCCTCGTCCAGCATCAGACGGCCGTAGTCGCCCCACACCGCGGCGAGGGGAGCGCCCTCGGCGGAGGGCTCCCCCTCCCAGCGCCCCACGGCGCCGTCATGGAGTTCCCGGGCGCCGTCGGGATCGCCGTGCGTCACCATGATCCGCGCCAGATTCAGCAGGAGTTCGCGTGCCGGGGCTGTCGCGGGGCCCGCGAACGCGCCCCGGATCGCGACCGCCCGCGCGGCGAGCGAGCGCGCCTCGTCGCCGCCGCGCTTCGTCCCCCGGTAGAGGATCTCCGCGAGGAGGCCCGCGAACAGACCGGCTCGCAGCGAATCGGGTCCTTCACGCTTCTCGATCCCGGCGAGGAGGGCGCGCGCCTGCCGCTCCGCCTCGGCGTACTTCTTCTGTTGGATCAGGCCGGCCAGGACTCCGGCCGCCTCGTCCGCACTGCCCGTGTCGGCGCCGATGGCGCCGGAGCCGTTCGCCGCCGGCCGGTCCTCCGTGGGCGCGGGCGGGGTACGTTCGCCAGACCCCCGAGCGCGGGGCGCTCCCTGGATTCCGCAGAGAAGGATCACGACGAGGACCGCGGGAACGATCGCCGGCCTTGGGGCGCGCATCGGGACACCTCCGGCCGGCCATTGTAGACCACAGCGGCGCTCGCCACGGCTCGTCGAGCCTCCTCGGCCCCGGCCCTGTGTTAGCCTTCGAGGTCGGGAGGCTCCGATGATCCGTTTCGACTTCACGAAGGCGTGCGTCCTGGGGCTGGTCGCGGCCTGTGTCGCAGCCGCGACGGGCGCGGCGAGCGCGGCGGCGGGCACGGCGCCGGCGGCAAGCCCCGTTTTCGCCGACTGGTCTGACGGGGCGACGCTCCGGCTCGACTACCACCACAGCGGCATCCGGAGCGAGGAGGCGTTCGCCCTCGACCGGTTGCGGCGCGAGGGGCCGTGGCCGGGCAGCCGCACGCATCTCGTCGATCCCCTCAACCTGGGCCCCTACCGCTTCGAGGTGCGGGACGCCGCCACGCGGCGCCTGCTCTACGCGCAGGGGTACTCCAGCATCTTCTCCGAGTGGGTGACGACGAAGGAGGCGCGGTCGATGCGCCGCTCCTTCCACGAGTCGCTGCGCTTCCCGTACCCGCGGATCCCCGTGCAGGTGGTCGTCCTGCGCCGCGGTGACGACAATCTGTTCCGCGAGGTCGCCTCCTTCGCGGTCGACCCCGGCGATCCCGACATCGTGCGCGAGCCGGTCACCGGTGCGGGACGCGTCTGGCCGGTGTTCGAGAACGGTCCCCCCGAGAGCAAGGTCGACGTCCTGATCCTGGGGGACGGATACACGGCGGACGAGATGCCGGTCTTTCACGAGGACGTCCGCCGTCTCGTCGGCGTGCTGTTCGACACGCCTCCGTTCCGCGAGCGGAAAGCCGATTTCAACGTCCGGGCGATCGACACGCCGTCCGAGGATTCCGGCGTGGACAGGCCCCGGGCCGGCGTCTATCGCCGCACGGCGCTGAACGTCACCTACAACATCTTCGGCTCGGAGCGGTACGCTCTCACGCTCGACAACCCCACGCTGCGCGAGACGGCGGCTCAGGCGCCTTACGAGTTCATCGAGATCCTGATCAACGGCGAGCAGTACGGCGGGGGCGGGATCTACAACCTCTACGGCACCTGCGTGACGCGCAGCGGCTCGTCCCCGTACGTCTTCGTGCACGAGTTCGGCCACCATTTCGCGGCGCTCGCGGACGAGTACTACACTTCGTCGGTCGCCTACGACACGACGACGCCGATCATCGAGCCGTGGGAGCCGAACATCACGGCGCTTCTGGATCCGGCCGCGCTGAAATGGAAGGACCTGGTCGATCCGAAGACCCCGCTGCCGACCCCGTGGGACAAGGAGACGTTCGAGTCGTTTCAGACGAAGATCCAGGAGCGGCGTCGCGCGCTGCGCGAAAAGCGCGCGCCCGAGCGGGAGATCGACGCCCTGTTCGCGGAGGAGCTCGCCTGGACGCGCCCGTTCCTCGCGCGCCAGAAGCGCGCCGCGGAGGTCGGGGCGTTCGAGGGGGCGGGATACCGCGCCCGGGGTCTCTACCGATCCTCGGCCGACTGTCTGATGTTCACCCGCAATCCGGACCGCTTCTGTCCCGTCTGCTCGCGGGCGATCGAGCGCGTGATCGACTGGGTGGCGGGCCTCTAGGGGCGGCTCCGGGATCGATTCAGGCAGCGGAGGCCCGGAGGACGCCGGCGAGGGCGTTGGCGAGATCCCGGGCGGTGGGCATGCGCCGTCCCGGCTCGATCTCCAGAGCCTTCATGATGGCGTCGGAGACGGGCCGCGGCAGGGATGGATCGATCTGGTGGGGAGGCTTCGGCCGGCCCTGCAGGTGCTTCATCAGGATCTCCTGCACGCTCGTACCCGAGAACGGCTCGATCCCCGTGAACACGAAGTAGAGAACGGCCCCGAGCGAGTAGACGTCCGCGCGGCGATCGAGCCGCTTCGCCTGGATCTGCTCCGGCGACATGTACATCGGCGAGCCCAGGACGGTCCCGGTGGAGGTCAGGCGCGTCCCCGGCACCTCGGGGCGGGCGATGCCGAAGTCCAGCACCTTCGCCTCCCCGGCGCCCGTCACCAGGATGTTTTCGGGCTTGATGTCGCGGTGGATGATCCCCTTGCGGTGCGCCGCGTCGACGGCCTGGCCGATCTGGACGGCGAGTCTCAGGCGGTCCGTCCGGGATGGAGCCGGATCGCGCTCCATCCAGCGGACCAGCGGCGCCCCGTCGATGTACTCCATGACGATGAAGCGGTGCTCGCGCCACTTCTCCAGCGTGAACACGCGCACGACGTTGGGATGGATGACGCTGCGGGCCGTCTTGATCTCCTGCACGAGCCGCGCCACCATCTCGGCGCCGATCTCCCCGCTGAGAAACTTCAGCGCGACCGTCTCGTCCAGCTCGACGTCGCGGGCGCGGAAGATGGCGCCCATGCCGCCCCGTCCGATCTCGGCCAGCACCTCGTAGCGCCCGCTGACGACCATCCCCGGCACGACCTCCTTGATCTGCAGGTCCTCCAGCACGGCGCGCGCCGAGGAATAGCGTTTCTCCTTGTCCTTCTCCAGGCAGCGCACGATGACGCTCCTGAGGAATCGCGGGAGCGGGCGCTCGCCGGGCCCGGGCAGCGGGACCGCGGCGTTGACCTGCTGGTGGCCGATCTCGCTCCCCGCGAACGGAGGCCGGCCGATCGCCATCTCGTAAAGGACGATGCCGAACGAGTAGAGGTCGGATCGCTCGTCCACCCTCTCCCTCAGCAGCGCTTCCGGCGGCGTGTACTGCATCTGGCTTCCGCTCGACAGCTCCTCCGTGTCGAGATCCGACAGACGCACCGCCAGTCCGAAGTCCGACACCGACACGTGGTCGTTCTCGTCGACGAAGATGTTCTCGGGACGCAGGTTGCGGTGCAGCACGCCGCGCTCGTGAGCGTGGTCGAGCGCCTCCAGGATCTGCCGGCCGATCTCGACGACGCGGTGCACCTCGAACCGCACCTTGTCCCTGAGCAGGGACCGCAGCGTGACGCCCTCGGCGAGCGCCGTGACGATGAATTTGCCCTGCCCGTCGGCGCCGGTGTCGTAGGTCGAGACGATTCGCGGATGGCTCAGACGCGCCGTCGCGGCCGCCTCCTTGAGGAACCGGTCGGCCTTGCCGGCCTCGTGCGGCTCCTCCCGGAGCCGTCGGATGGCGACCGGCCGCTCGAGCGCCGCATCGACGGCGCGGAACACCTCCCCGAGCTTGCCGGTGCCGAGCGACTCCCCGACGCGGTAGCGATCGGGCTCCGCCCAGCCGCTCTCGTTCGCCGCGGCGTCCCTGGCGCTTCCCCCCCGCGCGCCGAGCGTCTTGAGCGGCTGGCTCTCGATCGCGCGCATCCGATCGAGCACGTCCTTGTAGCCGTAGTCGAAGGACAGGATCTTCTGGTAAATGCGCAGCGCCTCGCGCGGGCGCATGTTCGACTCATGAGCCAGGGCGAGCGAGTAGTAGATGAGAACCGTGTCGTCGTCGATGTCGTCGCCGTCGATGGCGGCGACGAACTTGTCGGCCGCCAGCGTGTGCATACCCTGCTCCGCGAACACCCGGCCCAGCAGGAAGCAGGCCTTCCGATAATCGGCCTGATCGGCCCCGACCTTCTGCAGCGCCTGGATGCACGCGTCGAAGTCCTTGCGCTCGTAGTGGATGCGTGCGGCCGCGACCGGGTCGCCGGCCTTCAGATGCACCCGGGCGGCCTCCTCGGACCTGCCCGCCTTGCGGTACAGCTCCGCGGCGCTCCGATAGTCCCGCATCGCCTCGTGCATGCGCGCCGCGTCCTCGTGCAGGCCGCCGTTCACGTACTGGTGTGCGGCCTGCTCGAGTTCCCCCTCCTTCTCGAACAGGGCGGCCGCACGGCCCGACTCCCCGGCCTTCGCCAATGCCTCGGCGGCGCGGTAGAGGCTGCCGGCCTTCTCGAGGATCCCCGCCGCCTCGGCGTGCTTGCCCTGCCGGATGAGGATCTCGGCCTGCACGGCCGGCGACAGGGAGGAGAGGTCCTGACCCGCCTCGCGCAGCAGGGCGTACGCCTCCTCCGGCTTCTGCAGTTTCAGGAGGATGTCGGTGGCCTTCTCCACCTCACCCGCGGCGCGCCAGGCGGCCGCCGCCTGCTCCATCATGAGAGCGCCCTCGAAATGCCCGGCCGCGCGCTCGTTCCGCCCCGCCTTCTGCAGCAGCTCCCCGCAGTAGCGGTGATACCGGGCGAGATTCGCCCTGTCGGCCTCGGACTGGTGGGATCCCGGCTCGCTCCGTTCGAGGTCGTCGATCAGCCCCTCGAACAGGACCGCCGCCTTGATGTGCTGCCCGGCGCGCACGTAGAGGAGCGCCGCCTTCTCGGTGAAGCCGGCCTGCTCGTACTGCTTCGCCGCCTTGTCGTGCTGCTCCAACTCCTCGAGGAGCTCCGCGGCGCGCTGGTGCTGCCGCGCGCGGATGAGATAGTAGGCCGCCTTCTCCCTGTTCTCCAGCCGCAGCTCGACCTCGCCGGCCGCGCGCAGATCCCCCGCCTTCAGGTGGTAGAGGGAGGCGGAGGGGAGGTCCCCCATCTCCTCGGCGAGGCGGGCCGCCTGCTCGAAGTGCCCCCCCTTGAGGTACATCTTGTTCGCCTTTTTCCAGTCGCCCGCCAGGCGGTAGAAGTCCCCCGCCTGCGAGAAGTCGCCGTCGCGGGCGGCCGCCCTGGCTCTCTTGACGTACTCGGCGGTGTTGGGAATCGGCGAACCTCCGTGACTCCAGTCGTTTGGGCCGCGGCACGCAGATCGGCCCCGGCCGGAGAATGTAGGGTCCGCCGGCGGCCCGTGCCAGCGTGCGGGAGCGAAACGGATGGCCCCATCGGGGCGCCCCTCAGGGGTCCCCCCGGGGGCCGCGTCGGGCGCATCCCGTCCGTTGACCCGGCCCGCGGGGCGGGCCGAGAATAAGGCCACGACTCGACCAGGGGGAGGGCCGCCATGCGATCGCACACCGTTCGCCTGACGTTCGAAACACCGCACCGGATGGACTTCGTCAACATCACCCGCGACGTGGAGAAGGCCGTCGCCGCCTCGAAGGTCAAGGAGGGGCTGTGCCTGGTCAACGCCATGCACATCACGGCCTCGGTCTTCATCAACGATGACGAGCCGGGGCTACACGAGGACTACAAACGGTGGCTGGAATGGCTGGCCCCGTTCGACGCCAGCCCCGAGCGGTACAGGCACAACCGCACGGGCGAGGACAACGGGGACGCGCACCATAAGCGGCAGGTGATGGGGCGCGAGGTGGTCGTCGCCGTCACGAAGGGCAAGCTCGACTTCGGCCCGTGGGAGCAGATCTTCTACGGCGAGTTCGACGGACGCCGGCCCAAGCGGGTCCTGGTGAAGATCATCGGGGAGTGAAGCGCGCGGCTACTTCTCGAAGGCCGCCTCCACCATCGGCTGCAGCTCCCCCTTCATGAACATCTCGCTGATGATGTCGCAGCCGCCGATGAACTTCCCCTTGATGAAGACCTGGGGAATGGTCGGCCACTGGCTGTAGGAGGAGAGGACCTGCCGGATGCGGGGATCCGGGAGCACGTCGATCGCCTTGAACGGTTTGCCGATCTCCCTGAAGATGGCGATCGTGCGCTGCGAGAAGCCGCACATCGGCATATCGGCCGTTCCCTTGGTGAACAGGGTGATGGTGTTCCCCTCGATTTCCTTCTTGATCTGACTGAGAATCTCCTCGGACACTCTGAACTCTCCTAAACGCCGTGCTCCCGGTCCCATTCCGCCGTGGTCATGGTCCGGAGCTGCAGCGCGTGAACGGCCTGGCTGGCCATCTCCTCCCGCAGGAGCGCGTACACCATCTGGTGCTGCTCGATGCGGGACTTCCCCTCGAAGGCCGGCGACACGACGAGGGCGCTGAAGTGCGCGTCCTCGCCCACGACCTCCACGCGGGCATCGGGGATGCCCCGTCTGATCTTCTCCTCGATCTCTCTCACGTTCAACGTTCGGCCCCGCCCGATCGATTGGTTCGCCATCCAGATCGAACGAGCATTTTATCGCCGATCGGCCGGCGGCGTCCAGTTGGGGCGCCGCCGCGCGGAATCGGCCGCGCCGCGGGCGCGAGCATATGGAGCCCGTCTCAGGGGAAGACGTCCACGCTGACGGCGATCGAGGCGTTCAGATCGCAGGTGTCGCCGATGAGACCATCATCCGGAAGAGGGTCGATCTCGGCCGAGTCGCAAAACGCCGCGATCGACAGCGTATCGAGATCGAAGGTGCCGATGCACTGGAAGAAGGCGTCGTCGTCGAGCCCCTCCCAGATGGTCACGAGCGCCAGGCAGGAGTCGGCCTCCACGTTGGCGATCAGCTCGGTCAGGTGCGGCAGCGAGGCGTCGTTGCCCACGACCTGGAACCCGGCGCTTCCGCCGCTTCCCACGACGAGTACGTTCGAGAACGTCTGGGGGATCGAGGTCACGTCGACGACCGTGCCGTCGAGCGCCGGATCGTCGCAGTTGACCAGGGTGCGCGAGCCGCTGACGAAGGTGACGACCCAGTCCCCGGTCAGGTCGGCGCGGACCAGGCCGCAGTCGAGCCCGTCCAGAATGATCGTGTCGCCGTCGTCGGAGCAGGCCGCGAGCGGAAGGAGAAGCAGGAGGAGGATGGGGACTCGCTTCACGGGGACCTCCGCGTCGGCGGCGCCGGCGACCATCCGGAGCGCGCGGGCATTCTACCCGCTTCCGCCCGAGCCGCCCACCTGCCCCCGTTCGCCCCGCCCCTGCGGGACGGAGGCCGCTCGACGGGCGTCAGCGCGACTGCGGGGCACCCGCGCCTGCGATCACGGTCGGCGCGCTGCAGTCGATCGACGCCAGGGCGTCCCTCCCCGGACCGTACCCACCCGTTCCACAGACGTTGCGCGCGCCGATGAGATAGTAGCGGACCTCTCCGACCGGCGGATCGGCCGACGGATCGGTGAAGGTCGTGTCCCGCAGCCCCCCCGCCAGACAGGAAGTCGCAGCGAGGAGCCCCTGCTGCGCCGCAGCGGCGACGGAACCGCCGAGGGCATCGTAGACGATGTCCGACCCGGCGGAGCCCCCGCCCTGCGCCGTCCAGCCGAGCGTGGGCGCCGCACCGCTCGCCGCCACGCCGCTCACCCGATCGGGCGCGGTGGCGATGAGCGGATCGCCGTCCGCGCAGTCGTCGCCGTTCAGCACCAGGTCGCCGTCCCGGTCCCCTCCCAGGCGCACGCCCGATCCGATCGTGGCGCACAGGAACGAGATCGAGCCCGAGGCGCTCTCGCGCAGCGCCGCGGTCGTGATTTGCGGCTCCCCGGACACGTCGGTCGTCCACAGGCCGCCCGAGCCGGCCCCGCCGTCGAGATACCAGGTGCGCAGCCGCCCGCCGGCGATCGCCGACGCCGTCAGCTCGCAGTGGCGCCCCGCGTCGGCCAGGTTGCCGACCCTCACGAGCGTCGCGAGCCTCGACTCGCTGGCCGTCGTGCCGGTCGGAGGAGTCCCCGCCGGGAGCGTGACGTGCCCGCCCACGGCGGGCCGGACGCCGGTGGGAAACAGGAACATGAAGGCCGTGAGGTCCCGCACCTCCTGCGCCGTGAGCGTGAACACGCCTGCCGACAGGAACGTCTCCATGTCCGGGATGGAGCCGTCGTGAATGAATCCGAATCCGACCTTCTGGTCCGCCGGCGGGTCGGACGGGTCGGTGTGGCTGCCGAAGCGCGGGCCGGACTTCTCGTACATGTTGCGCAGGTGCGGCACCTTCAGGTCGCTGTGCGGCACGCCGTCGAGCGATCCGTTGAACAGCCCCGCCACGGCCGAGTTCGGGTCGCCCGGCTCGAGGCCTCCGAGCTTCCCTCCCGTGGCGCCGAACGGATGCTGGTGGCACGACTCGCAGGTCTGTCCGCCGTCCGAGGCGTTCGTGTTGAACAGCGTCTCCCCGGTCCTCGGATTGCCGGACAGACGCATGCCCGGGATCAACAGGCTGGCGTTCGGAATCGTGTCGTCGAGATCGCGGTACGGGTTCGGCGGGAAGGCGATGCCGAGCGCCATCTGGCGGAACTCCTCCATGTCGGAGGCCGGAAGGCCGGCCGGCTCGCCGTTGATCGGGCCGATGTCCGCTCGTCCCATCAGGCCGACGAACGCCTTGTTGAACGAGTTCATCGTGGGCCGGTCGCCGCGCCAGTGCAGCGGCTCCAGCATGCCGCGCAGCGTCTGCGTCGTCATCGGTCCCTTCTGCGGATCGAAGCCCGCGTGCGCCGCGCAGATCGAGGGCGGACAATCGACGCCGAAGAACGTGAAGCGCACGTTGTCCCCCGCCGTACCGTAGGCGGCGAACTCGCCCGTGGGGTCACCCAGATCCCAGGCCAGCTCGTCCTTGTCCCCGAAGATGTGGCAGGACGAGCAGGCCGCGTCGCCGTGCCCGCTGCTGTCGATCGCGTCGTACAGGTGGCGCCGCCCGCTGCGGACGACGTCCGGGCTGGGATCGTGCAGCGGGATGTCGCCGCCGAGCTTCCGGAGCGCGTCCGTGTCGACGACGGCGATGCTGTTGGAGAACCGGTTCAGTACATAAAGGCGAGCCGCTGCCTCGTTGAGCGCCACGCCGGTCGGGCCCTCACCGACCTCGACCGCGTCCGGCGCCTGGCGCTGGCCGCCGAAGATGCAGGCCGGTTGCGAGCAGCCCCCCGCGACGCGGAACACCTTCCGCGATCCGATGGCGGTCAGCCAGGCGGCCGACCCGTCCGCCTTCCACACCATCATGCCGGGCTGCGAAATGCTCGCCATACGCTCGACGATGTTGGTGGCCGGATCGCTCGATCGGTCGATGTGCCCGTTCAGGTCGACGATCGTGGCGGCGAAGCCGCTCCCCGGGTCGACGATCGCCATGCGGTTGTCCACCATGTGGCCGCGCACGCCGAGCGGGTGCTCGAACCGCACGAAGTTCCGAGCCTCGGTGTGCGGAACGTAGATCCGGCCGTTCGCCGGGTTGACCGACACATCGAACAGGGTCGTTCCCAGTCCCCGCACCGTCGTCGGGTCCAGGCTGGCGCTCGCGGCGTTGATGACGAACAGGTCGTGGTCCGGCAGACGGTATGGAAGGCAGTGGGTCCAGTTCTGCCCCGCCTCGTCGAGCCAGCGCCCCGAGGCGGAGTCCCACTTCACGATCAGCCCCACCGGCGGTTGCGCCGGGGCCGACGGATCGTTGAGACCGGGGTTGCGCGTGATGCCGTTCGGAAGGGGCGGATAGGGCGGGGGGCCGCCGTTGCAGGAGAGATCGTGGAGCCCCAGCGCGTTGAGCCGGTTCTGATCCAGCCCGTCGTTGTTGTTCTCGATGATGTTGGCGTTGACGACGGTCGTCCCGTTTCCCGAGTGCATCGGGATGGCGTACACGCGAGCGCCGTCGGGCGAGGTCGCGAGCGCGCGGATGTCGCTGCCGAACAGATCGATCACGCGGGGCGCCTCGTCGAGGTTCGCGAGGTTGTAGACCCGGACCTGATCGAGCTGCGAGACCGCCACGAAGGCGCGGCCGGACGCGAAGACGACGTCGTTCGGCTCGTCGCCGACGAGCAGGGTCCTCGTCGTCACGCCCAGGTCGAGGTCGACGATGCTGATCGAATCGGAAAGGTGGTTCACGACCCAGGCCTCCGAGTCGGTGCGGGCGCGCACCGTCACCGGCTCGAGCCCCACCGGGATCGATCCAGCGTGAAGGAGGCCGCCCCCGGGGCCGACGCTGAACACCTCCAGCAGGGCGTCCGGCGTGTTGACCGCCAGCAGCCGGCCGGCCCTCAGATCGATTGGGTGGACGTGGGACGACTCGAAATTGACGTACTCGGCCCGTGCCGGGAGTGCGGCCAGGAGTGCGGTGAGCATGGCCGCCAGCACGGGCAGCCTGATGATGCGGACCGGGCTGATGCCCCGTGATACATGCTGCCGTCGGGCGTGATTCACGATCTCCCCCCTCGATTCTCGTTCATCACGATTCAGTCGCCGTATGTGGCGGAGGTCCGTTGAAAACTACCGGCATCACACGTCCCGTGCAACACGAATCGGCCCTTCCGCGGGCCCGCCGGCGGGATCCGTTCGTCCGGGCCGTCCGGAGGCGGACGCCTCGCGGCGGAGCGCGATGAGCGGTCGGGCGCAGAGCCGCCCCTGCGGATCCCACCGAAGTCCTTGAAATAAAAGCACTTCGACGCGAGCGCCCGTGCTCCCCTGCCGCGCCGCGCCCATCTGGCACCCCGATTGCCCTCCCGCTCCTGCTCGTGACGTCGTCGGTCCGGCGCTGTGCGAGAGGGTCTCATGATCGGAATTCGAAGATGCGTGATATGGGGAGGGGAGCCGGGCGGGCCGGGGCGCCAGGGGGCGGCAGAACCGGAGGTCCGGACCCCTCCCCACCAGCGGGGCGCGCGCCCCGGGGTGGCCTCCGCCATGGCGCTCCTGGCGCTCCTGACGGTGTGCGTCCCCGCCGGGGCCGCGCCGCAGGGCGAGGACCCGCTTCTCGCGCCGGTCGCGACTCCCGGGGTCCCCGAGGTGTCGCCTGCGCACGGCCTCGCCACGGTGAGCTTCCCGATCGAGGTCCCGCCGGGGCGACGCGGCATGCAGCCGCGCCTGGCGTTGAGGTACAGTAGCGGCGACGCCACAGGAGAGGCCGGAGCCGGCTTCGCACTCGAGATCGGATCGATCCGCCGGAGCACCCGCTTCGGACCCCCCCGATTCGACAACTCCGACACCTTCACGCTCGCGCTCGACGGCAGCACATACGACCTGATCGCGATCGACGGCGACTCGACGCGGTTCCGGACCGCCATCGACAGCGGCTTCCTGATCGAGCGACTCACGCCGGGACCGTTCGGCCCCGGATCGAGTTTCTGGATCGCGCGCGGGAGGGACGGGCGTTTCTATCGTTTCGGCGCAGTCGGGAATCCTCCCGCTTCGCGCGCCTCGCAGGTCCCCGACCTCGAGTGGGGGCTGGATCGCGTCGAGGACACGTCCGGCAACGTCATGGAGATCGCCTATGAAGTCGCGGGGAACCATCTGTTCGCCGTGCGGATCGATTACGCCGCGCACCCCGCGACGGGTCTGGCGGCCTCGAACGCCGTCGATCTCTGCTGGGAAGGGCGCGGAGACCAGGCCCCGCGCCTGTGGGGAGAGCGGATCCCCTTCCGGCTCTCGGCGGTCACGACGAGCGCAGCCGGCGCGATCGCGCGCGTCTACGCGCTCGACTACGACACCGCGCACGACTTCAACCGCCTCGGGACGTGTCCCCCGGCGGACCCTCCACCCTCCGGCGATCCCGGCGGCGGCCGCCACGACGAGCCGCGCGCTCCGCGGCAGCCCCCGGGCCGGCACCCCACGTTCGACGGCGGCTCCTCGATCGCGAGCAGCGCTTCGTCCGGCGACTCGACGGCCTCCACCGCTCCACTTCCCCCCCACGACTCCCGCCTGATCCGGATCCGGCGCCGCGACGGCGCCGGATCGACCCTCCCCCCGATCGAATACGCCTACGGCATCGACGCCGCGATCGGCTGGCCGGCGGCCCAGCCCGGCGGGGAGCCGCCCGTTCCATTCGTCTACACCCGCCCCGAGGCGGACGAGGATGCGGGGGCGCGTTTCGTCGACGTGAACCGCGACGGTCTGCCGGACCTCCTCCGTCTGACGGGACACGTCGTCGGTTTCGCCGCCGCCGCGGAGTACGGGGTCTATCTCAACAGCGGCACCGGGTTCGTCCATGATCCGGACTGGTCGGCCTCGCTCCTGAACCTGGTCAGGCCTTTCGACCCTGGCGGCAGCGCCTTCTTCGTCCTCAGGCGCGGCTCCCGCCGCCCGATGGACAACGGAGTGCGCTTCCTGGACGTCAATGACGACGGCTACATGGACGTCGTGCGCATCGCGTCCTATTTCGGGCAGGGGATCCGGAAGTCCGTGCACCTGAACACGGGCTCCGGCTTCACGGCGGACGTCGGCGGCTCCTGGCCGCTGCCCGACGAGCCGTTCGTCCGGATGCACGAGATCGAGGATCAGGACTTCGGGGAGGATCTCGGCGTGCGGATCGTCGACGTGAACGGCGACGGGCGCGCCGATCTCGCGCGCTCGAGGGCGCGAAACTGGGGATCCGCGGACAGTCGCGTTTACGTCCATGACCGCGGCGCCTACCGGCACGACCCCGACTGGATTCTCCCGGACGAGCCGTTCGTCCGGCAGTTCGGCGACGGCTTCTGGCTCGACATGGGCGTGCGCTTCATCCATCTCGACCGCGACGGATACATCGACCTGTTCAAGGCGGTCAACCTCAACGGCATCGTGACGAACTGCGCGTACCTTCACACCCGGAGCCCCGGACGATCGCGCCCGACATGGTACCCGGGCGGAAACGAATGGCTGCTGACGCCGCTCGGTGA